>NZ_CP162139.1:3072500-3391893 GCF_040833985.1 Leptospira sp. WS4.C2
GGCCCAAAATATAAAAAGTAGCCGCAGATACCAACATCAGTCCCATCATAATGACCATAGGGCCCCCAACTAATTGTCGATCCCTGCGGTTTTCCATTGGTAAGGTCCCGGCCACACGTTTCAAACTTCTGGCTTTTGATTCGGCATCATCAATGATAGAATTTTGAACCCCATACCAAAAGAAAAATTCATTTGGGTTGTTTTGATTAAAGGAAGAGATGGCACTTGCATTCACAAGGGTCACTTGAGATCTGGCAGCTGAGTAGGCCTGTCTTGATGCGTAATTCAAATACACATAACTTGCATAAAACAAAAGAGAACCATGCAATGAATAGGTGGCAAAGTCTTTATAGGTATGATCTAGGAAAACATTTTGTTTATTCTTATAATAAACATCCGTTTTGCCTTCTCGCATTTCTACATCAACCACAACCTCTTCATTATCCCTTGCATCCACTGCGCGAAAACTATCAATATAACCTTCTTTTGATATCCGCAATCGATTCATTCCAGAAGGAATGGCGATACGATGCAAAGGTGTTTTGCCTAAATACTGAATCCCCAAATACACATCTGATTCAACATTCGTACTAACAGTAATATATGAATTACTTAACTTCAAAGAGAGTTTAACATCCAATTGAAAAGGTCTCCCCTTCTCTAATTGGACATCTTGTTTGTAAGGATGAAACCCTTCTTTGAAGACAAACAATGATCGTTTGCCGACGGGGAATTTTTTCCCAATTAAAGGAGTTTTTCCCAAATAAATCCCGTCCAGATAAACAAGAGCATCCTCCTCGACACCGGCAGAAACTTCTACAGTGGTTGTGTCTTTTCCCTGCAATTTCTCCCGAATGGATTCACCGAGGGGAGTCATTTCTTGATACGCTCGTATTATAGAAGTTTTGTGCTCAAATGGAATTATTTTTCCTTCAAAGTCGTCATAAAGAAAAACTTTGGTAAGCAGCTCATTATCTCTAACCTCAAAAGAACCTCCAATAATATAATCACAATTTAATTTATTCGCCAAACCAAAGGATTCATCGGGAGTTGGGGCCTTCTTGTCCCATAGTTGTTTGATTGTTACTTTTACATAACGAGGATCTTTTTCTGGAGCCAGTTGTTTTTTACCAGATCGCAAGTCTTGTAAATCTTTCTCGTCATTAATCTCTTTCTTTTTTCTTTTTACATTGGGGGATTCTGCATCAATCTTCTCTTGCAGAGTCAAAACAGGTGCTTCCCCAAACGAATGATAAATCACATTTGCTTTCGGGTATTCCACATAGGTATATTCTAAATTACGAAGTTCTGAAAGTAAAACGGAAGGAATTCCTTTGGTCAAATATTCTTTGGTAGGATCTGGGGTGGTTGCAACGAACGAGAACAAACATAAATTACGAGAGGATTCATAGGTAACGCTCCCCTTGTAACTTTGATTTGGAAAATTATAATAATCATCAATCGAATATAACGGCAATGCATTACATAGAAGACCGAGAATGATGAATAATGCTGAAATTTTATGTTTCATTCTTTTTCTGGTTAGATCCCAAAGAATACACCAAAGTTAAAATGGCAACTATCGGAAGCAAAACGGAAACTGGTGTCTTGTCAAAATAATCTTTAGAAAATGAGATTTGTTCTCCAAGCCCAGGACCTGTGTCTCCAAGTGATGTTTGGATTCCTAAATAGGAAAACAAGGCAGTTGTCATAACTACACTCGGTAATCCGGAAAAAAATAAAAAACCGAACATATCGCGGAGGGCTGGTAGATAATGTAAAAGAATGAGCTGATACGGCTTGGCACCCATGCAAAGGGAAGCGGATAAATAAGAACTTTGTTTGATTTCACGAATCTTGGCTGAAAGTGTTTCGTATGACAAAGCCCAATCAGAAACAAGGATAGCAATAAAAATTGCAAATGGATTGTTAGGTAACAGACTAATCACTACCAAAGCAGACAATAAAGAAGGAATCGCAAGTGATACGGAAACAATACCTGAAAGAATCCATTCAGATCTTTTAGGAAAGAAGATAGAAAAAGCAGACAAAAAAAAGGATACAAAGATAGTCAAAATGCGAGCAGGGACAACAAGAACAATCGTGGATAGAGACCCATAACAAAACAAGGCTAAGTTGTCTCTCCCCAAACGATCCGTTCCTGCAAAAAAGCCAGGTGAAAGAATGGGCAAATTATTATTGGTTAAGTCTACATTTGTAGGTGAGGACAAAATGAATGCACCCAAAAAAACCAATCCAAAAAATAAAAATCTAACAAGGGTATGGACTGCCATTTTTTTATACCCCACCTGAAAACATTCTTTGTAAATAAAATCCAATGCGATTCAAAATATAAAATAGAATTCCGGAATACATAAGCAAAGTTGCCAGTAACTTTGTATCCATCGATTTAATGGAAAAGTACAAAGACTTTCCAATTCCAGGAAAAAAGAAAATCTCTTCTACTACCATTGCTCCCGACAACAAAGACCCAAAATCTAAAATTAAAAGGATGAGTGCAATCGGCAGAACTTTTAAGAAAATTTCCTTTCCGACAATATGACTCCAAGGATAAGACCTCGTTTGTAATAACTGCACATACTTTGAATCTGCTTCCTTTCGAATTTCTGGTAATAGATACAAGGACATTCTCGCGTAGATACGAGAACCCAAAGTAATTCCCGGCAATACCACGTAGTATGTATTTCCAGATTCATACCCACCGGGAGGAAACCATTCCAGTCGGTAAAAAAACACAATTAACAATAGTATTGCGACAATGAAAATGGGAGTCGATAAAATCAAATTAGAGCTGAAGGAAACTATATCATATAATATTCCCGACCGGAAGTAAGTTGCCGCAAGAGAAAGTCCAAAAGCAAGAAAGGAACCGAAAAGCAGACTAAAGATCGCTAGGTGAAAGGTAGAAAGAAATCGAGTTCCAATATGTGAATATACCGTCTCCCCATTTTCTGTTTTACCACCTGATTCCCAAACCAATGATTTCCAAAACTGGACATAGTAAGACAAAAAACTTTTTTCCTGACTTTGGATCTCTGTCAGTCCTGCATCTGCATATAAATACGATTTATCTTTTGTATGGAACTCGGAAATAAAACTACTGATGAAAGATAACAGCAGTAAAAAATACAGAAAACGGAAAATTTCCGACTTCACTGGATTAACTTTTTGAAAGGAATGCCTTTTGAATTTCTTCGAAATTTTTGGCTTTGATGAGTTTTTCTCTTTCTTCTGGAATGTTTAGAGTTTTTGCAATCAATGCCAATGTTTTGATATGATCCTGAAATTTATTTTTAGGAACAATCAGCATGATAAATATTTGAACCAAACCATGATCTAAAGCATCGAAGTCGATTCCTTGAGGTGCAATCGCCATAGCGCATTTCAACTCATTAACATAATGAACGGAACAATGTGGAATCGCCACCCCACTTCCAATGCCGGTAGACATGGATTTTTCTCGATTCATTAAAGAAGAAACTGTTTCCTCTTCATGACTTTGATCTAACGTTTGTGTGGTGACCATATGAGAGATCATCTTTCGAATGGCATCTTCTTTGGTAGATGCTTTGAAATCGAAAATGATATTTTTAGGGTCCAGAATCTCCAGAAGTTGATTCATATGGTATAACTTACTCCCACCTTTTCAAGATCGACTTATTTTCCAAGAAAAACCCTAACGAAGATGCCTTCCAAAAGAAAAAAAACAACCAACACCAAAACCGCGCTGATCCCCATTTTACCTACAAAAAAGGCGATGGGAAGTAAAATGACAAAACTAAGTAAGGAAACATAATACGATCCATAAAAATTCCGGCCTGGACTCATGTGTAAAAAGAAAGCAAGTGCCGAATAGGAAAGAATCCAATTGAAACTCAACTGGCCAGAACCAATTCCCCAAAGGGAAAACAAAAGAACCCATCCCAAGAAAAACCCAAGTAGAACAGTTCTACGAAAGGAAACCCAGGCGATTCCCACTAAAACATAAATGCCTAAACTATCAGCAAAAGATAAAAACGTAAGTCCATTGAAAGGAACATTGGAAAACCAAGGTTGTGTCAAAGGAAGCAAAGAGGACTCAAAAGATATCCCTGTCCAAGGAATGAGTTCCACAGAAGTCCGAAAGGAGTATCCGAGTAAGGAAAAAATGCTGTCCCAAATCAAAACAAAAAGTAAAACCAAACTAAAAATAGGAACCCGTAAAAAATACTGCTGGCTTAGGAAATAATGAACCACTATTGCAAAAAGAAATGATACCGGTAACAAAATGGGATGTAACCAAGTAGTTGGTAAAATCAAAAAGATGATCAGTAATTGAGAAAGTAGTCCCAACCAGTACGGAGACTGATTGGAACGAATACAAAAACCTAAATAGGCAAGTGTGAGTATCGATCCAATGGCAATGGGCAAAATAGGAATTGGAAATACATGAGCAAGTGAGTATCCAAGAAATCCCATGAGAGTCACAAAATAAAAAAAATCAGCAAATATCTCCGAAGATTTAACTCCCCAACTATTTTCAGATAGAATATAAAGGTTCTTTAGCATAACTTAACGATTGTTAAACAACAACTCCTTCGATTCGTCTCCGAATATCAATTCCAGAAGGACAATACACGGTACAGATCCCACAGGAAATACATTGACTCTTTTCAAACTCTTCTGTTTTACCTTTGATGAGTTGCACAGGATTTGCGTGAGTGGGACAGTAGTTATTACACTCCATACAGTCAATACAACTGAATTCTTTTCTTGCTGCGGGAAGTTTTTCGTATAACGTGATGGAGTAATGTTCGTAAATATTGAAGTAACCAAGAGAATCTACATCCATTGGTTTTACTTCTTCGAATACAGTTTCAAACGAAGCAATTTTGTAACGTTTGTCTAAGTTTGCTGGAATGAATGCTAATGCCTGACCATTAGTTAAAAAGAACTGGCGAGGTTCCAAATCCATTCTTCCTTTACGATCTACCAAAAACACTGCTAAATGTCGCTTCGTGAACGGTTCGTTATAGTATAACTTACGTAAGATGTGGAATATTGATTCTGCACCTAAAAAAAGAACCTCATGTTGAATTAATGACTTCCTCGTTTTATCCACTGGTTCGCGAAATTGTTTGTGTAAAAAATATTCAGGGATTCCATTGGGATGCTCAAAATGCAAAGATGGAACTTCAAAAAAATTGGATACCTCTGCTTTCGGAAATATCAATTTCAAAAGTTCAATAAATGCTAAATAAGCATCCTTCATATCTCGAAGGATCATTTCTTCAAAATTGAGATGTTGGTATCTGCAAAAAGGGGAAAGAACGATTTTGAAAGAAGAATCTTTATTAAATTTTTGAAAGTAATCCTTAAGTGGAGTTTCCATCAAATCTAAAGAATACAAAGCACCTTCGTCAAAAGACTCTAAAAGTGCAGAAAAATCATAGTGGCGAAAATGGTAGGGAGAAGTGGTAGACCAAGAACCGTCTTGTTTGATTTGGAAGTACTTCTGGTCGGGAGTTAAATTTGCCACCCCATTGACTGGAGCAAGCACCTTCTTACCGTTATGCGCAAGCATAACCTGACCATGGACCACACGAGTAGGATAAGTATCGGAAAGGACGCTGCCCGCAGGAACGGGGATCAGGAATTGACCCTGAATCGTCCGTTCTTTTTTATTTTCAGTTTTATGAAATTTGCGAGCGAAGGCGCGAGGTAACCTAGGGAACAACACGCCGGTTATAATTTAGACGGCTTTCACCATGTAGATTTCATCTTTGATTGGGAGTTCTTTTTTCAAGTTCTTGATATAAGGTAGAATCTCTCCCATTTCTTCATAATACTCGCAGTTGGTTTGCATACGGCGAGCCACTGTAAAGTATTTATAAAGTTTTTCTTCACCGGAACGTTTAGACCATTTCTTCTTGTTACATTTGACTCGAAGAATGTATTTATCTTGCTCCGATTCGTATTGGCGAACCACAACACAATGCAAACAGTTCGCGCAGTAGACTTTTTCACTCATGGATGACCCCTGAACCTAGGTTGAATTTACAGCTTTTTGGAAGGAAAGGTTTCGTCAAGTAAGTACCATCGCTCTTCCTAAGCGACGGCACGAAGTTCCTTTTCTGCTTTGGTTGCTGGTTTGAATTTCCAGAACGACTCCGCCACAGAAAGATAAGAGACATAGAAAAAACCGATGGAATAAAGAACCATAAAACCAATCATGTATGGTTTTCCGACCATAAAGGAAAGGTAGATACAAAATACACAATAAGCGCCCATAAAGAACTCGAGGAAGGCTCGGTAATCTACGGGAACTACGTATTTGATTTTGTCCTGCAAACTATCCCCTTCTTTCTCAATTCTGAGTTTTGGGGTGCGTTTGAAACCGGATTGGATGCCAAAAACGGCCTCCATCCAAGCGTAAGTATTCATGACAGCGATACCTGTCCCAATCATTACGAGGATGGGAAGGTAAACCAATTTGGATTTCCAGTTTTTGTGGATTTCACGTTGGGAGTAAGCATAGAAAATAACAGGTCCCATAGATCCCACTGATAACACAGCGGCTGATCCGAAAAGAATTTCCATTGGGAGGTCATCCATCTTAAACCCTGCCCAAAATTCCATAAGGAGAAGTGGAGCCGTGAGTAAGATATTGATGATCATCAGTGGATGCACAGAATAATTGATGAGGTGGGTAATTGCTTCCCCTTTGATCTTCCAAGATTCCTTGGACTTCCAAATACGCGGAATGAGTTTCACTGCGGTCTGAATGGAACCTTTGCACCAACGAAACTGTTGGGCTTTATATGCGTTCATAGTCGCAGGAATTTCTGCCTTACAAACTACATCTTTAATATAACGGAATTTCCAACCTTTGAGTTCAGCACGGTAAGAAAGATCGAAGTCTTCGGTGAGAGTGTCATGTTCCCAACCACCTGCGTCTTCAATACAAGCTCGTCTCCAGATTCCCGCAGTCCCATTGAAGTTCATCCAAAGGTTCGCTCCATTTCTTGCGACTTGTTCGATCATAAAGTGACCGTCGATTCCAAAACTTTGTGCTTTAGTCAAAATATTATATGTTTCGTTGATATGGCCCCAACGTGTTTGGACCATTCCTATGGATTCGTCCTCGAAGTAACCCATCGTGCGAAGGAGAAAGTCTGAATCGGGAGTGAAGTC
The DNA here is from genome assembly GCF_040833985.1 of Leptospira sp. WS4.C2. Taxonomy (NCBI): domain Bacteria; kingdom Pseudomonadati; phylum Spirochaetota; class Leptospiria; order Leptospirales; family Leptospiraceae; genus Leptospira; species Leptospira mgodei. Next base: position 3,079,695 of record NZ_CP162139.1, read on the forward strand.
AGCATCAAAAATAGCGATGTAATCCCCTTTTGCTTTTGCCATTCCTTCATCTAAAGCTCCGGCTTTGTGTCCTTTGCGATTGGTTCTATGAACGTGTTCGATCCAGATACCTTTTTTCTTATACTGAGCAACAAGGAGAGCAACCTTTTCCACAGTTTCATCGGTGGAGTCGTCAAGGACTTGGATTTGGAGTTTTTTGGCTGGATACTCAAGGTTACATGCTGACTCAATCAAACGATCTACGACATAGAATTCATTGAAGATGGGTAACTGGACCGTCACCGTAGGAAGTTTTTTATCCTTTAGTGACAGGAGTTTTGTTTCATCTTCTGCACAGTTTTCTTTGTATCTGCTATACAGAAAAACCATGAGGTAAGTGTGCAAACCGAAGTAGAACAGAACCAAAATGTCAAAGCCGTAAAGAACCAAAAAGGATATAGATAAAAACGTCAGCATAGTTATAGTCAAAATCGGCACAAGGGGTCATTTGGTCAAACATTTTGTGCACCGCCAAATAAAATAAGATTTTCTTTAGTTTGCGAATGTGGCCCATAAAACATCTTTGGTAGCTAATTCTATGGATTCTCAATGGAAACGTTTCTGGGAAACCGGCCTATTCCCCTCTCTCGAGTTTAGTCTTAGCCTTTCGATTGGTTATGTGCTCTCTTTATTTTTTTATGTAGCCGGATCGGAGCTTGCCTTCATCGATCGTACAGATACTGCCCACCCAGTATTGCAGATTCTACTGGTTATTTCTTTTGCTGTGGGATTCATTTACAGAAAATACAAACAGACGTTACCGATTGGTTTGGCCATAGGGCTCCTACTTGCAGCGATCATACAAATCTTTTGGTTTTTAAGAACCGACTCCGCTGAATTTCTAATCGATTATATATTTTCATTTGAATTAGTTTTACTCAGCGGTGTTTTGTCTGCATTTTCCGTCGGTATTTATGGCGGATCTTTACGTGACTTTCGGTTTTTAAGTTTTGCACTCGGAGTGACTGTATTTACTTTCTACTCTTTGTTTGAACCTAACCAAAACTATTCCATGAAAGTTTTGTTAGCTGTAATCTACATACTTTTATCTTTTTATCTAATCAGTACGTTTGTTCAACGAAACCCTTATTCAAGTAAGTTTTATAAAATACGTTCCAAAATCGGCAAACATCCATTATTTGCGCCATTTTATAGATCAGCTTTGTCTTTACTCATTTCTTACTGTATTTTACATTTATACTTTCAACCTGGGCCAAAAATTCCGTTAATTCTTTCGATTTCGTTTTCCATATTTTTCGGGAGAGTTTTGTCATTACTCGGCGGATTAAAAAAAGAAACAAAAGCAGTTTTTTTAATAGGAAGAGTCGCCCTTCTATTTGCCTTTTTCTTTTTTATCTACCAGACTTATTGGAGTTCCTTCTTCATCGCCCTTTGTATCATCACGGGTTCTATCGTTGGATTTTTTAAACCAAATAAAACAGCCTACAAAGAGTATCTATTTATTGGACTTGAGACAAGTATCTATCTTGGTCTTTCTTTTTTGTTATACTTTTGGAATTTACCAATGGGAATTCGAACAGTATCAGCATTGTTATTTGTTCCTGTGTTGATGTATCCATATTTAATGCAAAAACACATTGTTCGTCTACCGAGAATTTTGATGTTAGCTACAGCAATCATCATTGTGTTACTTTTCTTTTCTCCACCAACAATACGAACAAATTCTCCTTTTTCAAAAAAAGAAATCTTTGACCCAATCCCTTTTGCAATTACGAACATCGCATTCAATGAAGAAGATTATATTTTTTATAAATCCGTTTTGCCCTTTGAATCAAACCCTTTTTTGCCAAAACGTTCCGAAATAAAAGGTAAAACTGTTGTTTTAGGACTTAGTTCCAACCAATCGCAAATTATTTCCTATATAGAAAGATTGAGTCAAGAACAACATCCTTTCCTAATCCTAACGACTCGCAACAAGTCCAATCAATTTCATCATATCAATGCACTGTCTCTATTAAACAGAAAGTCTTATTGGAACTTTGATATTTATTATCCCAATTATATGGAATCAAAAATTGGGTTTGCTGCAACTCTCCCCTCGGATTGGAAATTGAAATATTTTGCTGAGAAATTAGACAATGCCACAACATTGGAAGTTGTTGCCGTACTCGATTCAGTTTTAAAATATTCCTCGGGGGATCTGCGAAAAGATGCTTTAGAAATCAAACACTTATACTATGAATCCTTTGCTGAATATGCTAGGTTTTATCATAACATTGGACAAAACAAACTAGCATTAGATGCCATTGCCGTTGCTAGGAAATTCGAACTCCCAAAACCAGATTTATTAAGAATCGCATTTAATAGTTTAAAATTCACCACTCCCGAAGCTGAATACATTCCCATCCTTGAAGATCTTAGCTCCGATGCCGAGTTTCAAGAATTCGCTTGGAACTCTTTGATACCTATGTTCGAATCATTGGGTGATTGGAATAATGCACTCCGGACGATGAGTTCTTTGGAACGACTCTATAGGTTCAATAATCAAATAGATCAAGCAAACGAATTAGAATTAGCGCGCGTTCGGTTATTTATCAATCAAGAGAATTGGAAAGAAGTGGAGCCCATCATTGCGACACGAATGCGAGAAAATCCAGATTCAGTGATTTGGGAACGATTAAAAAATGAAGTTATAGAAAAAAAAGATTCACTACGAAGGTCAAGTGTTAGACCCGATGTGAGAGAGGCAAGAATTCAATGATCCATTCCACATTACTCGGAATACTCGCAGCCGTTTTATCGGTTTTTGTTGCTATTTTGATTGAAGGGGCTTCTTTACGATCCTTCTTTCATTTACCCGCCATGTTACTCATCGTAGGTGGAACGTTAGGTGCTACATTTGCATCTTACTCTATATCACAAGTAACTAAAGCAGTAAGAGACACAAAATTTGCCCTTTCTAGAAAAAAAGAAAACGATCTGAAACTTATTTTCTTTCGGTTTTGGGAAAAAGCCAGAAAAGACGGTTTATTGTCTTTAGAGGATGAAGCCAAAAAACTAGCAAATCCCTTTTTACAAAAGGGAATTCAGTTGATTGTGGATGGCTCTGACCCCCGAACCATTGAAGAAATTCTTTGGGAAGCCCACGAAGAAGAAGAAAAAAACGACTTAAAATCGGCCAAAGTATTTGAAACGGCCGCTGGGTTTTCTCCCACAGTAGGTATCATTGGAACCGTACTCGGTCTTGTGACCGTCTTGGAGAATCTAGATGGCGGTACCAAAGTTCTTGGTCAGGGGATTGCGACAGCCTTCATCGCAACCTTTTATGGAATCTCTTTTGCAAACTTAATCTTACTTCCAATCTCTAACCAACTTAAAGTAGTCGCCAAACGAGAAAGTAACGAACGACAAGCCATTATGAGAGGGATCCTATCATTACAATCTGGAGAAAACAGAAGGATCCTTGCCGAACGAATTGATCCCTTTGTTAAATATTGAAGTTTAGGAATTTGGATCTGATTTTATGCAGAATAACTGATGGATTTTTTCATCCCGAAAGTCTGGTGGTATTGATTCCTTTGTACGGTTAATGGATTGGTATCCGCGTTGTTTCCATTCATCATCCTCAATTTCCATTTTAAATTTCCGAAAATTAGTGGAGAACCAAATTTCTCCATCATCATTTAGAAATTTTGTTAGGAGTAACAAAAGAAGATTTCGATGTTTGGTTTGTACATCCCACTCTTCCCTCATTTTTTTACTATTGGAAAATGTTGGAGGATCAAGAAATATCAAATCATAACGTTCTCGATTGGGATTTTTTGTTTCCTCTTCCATCCATTGCAAAATATCTGCATTGATGATTTGATGATTTGTGGTTTTGAATCCATTTTGTTCTAAATTTTTCAAAGCCCATTCACAATAAGTTTTGGAAAGATCTATACTTTTTGTTTTTGTCGCTCCACCTGACGCTGCATATACGGAGAATGCTCCTGTATATGAAAATAAATTTAATACTGATTTTCCTTTAGATGCTTTCCTCAACCAATCACGAGTGATCCGGTGATCTAAAAACAAACCAGTGTCTAAATAATCAGAAAGATTGATTCGAAATTCCAAATTAGATTCTTTTACCCATTCAAAGTTTCCTTCAATGGCGAGTTTATCATATTGGTCCGTACCTTTTTGTTTTTTGCGTCTTTTTAGAAACAGTTGTTCTTCAGAGATCTGGAATACATCACGAACAATAGATGCAATTCGATCAAAACGTTCATCATGTCCTTCTTCTGCTTGAAAACGTAAGGAACTTTTATCATACAAAACCAAACCATTGGGATAGCGGTCCAAAATGCACGATACTTGTGGAATGTCTTCCGAGTAGATTCGGTAACAAGTAATAGATTCTCGTTTTGCCCACTTTTCGCGCTCTTTTTTCAGCTTACGAATGCGGTTCTCAAACATGGTAAGGGCACCAAATCCCCGTTCGGTCATGGAATTTCCTTTTTTTAGGGGAGGTTTGGGATTTTTAGGTAGATGTCCCCGCCCTATATAGACTGGGTGGGGTAATCCACCCGCCACCCAATACGCTCCGTTTACCACGACACGGCTAAAAAGTCCTTCATAAATCAAAATCCAAAAGATTTTTTTAAATCAAGTTCGTGTTTTTGATTGGTGATAGAGAGATCACAGAAAAGACTGTCGGCTATGTCTACAAAAGATACCACCTTCATTTACTGTGACGGTAGTTCCCGCGGAAACCCAGGTCCTTCTGCCATCGGAGTTTCCTTCCAAGACAATGATGGAATCGAATTTTTCTTTTTATCCGAAAAAATTGGAACCGCAACAAACAATGTAGCAGAATGGCAAGCCTTACATCGCGGCATGGAAGAAGCAATCAAACAAAATCTACAAAAGATTAGATTTCGATTGGATTCCGAACTTGTCGTTAAACAGATGAAAGGCGAGTATAAAGTTAAAAATAAAGACTTACTTGTTTTCAAAACCAAATGTGAATCTTTAAAATCTTCCTTTCAACAATTTGATATTCAGTATATCCCACGAGAACAAAACTCCAGAGCCGACCAATTGGCAAATTTAGCGCAGGACGCGAAGGTTTGATTCTTCGGATTCTTACATCTTTATTTTCTTTTTTTATATTTGTGTTGTTCTTAACCAATTGTAAAAAATCCGTCACTCGCCAATTGGATGAATTATTGGAATCTGGATCTTCCTTCAAAACGGCCACCTTCTGCGAAAAAAATAAAATCCAACTAACCGACAGAATGGAAGACTGCGAAAGGGTCACAAAATCAGCGAAGGAAGAAATTGATTCCATTCTCAACCGAAGATTGGATTTAGGTATTGCTCCCGTAATTATAGAAAAGAATAAGGGAAAAGAAATTGAAGAGTTTTTACAAGTTCATACCCGGATGGGAATTCGATATTGGGAAATCTGGAAAGCAAATGTGATTTTAGAATAGACAATCTTCCCCCATCGCAGATAAACAAATCATGGCTGGAGATCCTTCTCAAATATTAAAAAAAATCGGACTCAAAGTAACGAAGAATCGTGAACAAGTTCTGTCCATTCTACAAGGATCCCCTCGGCCGTTGAACCACCAAGAAATCATGGAAAAACTTCCCAAAGAGGAATCTTGGGATCGAGTTACCATCTACAGAGCCTTATCCGACTTAGAAGAAAAAAACCTTTTAAATTCGCTCCACTCAACAGATCGGGTCACCTATTTTGAGTTAAAGTCAGATGGAAACCATATTGTCTCAGCTGCCCATGGACATTTGATTTGTAATGTTTGTGGTAAAATTGAATGTATCGACGACCCTTGGAATGGTATTCCTTCTGCAAAACAATTGAAAGGTTTTTCTACAGAGTCAGTTGAAATTGTATTCAGAGGCAAATGTAGAAATTGCCAATAGACCTTCAATCCTTAGTCCCCAAAAACTATTTAAATCACCTATTACAAATTGATTCTGCTTTGAAAGGAGCAGGGTTTGAATGTTATCTTGTTGGTGGATCTGTACGTGATTTGGTAATGGGGAAAATTCCAAAAGAATACGATCTAACTACAAATGCAGAACCCAAACAAGTAAAAAAACTTTTCCGAACAGTCATCGACACAGGAATCGAACATGGTACGGTAACGGTTGTTTTAGATAAGATTAATTATGAGATTACAACGTATCGCATAGATAAAGATTATACTGACGGCAGACGACCCGATCATGTAGAATTTGGAACTACACTATCTGAAGATTTAAAACGAAGGGATTTTACAATGAATGCTCTTGCATTCGATATAACTACGGGTCTTCTTGTAGATGAACATTTTGGACTAAAAGATATCGAACAAAAAACCATTCGTACCATCGGAAATCCAATGAAACGTTTTACCGAGGATGGGCTACGTCCGATCCGTGCCTTAAGATTTGCGAGTACACTAGATTTTTCAATCGAGTCCGAAACTAAAAAAGCAATTCACGAAACAAAACATATTACCAAAAAAATATCTTTAGAACGTTTTCAAGACGAAGTTTTGAAATCCTTTTTAGGCCCCAAACCGTCTCGTATGATCCAGTTATTAACCGAGGAAAATATATTTCAAATTTTCCTTCCAAACCTTCCCCATGAACTGTTTCCTAATACTGATCTTTTAGAAAGACTAGACCAGACTTCCAAAGATTTAATTGGACTGCAGTTGGCATTGGCATTTTTTTCTTTACTCGGCCCGATCTCATCCAAAGAAATAGAAATCATATTGAGAACTTTAAAATTCTCCGGTCAAAATACAAAGGACTGTTTGTTGTTTTTTGAATTTTTGACCAAGTGGGAGACAAATCAAACCAAGAAAAACTTGGATGAGTTTGTTATAAAAAAAGAATATTTAGCGCCAGTTAAGCGACATTTCCAACAACGTTTTACTATCGATAATAAATTCATCCTCGGTCTCACACCGCTATTTGGCGAAAGCACATCTCAGATGCTTCGAATTTGGGAAGAAGAACCACCCCTCCTACTCACCGATATGAAATTGAATGGCAATCATCTGGCAGAATCTTTCCCCAATCTCTCAAAAACCAATTATGGAATCGTTCTAAACCATCTTTTGGATTTAGTCCTACACTCGCCTAAAGAAAATGAATATTCAAGATTATTGCATCACTCTGCTCAATTTATAAGCAATATGACCAATTAATTTCTAAATTCTTTCCTAATAGAGCAGTTGGTTGTCGCTTTATTAATCAAAAACTATTTTTTTTTGCTCTAGAACCCATTCAAATACAGTGTTTCTCTTTTTTTCTTCGGAAGCTACGGAGAAATACCGCCAACCTGGTACACAACTTGCACAACAAGTTCACATAGGAGAAATGGCAAATGAGAAATAAATACACTCTGTTGGCGACGATCGTTGCTACCTTATTTTCCCAGGCTTCCCTTTTTGCTCAGGATAAAAAGGAAAAGGATAAGTCTTGGTATGAGTTGGTAAATTTTTCCGGATATGTGGATGTATACTATAACTATACTTCAAATAACCGGCAAGGGGCTACCCAAGATACAGCGGGAACTTTCCACACTTACAACAAGCAGTTTGCTGTGAACGCAGTTAAACTTTCTATGGAGAAGTTGGCAGACAAAGAAAGTCCATGGGGTTTCCGTTTGGATATGCAAAACGGACAAAACAACATGTATCAAGAACGTCCGTACCAAACAACAAACTCACTTCATAATATGCAGTTGTTACAACAAGCTTACGTTTCAGCATACTTCCCTGTTATGAAAGGGTTGACAGTTGACGTAGGTAAGATGGCAACACATATAGGTTTGGAACTTCTTGACTCAAAGGATAACATCGCTTACACGATTGGGTATGTGTTCTTTAACACAATCCCATTTATCCATACTGGTGCAAGGGCAAACCTTCAAATTAATGACAGACTATCAACTGGTCTTTATCTTTATAACAGTGCGCAAGGAACTGGTTACACAGGAAACGGTCAACAATTTGGTTACACAGGTGTAACCCCATATGGTGATCCGGCAACTGGAACTAGTTTAACAAACACTTCTCAACATGCTTATGCTGATGGTCCAAACCCTACTAGGGCAATTGGAACACAAGTAAAGTATGATGTAGTACCAGATAAATTCCAAGTAGTATGGAACACATTGCAAGCCAACGATAACATCAAAGGTAGACAAAACAACTCACTTTACTACCTTGAACAGTCGACAGGAACTGCATTCCCTAAACAATCAACTTTCAACGCAGACCACTGGATGATTCAAAACTTGATTTTGATTTTCAAACCTACTGACAAATTGACAACAATCTTTGACTATACTTATGGTGAAAGAACTGGTCAAACAAACACAGCAGCGTTTGGATACGAAGCAGGTGGGGTTACAAAAGCTAAGTTAGACACCGCTCTTCCTGGACTTGTTCCTGATCTAGATGCAGGTTTAGTAGCTGCAGGTTTCAATAATAACACCAACCTCTCACGCGAAAACAAAATCAAAAGAGTTTACCAAACTTACCAACTTCAAGCGAAGTACCAGTTTACAAACTTCTTTGCACTTGGTTTCCGTTTTGAGTATCTTGATGACAAACGTTACGGTGGATCTCTCGCAGTCAACCCACCACTATTTGCAGTCACTCCTGCAGACAGATATGACCTCAAATTCCAAGATTCTATTGGAACAAGAGCAGTTAGTAACTATGGACAAATCAAAACCCTCACTTTCACACCTACTTTCAACTTAACGGAAAACCTCCAAGTAAAAGTAGATTTAAGAAGAGATTGGGGTCCAGGACAACAGTTCATAGATACTTCCGGAAGACCGGCTTCTCACCAAAATGGTATTATCGTCGGTATGGTAGCAAAATTCTAAGGAGAAAATGATGAAAATGAATAATAAATCCTTTAAATCTGGTTTAGTAGGAATCTCTTTAGCACTCCTTTTGGCAGCTGGCGTTGTTGGCTGCACAGAATCTGGTGCAAAAAAAGAAGATAACCCAACGGCTCTACTTTACCTGGTAAACAACGCAAACACTCTCAATGATATTCAGAGATCTTGCGCAATTGCGTATACAGTTGCTAACTCTTGTGTCGGAGGAAAAGAATACTTTAACGCTGGAACAGGATGTGCTCTAACGAAATTGGAAGGCAAAACATTGGATCAACTCAACGCATTGAAAGAATGTGTTCTTGCGAAAGCAAATGATGCAGTGCAACCTTGTAGTTTACCTCAGTTCACTTATGGCCTTGCGCAACAAGCCCTTGCGGGTGCGTTTGCAGCTTGTAACAAATCGTATACAACAACTGCCGGTGCAACAGTCGACTTGACCGGATACTTGGTATACTAACAAAACCTAAGTCAGGGGATAACCTCTCCTGACTATTTTTCCTCTTTCCACAAACCCAGTTTTTTTAATTTGAATACAAAGATAAACAAACTTAAGGGAAGTGGTTCATTTCCTCCCTTACTGATAAGTAAAGTTTAAGGTTTTTTATAATCTACTTTTTCAACAAAGTATCTACGAAATATCACAGTGATTTCTTTATCGGGAGGAGATTCGCCAGAATACTTACTAATAGGTCTTTTATAAACCCAGTATTCTCTGTCGCCGCCACGTTTGATTTCATCTGGATCACCGATATACTCTCTTACAAAATTACCGTTTTTTCCAGGTAAGGTATCCTTAATATCTTTCCGAAGTTTCATTCCAGCTAATTGTTCCACTGTTAACTGCGCCAAAACTTCCTCACGTTTTTCATCTTCCGATTGGATGTCTTTTGCCGACTTGGACATAAATTCACGGCACTTAATTTCATCCTGAAAAGTCTTCATACAATTTTCAAAAAGACTCTCTTGATTTTTCACTTCCAAAGTGCGCGCACATGAAGCCGTTAGAAACAATGTAATTAGTATCAGGGATCTGTTCACAAACCCTCCCATTCTTTCCTCTATAAAATTAAATGATTGCTTTATTGAAAATCAATAATCGTTAGAGGTTAAGTGGAATTTTTTTTCGTCCACTCCAGGAAGATATAAGATTCTATGTCAAAATTTCTCTCAAGGTTTTCCATCCAGAGCAGACTCCTACTTCTACCGATCCCGCTCATTGTATCACTATTCATCATTCTGCTCATTTTAGTACGTTCTCTAAATGGAACGATTGAATTTGCAAAAAAAGAACAATTGGGAATCCATACGATTAAGCCAATCTACCTGGCTTACCGAGAAGGTTTGAAGCGGTTAAAAATTGGAAAAGAGAATACTGCCGATTTGGTTCCGCTCATAGAATCAGCGAAAATTAAAATCCAAGAAACGGAACTCCTACCAAATGACACTAAAGAAATTACAACTTGGATCAAATACACAAAACTTACAAATTTTGACCAAGTCACTTCCAGAAATTTTCTAAATGATACTCAGGAATTAGCCTTAAAAGTAGGTGATTTTTCCAATCTCATCCTCGACCCAGAAGTGAATTCCTATTATCAAATGGAGATTATTTTCTTTAGAGTTCCTGAAATTCTAAAAAATATTGGAGTTTTGAATGAAGTGATTCGAGAAGAATATTTAAATACAAATGGAAAAAGCAAACAATACTCTAGCGTAAGTTATACGAAAGCACTTATTTCTATTAACTTTATTGAATCAACTTGTAAAGAAATTCAAAAATCATTTACAAAATCTATCGAAGACGAATCACCTTATGCGGAAGAATTAAAAAAAATAACGATAGAATCAAAAACATCTTGTGACGGGTATTTACAGGAATTAAAAAAGACATTTATCCAATCGAATTCCAAACCAAACTCTACTGAGGAGCTATTTGTTCTTTTGGAGAAAGGGACAAAAATTGCTGGAACCATTCAAGACAGTTCGATTACGATACTTGAAAAACTTGTCAATGATAGAATCCAATTATTATCTTTGCAAAGAAATATAAATATTGGCTTGGTTTTTGTTTCTCTACTCATTTCCATCTTATTTGTTATTTTTATATTTCGAAGTATCAACAATCCTTTAGTTACTGTCCTTTCTAAAGTAAATGAACTCTCAAGTGGTGCAGCTGACTTAACCAAAACTCTTCCTGATTTTGGTTCCAATGAAATTGGGAAAATAACAAATGCTATTAATCTTTTTCTAAAAAATTTAAATCACATAATGAACCAGTTGAAAATCTCAGTAAGTGATTCCGAAAAAGTATCCTATAAATTGAAACAAGATGCCGTATCCGTTTCTGACAATGCATCTTCCTTGGCAGCCATCTCAGAAGAATCTGCTGCATCCTTGGAAGAACTTACCACTTCTTTTGAAATTATGTTTCAATTCATCACAAATGAAACAAAGAACATTATAAAGATCACAGAAGAAATGAAAACTATTGAAGGATCTATCTTCAATATCGAAAAGGCCCTATTACAATTAACTGATCAATCCCTTACTTCTATCAACTTAGCCAATTTGGGAAACGTTGCTGTGCAAAACACAAATCAAGCAATGTCAGAAATTCGGTCCGTTACCAAAGAGATTACTGGAATCGTTGAACTGATTACAGAAATTTCGGAAAGAACCAACTTACTGGCATTAAATGCAAGTATCGAAGCAGCTCGAGCCGGTGATGCTGGAATGGGATTTGCCGTCGTTGCAGAAGAGATTTCCAAACTCGCCGATAAAACACAATTCTCTGTCAAAAACATTAAAAAACTCATCGATAGAAGTAATTCTGTAGTAAACGCAGGGGCAAACCATGTTCATGAAACAGTAAATGCACTTAGCGAAATTGTAGAACAATCCAACCGAATGCAAATTGGTGTCGATGATTTAAAAACAGAAATGACAACACAAACGAATAGTTTAGTCAACGTGACGAATGAATTAAACGGATTACAAGAAATGGCAGAAACCATTGAGTTTTCTAGTAAAGAACAAAAAAAAGCCTCTGAAGATATGGTAAACACTATCAATACTCTATCTGGAAGTGCACAAGAACTTGCAAACAATTCAGAAGACTTAAACCAAGTAAGCCAAAAGATCGGAGAAATTGCAGAGACGATAGCTTTAGTGGCCAACTCATTCCAAACGCAGTAGCTAACTTTGCCTAGTGGCAAAAGATCCTACTGATTATATTTTAGAAAATTCTACGGATTCATAAAACCAAATCCAAAAATAGGATTGCTGGATTAGGGTTCCATTCCCTGTTTGGTTTCTATGTTCTCGCCTTTATCTCTTTACATCTTCAAATCATATTCCAAAATACCTATATTCTTAATATTCCAAATAATATTGGTTAGCTGTATATTAAATGATGCGAAAAATAACAATAAAAACTTAATTAACAATTTAATAGTTAGTAATTTTGTATCCAATTACGTTTATGCTTCAGAACTACAAACAATAGTTAGAGAAAAAATTGGCATTCTACCAAACTCAGTTCCAGGTTCCGAACCCGATACGAGTGCACAGATTAGTTTAGGCAATAAACTCTTCAGAGATAATCAACTTTCTTCTAACCATGTGCAATCCTGTCTTACCTGTCATCCCATTGATGGTAATGCTGCGGGAATGGACCGGCAATCAACATCGCGAGGAACATTCGGTCAGTTGGGCAGAAGAAATACTCCTACAATCCTCAACGTTGGCTTTTTACCTGTCATTTTTTGGGATGGTAGAAGAGACACATTGTACAACCAAGCGATTGATCCGTTTATCAATCCATTAGAGATGTCATTACCATCCGAAGCAGAATTACTTCTACGAATCCAAAACGATTCTACTTATGCTCCGTTCTTTGCAAATGCATTTCCAAACTCTCCTACTCCGAGCATCCATACTATACGTCTTGCTTTAGTTGCTTTTGAGAGGTCTCTCGTATCAAAATCTCGATTTGATGATTTCATAGAATCTAATGTACCATCTCTAAATAAAGATGAGTTAGATGGATTGAAAATATTCCTCGATGTAGGATGTACAAATTGTCATAGCCAAAGCCTGCTTGGTGGATCTCAATTTTCAAAATTAGATAACGTTTATCCATATAATTCAAATGATATGGGAAGATCCGAATTTACTGGAAATCCTGAAGATAATTATTTCTTTAAAGTTCCACCTCTTCGAAACGTAGCATTGACTGCACCCTACTTTCATGATGGTAGCGTACCAACACTCAAAGAGGCTGTGCGCCGAATGAACCATTACAAACTGAACCGGACGATCAATGATTCTGAAATTGATTTGATGATTAGTTTCTTAAAATCCTTATCTGATAAAACAAAGACAAACTAAAATCGTTGACAAAAAATAGCGAGATGGAAATTCTGGCATTACCTTCAGGGAGGAAACAGGTGAAAGTCCTGTGCTGACCCGCAACTGTGATGCATCAAATATAGTTTAAACTATGTTAGATGATAAGCCAGATCTTCCCCGCAATGTTTTCTCGTGGATTGGGAACTTTGCACACTTATATCTTCTCTGTTTCAACAGACGATGTAAAGGGGCCCCGAAGGTAAACTCGGGGCGCCCGTATGGAAAAAACACTACTTATATTTCTATCTATAGATATTAAGATTTCCCGTCTTCGGACGAGGATAAACCTATTTCCTGTTCGTGTTCCCCTAAATTCAAAACAAAATTTAGGAGAATCTAAATGAAAACCACTTTCCAACTAATTATTGCTATTATAGCAATAACAATCTTTACGGCTTGCGCCGAAGCAGGCAAAGTAGATGAGTCCGCAGCAAATACAAATTTGTTCGCAGGTTTAATTGTAGGACAACAACAAGGCAAATCAAGTATCATTGATTCTTTAGCAGAGATTAGGGGATACTGGAAAGGTGGATTCTGTAGCGGGGGTTCTTGCTCCAGTTTCAGTTCCAACGTTTCCATCGTACAAGATCCATCTGGATTTGGTATCTGGGCATCTGGCAATAGTTATTTGCGAATCATTGCTGTTGATACTACAAATAGAACATTCATCTATCAGTATCTGCCATCCGATACATGGAGTCCGAGTAAATATACAAAAGTACTTTGGACTGCACCTACCACTGTTGGATGTGAAAATTCAGCAAGTAAATGTTTCTACTACTGCACGGTTTATCCAAACTTTGCCACTCTAACAGAAGCTGAAAATGCAAATCTATCTACTTATAATACTACTGATCCAACAAGAACGGGATGTGGTGGTTTTGGTTGGAGTAAAGCGCTTTTCGTTTCATCCAATCCAACTAGCTGGTAAAGCAGCTTTGTTTTTGGCTCTGAACCTTTTCAGGGCCAAAGGGAGTCATTCAATGAAAACTATTTATAACATTACATATGCAACTTTTTTTGTTTTAGTTCTACTTTCATTCCTACTTGCTTGTACACCAGAACCAAAAAACAACCAAGTTGAATTATTAGCACTTCTAGGTTCGAATCAAATTGGGAATAATAGCAGGATCAATTGTCCCTCCGGACTTTTACCTGCAAACATTCCATTCGCAAATACAATCGTCTCAGCCAATTCAACCGTAAGTGGATTCAATGATTCATCGAAAGCCATTAATGGAATTTGTGGTGGTGGGGAACTTTCTGGATCTCTGGATGTATATGCATTAAACTTAACAGGTGCTGGCGCTACACTGATTTTATCCTGGGCAGGGAAAACTGTAAAAAATGTTGCAGGAGTTGATTTTATTGTCTATGAAAACTCGTTTCGTGTCACAGAGAGTAATGATCGTTATGCCTTTGATCCAATGGTCGTCCAAGTTTCCTTTGACGGAACAAACTATTGTGGGTTTGATCTGAGTGGATTCAATCCATCTGTAGCAGATAGCAACAAAATTTCTTCTTGGCCAGGGTTTGGTGGGCTTAGACCTGTCCTCTATAATATCAGTTCCAATGACTTATCACTCGACCAACTTTTCGCATCGACTGGAAGTGGATTTTTATTAGGTGGTGGTGACGGCTTCAATATAGATGATTTAATTACCAGTGCATCTTGCGATAACACAGCGTTAACCAATATCAAATCAACAGGTTTTAAATTTATAAAAATGATATCTGCTTCGGCAGTGACCAATCCAAACACCGGATCGGGTTATGTTTATCCGCATTCCTATACTAACGGTTCTGACATTGATGGTGTGGTGGCTAAGTCCGTAGAATAGTAAATTTAAAATTAGAATCAAAACCTCAAAAGGCATTTGTTACAACCAAGTTTGATTAAAACCTATCCAACTCTAACCTAAAAGTATTAAACTCATTCGTAAGAGTTGGAAGTTTTATTAAGGGAAAGTTTATTTCCTATTTTTTTCGACGACTTGATTTTCTTTCAGATCCACCGCCAGAACTAGTTGTGGAAGAAACTTGTGGTTTGGTTTTGTTGGATTTGATTTCGTTTCCAAACATATCCACTTCCGCTCTTTGTTCCTCACCAATTTTTTTGTATTCTTTCGGTGAAGATTCATCTTGATTGCGATCCGATTCGGTAACTTCAATCTTTAACAGAAAAGAAACAACTTCGTTTTTAAGACTTTCTACCAACTGGTCAAACATCTTAAACCCTTGCAGTTTGTATTCAATCAAAGGATTCTTTTCACCGTAACCAACAGTCCAAATTCCTTCTTTCAAATGATCCATAGCATAAAGATGTTCTTTCCATCTATGATCTAAAATGTCTAAGAACACATTCCTTTCGATCGATCGCCAAACCTCTTCCCCAATAGAAGAAACTTTGGATTCATAGAGTTCTTTTACTAACTTGGATACAATTTCAAAAACTTTTAGCTGAGGATTTGCTTCTTTTTTGAATTGTTTTGGATCAATAGTTTCAGTGATACCTAAACTTTGGATCCACTCATTAAGGGAATCCGCTTCCCAAGCATCCACATTGTTGCCTTCACAATACAAAATGACTTGGTTTTCAACAACTTCATCAAAGAAATCAACAATGGTTCTCGACATATTCCCTTTGTCTAAGAGTTCATTGCGAATACCGTAAATATAAATCCTTTGGCGGTTCATCACATCATCGTACTCTAACAAGTGTTTTCTGATGTCAAAGTTATGGCCTTCCACACGTTTTTGCGCACGTGCAATGGCATTGGATACCATACTATGTTCCAACTCTTGGCCTTCCGGCATCTTCAGAGTATCCATAATACGAGCAATTCGATCCGAACCAAAAATTCGCATCAAATCATCTTGTAAGGATAAATAAAATCTAGAAGAACCAGGATCCCCTTGTCTACCTGAACGACCACGAAGTTGGTTATCAATACGGCGGGATTCATGTCTCTCCGAACCAATGATATGTAAACCACCGGCTCCGATCACAAAGTCATGATCTACTTTCCATTTTTTGGCTTCTGCTAAAATTTTGTTACATTCTTTTTTGATGTTTTCGTTACGGATTTCTGAAATTTTGGATTCCGCTTCTTCAAACTTTTGTTTGATCAAGTGTTCCCGAAAACTATACACAACTTCTAATTCCGCTTTGGCTTTAATTCCCAAAGAATCACAAAGTTCATCCAACTTTTCCAAGTCTTCTTTGTATTTTGGTGCACCACCAAGGACAATATCCGTTCCACGACCCGCCATGTTCGTAGCGATAGTAATGGCACCAGGACGACCCGCGTTGGCTACAATTTCGGATTCGCGTTCATGTTGTTTTGCATTTAATACGTTATGAGCAATTCCATGAGAAGTTAAAAGTTTAGAAAGTACTTCCGATTTTTCGATAGAAATTGTCCCGACTAACACAGGCTGCTTTCTGGAAACTTTTTCCTGAATGTCTTTGACAACGGCATCAAACTTTTCACGTTCTGTTTTATAAACACGATCAGGCATGTCTTGACGTTGGATCTTTAAATTGGAAGGAATCACAATGACATCTAAACTATAGATTTTTTTGAACTCTTCCGCTTCCGTATCTGCCGTTCCCGTCATACCTGATAACTTCTTATAGATACGGAAATAATTCTGGAAGGTGATGGATGCTAAGGTTTGTGATTCACGAGCGATTGCCACACCTTCTTTAGCTTCCAAAGATTGGTGTAATCCATCAGAGTATCTTCGACCCTTCATCAATCGACCAGTAAACTCATCCACGATGATGACTTCGCCATCTTGAACTACATAATCTTTATCTCTATAAAAAATCTTATGGGCTTTTAAAGCTTGTTGTACGTGATGAACAAGTTCAATATTTTCAGCTTGGTATAAGTTCTCAACACCTAACAACTCTTCAACGTGATGAACGCCCGCTTCTGATAAAATTACATTTTTTGCTTTTTCATCAATCTCGTAATCTTCCCCTTCGATGAGTTTCGGGATAATTTTATTAACTTTGAGGTATTTATCTGTCGATTCTTCCGCAGGACCAGAAATGATAAGAGGGGTCCTAGCTTCATCTACCAAAATGGAGTCCACTTCATCTACGATCGCATAGTTATGTTGTCTTTGTACGCGGTGTTCTTTGTAACTAACCATGTTATCACGTAAATAATCAAATCCAAATTCGTTGTTAGTTCCGTATGTGATGTCTGAATTGTAAGCTACCTTTCTCTCTTCATGATCCATATCATGTTGGATCACTCCGACCGAGACTTTTAAAAATTCAAACACCGGTCGCATCCAGTTTGCATCCCGCTTCGCCAAATAATCGTTCACTGTGACAACATGAACACCTTCTCCAGAAAGGGAATTGAGATAAATGGGTAAGGTAGATGTTAATGTCTTTCCTTCTCCCGTTTTCATTTCTGAAATATTTCCCCAATGTAAGGAAATACCACCCATCATCTGCACATCAAAATGCCTCATTCCTAAAGTTCGATAAGCCACTTCACGCACTGTGGCAAATGCTTCTGGCAAAACATCATCTAAAGTTTCGCCAGCTGCTAACCTTTCTTTAAACTTTGTAGTTTGCAAAGATAAGGTTTCGTCGTCCATCGCTTTGATTGCCGGCTCAAAAGAATTAATAGCTTCCACAATGGGATTTAGTCTTTTTAAATCCCTTTCATACTTACTGCCGAATAAAATTGTTAATATTTTTTGAAACATACCGAGTCCGTTATAATTTTATAATATTTCGAAATATCGTAGTAGCAGTTTCTGCCATTACTTTCTGTTTGCCTGAGATTTCAGAAAAATCACCGGTTCCTTTTTTTATAAACTCTTTGTGAACCGTCTGCCAAACATAAAGCATCTCTAAAGTTGGTTCCAAATGAGTTTGAAAAGCAAAAATCTTATTTTTATAAGAAAACATTTGGTTCGCGTAAAAATCGCTGGCAAGCAAATGTTCAGCACCCACGGGAATATCAAAGATATCTTCGTGAAGGTGGAATGCCAAAATAGAATCCTTTTCTATTCCTTTGAAGATTGAATGTTCCGGCTTTAGAACTTGAAGTTCAGAGAATCCCGTCTCCGGACCTTTGGTTCCAGGCCGAACATCAGCACCTAACGCCTTCGCAATGATTTGAGAACCCAAACAAATGCCAATTAGTTTTTTGTTTGGTAAGGCGGCTATATTGTTTACGATATCATAATATGGTTTAAAAAACTCTTGTTCCTCTGGATCCGCCACGGACTGAGGGCCACCTAACATAACAATCAAATCGAAATTCAAATGAATTTCTGGCATCAAATGGATTCGTCTATCATAGGCATTTTGATAACTGATCCGGTAACCTGCTTCACGTAGTAAAGGTTCTAAAATTCCCGGACCTTCACAATCGATAAACCTGATGAATACTGCTCTCATAATGATTCCATTCCAAACTGGTATCGAAAGAAATTGAACTTGGCATCTTTACGAATGAGATCTGTAGACACTTGTTCCGAAATCGATCCTAAAAAATTATAATACAATCGCATGGGTTTTGTAACAAAAAGCATAGTCTCCGGTGTTCCCGTAATGAGTCCCCCCTCTTTCACTCGGAAAGGTGGCTTCATAAACACAATCGGAACTTGAATTTTCCTATTTTTGACTTCAATGTCCATCCGTTCTTTTGCCAACTTGAACGCTTCACCAAACGGGCGATCGTCGGTGATGTCCGGAACAATTTGATACGGATCTACAATCATAAATAAAGCTTTCGAAGGAAACCGACTTTGAATTTCCGCATGCAGGAGATTGAGTGCCGGGATCTCTTTCCAACAAGGAACACAATCGGGGGAGTATACATTGAGTGCGATTTCCTCTTTTTCCAGTCGAGAAAAAGAAATTTCGGCACCACTTGCGGTAAGCCCAACCCAAGACTCCTCTCCGAAGTAGGAAGATTTCGCTGGGGCACAGCTAATGAGACATAAACTAACAGTTAAGATGAGGGAGGCTTTCATAAATCCCATTTATTGGACGGTCCTTCCCCATGGTTTGGACTATAAGAAGGCCTGTAAAGCCCGTTTTCGAACTTTACCTTGACATCTGACCCCTGCCCCTCAACCTGGTCTAACATTCCACTCTCTTCCATCAGGGAATCAAAGAAAATGAGCCAATCGCAAAAAGAAGACTTCGATATCGTATCCTTAATAGAACTTTGCCGGGAAAAAAAATACGAAACTTGCGTGGCCGGTTTCAGCACGATCGATAAAATTGATAAGATCACTCTCCCCAAAAAATTAAAAAATCGTAAATTAACGGTTCAAGCATTATACGCACTTACCAATAATATGGTTCAGTGGAAATACCTTTCCTCTGAAGAAAAAGCAATTCTCCAAGCAGAAAAAGACAAATTGGCTGGAGTTACTTCTACGGCAGGAGCTTCTTTTGCTCCTCATGCGGAAGAAGATATCGAAGAAGATTTTATTCCTGAAGAAGAAGCTCGTAAACCAGAACTCGAAGATGGTTTCGAGAATGAATTTGGTGATGAGGCAGAGGAAGAAGAAGAGGACGACGATGATGACGATTTCGACGACGACTCTGATGACGAAGCGGAAGCTGATGAGGAAGAAGAGGACTAAGAGGTTACTCCCATTCCTCTAATCCCTCACTTTCAAAACAAACTTCTCTATAACTTTCAAACTCCCGACAATTTTTATCTACATTCGAAAGTCTCCCCTGAAAAGGAGGCTTCCCGGTTTTTATCTTCCCTTCTCACGGGTTACATTCCCGTCATTCTAGGTGTAGGTGCCTTACACGTTGTCCGGTCCTTTTTAGAAAACCCGAAGGACCACCAAATCATTGTTTTTTGGGAACCACATAATGAAATTTTTGAGTTCAATGAGTTCCAAACAGAAATAAAAAGTTTGGAAAACCTCTCAAAAAACAAAGGAATTTCTGTATTTTTTGTCGATGGAATATCCCCAAACTGGTCGGAACTAAAAGCCAAAATCCAAAACATCTCGAATACATCCCCATCGCCTCTTTCCAAATGGAGTTTGTACATTACACCTAGTTATGAACGAATTTTTCCTGAACTGGTGAACGAATGCCGAAAAGGTTTTCAATCTCCGTTTCTTTCTGATGGGGTCAATCAAAACACAATCCAACATTTCCAAAGATTATGGACTCACAACTACTTGAAAAATCGGATGGCACTACTTGGTTCAAAAGCTAAATTTGAATGGTTGCAATCCTTCTCTTCCCAAAAAAGAAAAGTGTTATTTGTGGGAGCAAGTCCAGGACTTGAGTTAGACCTATCTACCATCCAAAAAGAACGCAATTCATTTCTTATCTTTGCTAGTGATACTGCCCTTGGGTACTTACTTGCCAATGAAGTAAATCCAGATTACATAGTTTCCTTTGATTCTGGGCGTGGCACGGCTTACCATTTTTTGTTAGACATCCCTTCTTATATTCCCATCATTACTTGGTTAGGTGGGGCTTCTCATATCTTCGATTTACCCAACCCTAAAATTTTAGTCAATACGGGTCACCCCTTAGACCAAATTGTAGAACACCAACTCAAAACTGGGATCGGGAAGGAATGGCCTCATTATCCCAATCCCAGTTTGAATTTACTTGGTATGGTTTTATCGATTACAGAGAATATCGAAGGCAGAGAATTTTTTGTGAGTGGGGTGAGTTATGTGGCAGAACGCGGGAAGTCCCATTGCAAAGGGACTGGATATGAAAGATTTTACTTACCAGAAACCAATCGCAAAAAAAGTTTAGAACTCATCACCAAACGTCTGTATTCTGGTGAGAGGAAGGGCAAAAATTTAATTGCCTGGGAGGAGATGAGTCGAAAAGGATCTAAATCAATCATTCGGTTTCTCTCCGAATCCAAAGAAAAAAGTTTCCAAACAAAACATAAAACAACGCAATTATTACAATCTTTTCAGGGTTTTCCCCCATCAATAGCGGATCTGGCAAAGTGGGCCAACCAAGACCATTCCGGCATCATTCACAGGAAAACGCTCACCACTTGGTTGCGGTTTTCACTAAGTTAAGCACCGAATAGAACTGGTATTTCTTGTAGATTCCACTCGGCTCGTTCTTTGTTTGCGGGAATTCGATCAAAACCTTTTGTTTTTTTGGACTTTCCCTTAGGATTTCTTTCTATATCCTCTAAAATTTTTTCCAGTCTCTCTTGCATAATTAAATGCAAATTCATTTGGTCTAACATATCCATAGTGATTTCCTCCACTGTTGTAATCACTATACAAGACACCTGGGACAAAATAGAAATTGGATGAGAAAAAATATCTATTGCGTCCAAAAGAAATTAAAATATAAGAGTGTTACGGGAAAAAGCGTTTGTGAATTTTCAAGATATTATCTCTCAATTAGAAACCGCAAAAGAATCTAGAATCAACTTTTACTTTGTCACAGAAGAACAAAATCAGGAGATATACGCATTACTTGTCCATGTAATGGGGTATATGGACAAGCTCTATTTAGTAGAAGTTATCTTCACCGTCCTAAAAGAACTTCTCATGAATGCCAATAAGGCAAACGCAAAACGCGATTATTTTACCCGTGAAAATTTAGACATCCAAAACTCAGGTGATTATGCAAAGGGAATGTCCCGATTCCAAGAAAACATCATCATGAAGTGGAATGAACAGTTGGATAGGTTAGACGGTGGAAATTACTACATAAGCCTTCTTATGAAAGTAGAAGGTAAATCCATCCACTTTGCTGTGGAAAACAACGCACCCATTACCAAAGAAGAATTAGCGCGAGTTAACCGAAGGATCGAAGTTGCGAAGAATTACAATGACCTTTCTGATGCATTCACTGACGTTTCAGACAGTACGGAGTCGGCCGGTTTAGGATTAGTACTCATCCAACTCTTATTAAAAAATTCAGGAATTGGTTCTGAAAAATTCAAAATCTTTACAAATGATAAAATAACGCGCGCTACATTGTCTGTACCGGAAGTCACTACGCCAGTAGAAATTCAAACAGACTTAAAAACAAAACTCTTAAATGAAATTGATGGGCTTCCGCCGTTACCTCATTCCCTTACAAAAATCATTCTTCTTTGTAACAATCCAGATTCTGACTTACATATGATCTCTCAAGAAATTGAAAGAAATCCGGCTCTTTCAGCAGATCTATTGAAACTCTCTAACTCTGCTTTTTTCGCCAACAGAAGCCAAGTGAGTTCTATCTTACAAGCGGTTAAGGTGGTTGGTCTGAAGAACTTACGAAACCTACTTTATGTTTCTGGAGTTCGTAAAATTATGGATGGCCAATACGGCAAAATGATGGATGTTTGGGATCATTCCAGCCGTTGCAGTTATTATGCAAGGTATCTAGCAACGGAAAACAATCACACAAATAAAATTGCCGATATCATTGCCGTTAGTGCTTTGTTACACGATATAGGAAAATTCCTTTTACTTTCTGTAGATCGAGGATTTTTCAAAAAAATTGAAACCTATCAAAGAGGTGCCGATTCTGGAAATTCAACTCTATTAGAAGAGATGGCGATTGGACTCAGTCATCCACAACTCGGTGCTCTTCTTGCCGAAAAATGGGAATTTCCTCTGGACCTTCGTGTTGCCATCGAGTACCATCACAAACCATTTTTAGCGCCACCGGAATTACGTGACCTTGTTGAAGTCATTTATATGGCCAATATGATGGCTGATTACCATGAACAGAAAAAAGGTTTTTATGCGATCGACAAAAACCTACTCGCAAAGTTTAATTTAGATAATATCGATGTGTTTGCTTCGGCGGTGAATAAAATCGAACTCCTATTCAAAAAATCAAATGAATGAAGTGGTTCTTTTTGATTCTGTTTCTTTTGTTAGAAACGACAAAAAGATATTAGATAACATAAATTTTTCCTTAAACCAAGGAGATTCTCTTGCCATCATTGGCCGCAATGGTGCCGGAAAAACAACTCTCATCAACCTGCTCTTCGGATATTCTTGGCCCACAATAGGTTCCATCTCGGCATTCGGTGAAACATATGGCGAAACACCGATGGCACCCTTACAAAATCGAATTGGAATGGTGCAACCAGGCCACCAAGAATCCTTATTACAAAGGCTCACTACGTTTGAAATGGTTCTGACCGGTGTGATTGGAACCCTAGGCCTTTACAAAGAACCAACAGAAATACAGCAACAAACCGCAGAATCTTTGTTACATTCCATAGGCCTTGGTCATAAAATCGACCAAACCTATTCTACACTCTCTTCTGGAGAAAAAATGAAGGTTTTGCTTTTACGGGCTTTTGGTGTGGGAAAAGAAATCCTAGTTTTAGATGAACCCACTGCCACCTTAGACATCACAGCAAGAACTGATTTTGGAAAATCATTATCACAATTAAAAGCAAATAATCCTCATCTAACAAGAATTCTAATCACTCATAGGATTGAAGAAATTCCAGAAGACTTTTCAAAAGTACTATTAATGAAAGAGGGAAAAGTTCTTAGCTTTGGAGACAAAAAGAAAGTAGTAACAGACAAAAACTTATCAGATCTCTACGATTTAGACCTTCAAGTAAACGAACAAAAAGGACAGTATTCCGTTACTGTCCTTTCCTAAAATACCAACTAACGTGAATACATTGATCTTTCAATAAAGTTGGAAGCCGTACAACCTGCCGTTCCCACATCCGAAATGGATTTATCTTGTGCGATACAGAAGATTTTCCACCAACGATTGGAATGGTTTGGAGCTATGGAGTAATTTCTCACTTCTCCTACACTTCCTTTGAAGATCCGAACATTGGCCCCAGAAATACCCATAAGGGCTTCCCCAGACCAATTGTAAATGCTGTAATAACGATTGGGTTGATTCCAAACGGTTCCTTGGAGAGTGATGGTCTCTGGACCATATCCTGTTGTGATGTCGTAATCCAAACTTCCGTTACCCGCACCGAGTGGAGTTTTATTATTCCAAACAATTCGATCATTTGCTGAGTTTCCATATTGTAAATGGGAATCCAAATCGCGAGGTTTCGCTCCCCAGGACAACACCACTCGAATTTCATTATCTTGAAGGATCGGAGTCACTAATATGTTTTGGTTTGCCGGTGTTTCCGATCCTGCAGAGACTACGGTTCGATACGTAGTGGAATAATTTTCCTGCACCGAAGTACAATCCCCTCTTTTCCCTGCACCCGATACTTCTAATGTATAGTTACCAGGTGGAACTGACGGGATCACATAAGAGCCATCGGTAGAGGTTTTGACAGAATTGATCGTCACGCCATTGGCATCAATTGCATAAGGACCAGACTTCACATTCACACCAGGTCGAATGCGTGTCGTTAGGTTACAAACTCCAGTGTTGTAGAGTGCCGACAAAGCCCTTCCCGAAATGGATCCACTAGTTTGGCTTCCTGGAACAAAGGTAATGATATCAAAGTTAGTGGTGACATCTGCTTGGATATCGACAATTCCTTCAACCGTTTGGTAACCTGCAGAAACAAAACGGACCTTCCAACGACCGGCGTTGATATTAAAAATTGTGTATTGGCTCGCATTGGAAAAAATGGTAGCACCCGTTGCAATGGAAGTCGGTTGTACTCCTGCCGATGGACGGCGTGTGCCTCCATTCGGATCTACAATCTCTAAGGAATAAGTTCCCAGGAAAGAAAAACCACCAGGAGTTCGTACTGATCCTGTTAGATGGCCACGACCATCGTTTGTAATGACAGGAGTGTTCACAACCACAGTTCCGCCACCAGTTCCTACTTCTACAGGGAAGTAAGTGGTGATTCCATTTTTTTCCACACGTAGTTGGTAAGAACCAGGAGAAAGGAAAGGGAAACTATAACTTCCATTTGATTGGGAAGTCACAGATCCAACCACTTGGTCAGAGCCGGAAGTCCTTGCGGAGGAAACAGAACAATTCGGAGAATCAAATCCACCCGAACAGTCACGGTGAACATCAGCGGTAAAATTTCCACCGACCAATCGGCCGAGAGTCACAGTGGCACCACTTACATTTTGAGCGGATACGGCATCAGTGACAACTCCTGTCACTGTAGCTCTTGGACTATGCATTACCACTCCATTCACGGTAAACACTGCGGGACTAGATGCATATTGGTTTGTAGCCACAGCAGAGGTATCTACACGTAGGCTGGCAGAAGATAAATAACTTGATTGGTAAGTCGGAGCCACTCGGTCCACAACGATGAGTTGGTAGGAACTTTGGCGGAAATTGTATTCGTCTCCATTGATGATATCAATTGATGCAGTGTTATCATTTGCTCGAGCCACACCTGGTGTTTGCGAAAGAGTTGTCGCAAGGCCAGAACCCAATTGATACAAAGCATAACCGACACGACCCACTTCATCATTGGTAAAAGGAACTGGCAGAATTGCAGGTAAAGTCACCACATAGGAACTACCACCGAAACTAAACTGACCAGCAGAAGTGGTTGTGATATGAGCAAGACTAGATCCGTCCACAGTTGTATTGCCGAGTAATACGACAAAAAGTCCTGATTGGTTAGTGTGGACTGCATTGGCAGATGGTGCCGTATCACGAATGGAAATGGATCCAAGGATTTGGGAACGAGCTGCAATCGATGTCAAAGAAATCGTTCCCGCATTGAAATTACCACCATTCAAACTCACTTGTAATGGATAGGAAGAACAAGGAGAGGCATTGGATCCGCAGTAATTTTCAAATCCAGGAGCCGAAATATAATAAGCCCAAAGACCACTAGCTCCCAGAAACGAAACTTCCTTAGTTGTTGGATTTACTTCATACAGTTTGTTTCCATAGGTTTGGTAAGCCCAAGGGCCGGACCCTTGCACAGTCACCAAACAAGCAGCAGTTGGATTCACCGCACAAGAACAAATGGAACCTGATTGGTTTAAGGAACAGTTAGTTCCGGCCACTGCACTCAGTGCCTCTGCAATCCAAAGTTTGATGGCGTTTCCTAAAGTGGGATCATCTTTCAGATAAAAAAGGCGAGATGGAGCTTGGTTAGCCGAAGGCCTTACGTTTATGACTGTCCCTAATACATGGTTTCCACTAGCATCTTTTACAAAGCCGGTGACAAAAGAAGGTTTCGCGATAATATAAATCGGATCCGTGAGGTTTACATTTTTAGTCCCGCCAGCCGGAGAGGCAGTAAACAAAAAGGATCGAGAAGCTGTGTAAAAAACAGGGTTGGATACTTCTAGGTAATACACACCGTTGGTAAGATAACTTCCTTCGATGGCAAAACTTCCATTCCCCGTAATTTGCACTGTTTGTAAAACGGCGCCTTGTTCGTTCTTTAATTTGATAGTGAATGCAGTGGTGGAATCGGAGGGAATGGCACCATTTAGAATATTTCCCGTTAGGTGGAGATCACTTTCCGTTGCTGCCATCCAAGGAAGGCTTGTTTCTCCCAAATCCACTTGTGCCACTGTGTTTGGATTGGTTCCAGGAAAGGTAAAATGAATGAACTCTGTTGTATTGGCAAACGGTTGGCCAGAGACTTCGACAGAATCTCCTGAATAGACAACCGTATAATTTCCATTAGGCAATGGATTAATGGAAATGACATAGGACCCACTGGCATTTGTCACTCCGGATCCTACTGTGTTTCCGCTCGCATCCAGAATAGAAACAGTAATTCCAGCGATGGGACCTGCGGGAACTGTCACTCCTCCGCCAGAAAATCCAGGACTTGTGATGACTCCCGTAAACTGTGCTGGGCCTTGCCCGTAGTACAATCGTTCTGCGAGAAGATTTCCCACATTCACAAGGGTATAAGGATTTTGTGTGGGATCAAAAACAAAGGAAAAGTCTTGGTATGTATAATTGAGTCCATATCCTGTATTAATCAATACACGATAGTTGTTATTGGGAAGGTCAGTTAAATCAAATTGGAATTTTCCATCAGCCCCTGCATTGGTTGTTGCTACGAGAGTGTTGTTTTCACCATTGGCAACTTCGATTCTAACAGAGATTAAAGTAAGATCGATACAAGCCGGAGACTGGGGAGCACCAGGATTTCCACAAACTACGTTTGCGGGAACACCCGAAACCACAGGAACGATGGTTCCAATGACTCGAGCTGGGCCATGGTTCGGAACTTCTTGTTCGGAATTGTTGCCAGGCACTTCATCTGGATCAGTGACTCCTACGGAATCACCAGATGGAGGAAGAGGGACTCCATTGGAGTCAGGTGGAGTCGACAAAGCATCCTTTGCATCTGATACGGCACCACCTGTTCCCAGTAGGAACCAGAATGGCATTGATTTCTTTTTGCGGGAACAACCCACAACCGCCAAAGAGATGAGAACGAGAATTGTAAATATTCCTCGAACGCGCATAGACTTACCCTCTAATCAAAATTCGCTTTGTAGTAAAAACCACAGGTTTCCAAATATCCTTCGGGAAATACCTAAGTGCTTCCGAAGTGTACCATTTGTAGTTCGTTTCCGTACACAAATCAAATCTTTTTTAGGGGTATCGGCAAAAAAATAACAATAGTTACCAAATTGCGGGAAAAATCAACTTGAGAAGGAATTTAGATTGCCCTCGGCTTCCCTCCTAAGGCTTACTCATAGCGGAATATGTGGGAGAATTGGATCAGACCAGAAGATTGGAAACTCCTCATGATTCCTTTTACCTATGGTTTTGTGGGCTGGATCACCAACTGGCTTGCCCTAAAGATGACTTTTTATCCGATCCAGTTTGTGGGAATCCCACCCTATTTGGGTTGGCAAGGGATCATTCCAAGAAAGGCCCATAAGATGGCCAGTAAGTCCGTTGATGTCATTACGGAACGCCTCCTCAACATCAGAGAAGTATTTTTAAAAGTAGATCCTAAAAAAGCAGAGGTGGTTTTTTTACCAGCACTCGAAACTAGCATCCGCTATACGATGAGAGAGTTTTCCGATAGTTTGGATCCCAAACTTTGGGATATGATTCCCGAATTGGTCCGTGAAGAAATATACCATAAGGTCAAAAGGGAAAGTGGTGTCACCATTCGAAAGGTGATTCGAAAACTCCAAAGAGATATTGATTCTTTATTCGATGTAAAGGCCTTAGTATTAAAAAAACTTTCCGGAAATAATGTAGGCCTTGTGGTAGAACTTTTTAAAGAAGTGGGGGCCCCTGAGTTTCGATTCATTGAACGGTCTGGATTTTATTTTGGTTTTTTACTCGGCCTTGTCCAAATGATTTTTATGATTTATTTTCCCGTGTTATGGACTCTTCCCATCCAAGGTGTGATTGTCGGGTATCTCACCAATTATCTCGCGTTAGAAATGATCTTTCGCCCCCTACTTCCCAGAAAGTTTTTAGGAATTTTTACTTACCAAGGTTTGTTTTTGAAAAGACAATCCGAAGTATCGAGACTCTATGCAAAGTTGGTAAGTGAAAAAATTTTAACACCAAAGAACATTCTTTCGGAACTTATTTTCGGCAAGGCATCGAATGACATCATTGCTATCATTCGAAAAGAAGTGATCCAACATGTGGATACAATTACCTTTCTAGCAAAACCAGCACTTTATGCATCAGGAAAAATAGACGAGTTTGAAGCTGCCAAAGAAAGGATTGCGGTAGCAATGGCCGACAATGCCGTGGAAAAAATATTTCACTTAGAAGAGTATTTAGGAGAGGCCTTAGAGATAGAAAAGATGATGGGGGACAGAATGTCCGCCCTTCCTCCTAAAGAATTTGAATCAATCTTACGGTCTGCGTTTCAAGAAGATGAATTGTTATTAATTTTAGTTGGTGCCGCGCTCGGTGCTATGGTGGGCTGGTTTCAAATGGTATTTATTGTATGACAAAAACAATACTCATCACTGGAGGCAGTGGTGTTCTTGGCAAAAGATTATTGTTCGATTTAATCGAAGACTACAAAATCATAGCCATTGGGAAAAACTATGCAACTTTTCCCGATTCCATTCGGTTCCATAAAAATTTTAAGTTTTACGAAAGAGATCTCGCCTCCATTCACAAAATCGAAGAATTTTTGATTCCTGAATCTATCGATTTAATCCTTCACCTAGCGGCTGTTGTTTCTGGAGTGAAAGTCACCGAAGAGATCTACCACCAAGTCAATGTTAATTCCACAAAATTACTTGTAGAATTTGCAAAAACCAAGAATGTTCCCCACTTTGGATTTGTGAGTTCTGTTTCTGTTTATGGATCCAAAGAAATTGATTTGAACATAGATAGCAAAAGATCCGGAACCACCATTTATGCCAAAACAAAAGCATTGGCAGAAGATTATGTGCTAAATTCAGGTAAAGCCTATTCTTTATTTCGAATGGCGAGTATCTATGGCAAAGGGACAAAAAGTTTTATATCCAAACTACGTTCCCTCACCAAACGAGGGGTTTATCCGTTCATTTCGTCCAACCGCAAAAAATCCCTCCTCCATATTGATGATGCCACAAAAGCCTTAGTCACTTGGACTAAACAAACGTTAAATGGAAAACCACCAAAACCGGTGTATGTATTTTCTCACCCCGAATTTGTGACTGTAACCCAAGTGATAAAAACGTTTCAGGAACTCGGGATCGCAAGAAATTTCCTCATCCCCATTCCCGTGGGTGGAATTTGGGCCAAATTTGTGGAATTGGCTTTCCGCCTTTTCTCTTTTTTCAGAAGAAAACCCTTCCACGGTTCCCCTCTCCAACCTTTGTTAGAATCGGTAGCCATTTATGATTTGCAATCCTTTGAAAATTTAGGAATTTTTCCAGAACGAGATTTACGAAAAGGTCTCATTGACTATCAATAATGAAGGTACTCGGGGCCGATATTCTAAGTATGAAAAAGCGACTTTGCCTACTTGTTTTATTATGTCTTACTCTTTCTCATTTGGATGCTGCAACCTGGATCGAAGATTCTTTGAGTTTTGCATTTGAATATCCAAGAGGTTGGGCAAAGTCAGTTTTACGGCATCCCGACACAGTCCGAATCCAATTTTCAAAAACCAATAGAGAAGCGATCCTACAAATTGATGTTGCTCGTAGGACTAAAGAATACGATATCGACCGGTTCATTGAAGAAACAGTAGATACGTTTTTAACAAAATATCCTGACTTAAAATTAGTTCGTGAAAAAATGTTAGAGAATGAAGTGGCCGGTTTTGACGAGTCCGTCTTTGTTGTGTTACACTATACGGAACACAAACAACTGGTTTCCAATCGATTTTTATTCCATAGAAAGGGTGGATTGTATTATGTAATTCAGGCAAAAACACCTCGTGCCTATTTTGCAAAGTATTCGAAAGACCTAGACCTTGTGATGAAAAGTTTCCGCCGCGAAACTCGAACGAAAAGCCGATGGCGTAACGATAGTTTGGCCTATCTTGATCCAGTAAAAGACGAAAGGATCATCCAATATATCTCAATTACCATAAGACCCATTGATTCCTATCCTCACGAACACGGGGTAGTAAACAAACAAGATGAGGAATGGTTGTTTTCTGTGGAAGGAAACAAAAAACCGGGACCAGGCGAATGGGACAACCGCACCAAACCATCCCCCAATGACAACGGTTACACACCAGCAGATGTAAAACCGGACACCCCTACTTCTGATGAACCTGTGGTCATTCCCGATAGCTCTGGGCTCTAACTAGCCCCAGGTTATTTCACTCCTAGAACCTTAAAAAAGTTTAAAACCAAATTTAAAAAATCCCCATTTCCCTTGACGGAAATAGGGAGAATCCATTTATCGTATATTTACGATAAACTATGGCTCAAAATAAAAAATCGGAATTCCCGGAAAATATCCAAAGGATTGCCTCCTTTACCAAACTACTCGCCCATCCGGCAAGGCTTGCCATTTTAGAAGTATTGGCGAGCCGACAAACATGCGTTTGCGGAGAGATTGTAGAGATTCTTCCTCTTGCTCAATCTACAGTTTCTCAACATTTAAAAGAACTAAAAGAAGGCGGACTAGTCAAGGGTGAAGTGGAAGGAACATCTTCTTGTTATTGTATTCATTGGGAAAATTTTTCCAAGGCCTATAGCGAATTTGCAGAACATATTGAATTCATTCAGAAATTTAAAAATAACAAAACGGAGAACTGTTGTGAGTCATAAAAAAAATATTTTAATCCTGTGCACCGGGAATAGTTGTAGGAGCCAAATCGCCGAAGGTTGGATGCGATTCTTTGCAAAAGACAAAGCAAATGTGTATAGTGCAGGAATCGAAACCCATGGAGTGAATCCAAAGGCTATAGCGACTATGAAAGACGCGGGAATTGATATTTCCCATCACACCTCGAATCATATAAACGAATACAAGGACATCCAGTTTGATTTTCTGATTACAGTCTGTGACCATGCAAAAGAAAACTGTCCGTATTTCCCGACTGATGCAAAACGTTTCCACCAGAACTTTACTGACCCTTCTAAAAAAATAGGATCGGAAGAAGAAATTAAAAACGCCTTCGAACAAACAAGAGAAGAGATCAGAAATTACTGCGAAAATTTTGTGAACAAAGAATTATAGGAGAGAATCAAATGAAAACACTAACATGGAATGACTTTAAAACCAATTTGGGTTTATATCCAGAACTTCATTTAAAATTTGAATATGGCAAAAACCAAACCATATTTCCCAATTACCATATCACCGAATTCAAATTAGCAAATATCCAATCTGTAGATTGTGGTGGAAAATCAGATTCTTGGTCTGAAATCATTTTACAAGTGTTAGAACCAAAAGTAGAAAAAGATACCGAGTCTATGACACTCGCAAAAGTGAATTCCATTCTAAAGAAAGTAACAACTTCCATGAATATACCAGAAGAGGCAACATTAAGAATTGAATTCGGAAACGAAGACACAGCGATGAGACAATACTTTGTATCCGAGATGAAGCCAATCGAAAACTCTCTTCTCATCCAATTAAAGGATGGAAAAACAGAATGCAAAGCATCTGCCAGCTGTGGTTTACCAAAAGATGTGGTTTCCTTTCCCAAACTAGAAAAAACAAGTTCTGCTTGTTGTTCGCCTAAAGCAACTATAGAAGATACGAATGAACCCGCAGGATGTTGTTAAATGAAACAACTATCTTTTTTAGACAGATTCTTAACCCTTTGGATCTTCGGTGCCATGGCCATTGGGTTACTCATTGGAAAATTTTTTCCATCAGTTGTTTCTGAATTTTCATCTCTTTCGATGGGAACTACCAATATCCCTTTGGCGATTGGACTAATACTGATGATGTATCCCCCACTTGCCAAAGTAAAATATGGAGAGATGGGAAAGGTATTTAAGGATGGGAAGTTACTCTCGCTTTCTCTGGTTCTCAATTGGATCATTGGTCCCATCCTTATGTTTTTTTTGGCGATTACTTTTCTTGCGAACGAACCGGAATACAGAACGGGACTCATATTAATTGGTCTGGCACGATGTATTGCCATGGTGATTGTTTGGAATGACTTGGCAAATGGAGACAGAGAATATGGGGCAGCCCTTGTAGCTCTCAATAGTATCTTTCAAGTTTTCTTTTATAGTTTTTATGCCTATCTATTTATAACTGTATTACCACCTTATTTTGGTTTGGCTGGAACAAAAGTTTCTATACAGATTTCGGATATTGCAGAAACTGTGGGGATTTATTTGGGAATTCCTTTTTTTCTTGGTTTTATTTCTCGATATAGTTTTGAGAAGTTTGGTGCCAAAGAGTTTTACGAAACCAAATTCCTTCCCCGAATTTCGCCCTTAACATTATCTGCACTTCTATTCACCATTATCGTTATGTTTAGTTTGAAGGGTGGGATGATTTTGGATTTAACAGATGATGTGGTTCGTGTAGCCATTCCCTTACTTTTGTATTTTGGAATTATTTTTTTTGTAAGCCTTTGGATTGGATACAAACTAGGTGTAGATTATTCAAAAAATGCGGCCGTTAGTTTTACGGCGACAGGAAATAACTTTGAATTGGCGATCGCTGTCGCCATCGGTGTCTTTGGAATCCAAAGTGGAGTTGCTTTTGTGGGTGTGATTGGACCTTTAATTGAAGTTCCGGCCCTTATATTACTCGTTAAATTTGCGATTGGATTTAGAAACAAATTCTATAAAGAAAATACCAAACTTTCTTAAATACAAAACCTTTCTCAATAATTCTCAATGAGAAAGGCTTTTGATCCATCGCTGCTTTTACTAGACGATTTGAAAGAGTGATTCCATCGGGAAGTGCGAATGGTGAAAATAACGGGGAAGTAGAATTCACCCGTCCCTATTAGACTTAGGAATTAATAAAGAAGGGATATTTGAATCTTAAAGATTTTGTCCTTTTTTACGAGACTGTTTGTCTTCATACATACGGCTATCAGCAATGGCCATTAGAGTTTCTGGCTCAGACCCATCCTCTGGATAAAAAACAATACCTACACTTGTTTTCATTTGAAGTTTGGTGGCCTCAAATTGAATCTCTCCCTCCACCATGTTTACAATACCACGAAGGAGTGCTAAAACAGAATCTTTTGGTTCTGTGTGAATCATGATGAGACCAAATTCATCACCTCCAAGTCTAGCAAATACATCTTGGTGTTGGATCAAATGGGCAAATCGGCTCGCAAACCGAGAAAGATAAAAATCACCCGCTGCATGTCCATAAGTATCATTCACTTCTTTTAATCCATCTAAATCGAACAAAGCAATGGTCAAAGAACAACCATCCTTTTGAATGCGAGAAAGTCCACGCCTTAGATAGTCATAAAATGCAGAACGATTGTACACGCCAGTTAGGGCATCATGGCTTGCCAGATATGCCATTGTTTGCAAACTTTTTTCTCTTTCAGCCCACCGATAGGCATTATGCAAAATAGCAGCTAGTGTTCCTGACAACATATTAAGCACATAAGCATCGTTAGGTGAATAGAATCCAATTTTGGAACTGTGGACTTTTAATACACCCAGTATTTCAGAATCAAAATATAAGGGTAAAACAATCATAGAACGAAGACCAACAACACGGCATGCTTCGCGGTTGACTCGATTATCTTCTTCGGAATCGACACAATAGAGGCTTGTTTTGGACTGAAGACTTAAACCAGAAAAACTTCCCTTCATTGGGATTCTAAGTCCAATTTGTTTTTCCGCACTTCCACTGGCAGCACGGTAAACCAAATCTTCGCCTTCCACAAGTTCAAACACAGCACCCTCTGAGTCTGTGATTTCTTTTGCACGGAGAGTGATGAAATCTAATAGATAAGGAACATCTGGTTTAGCGGCTGTTAACTCTGTTTGAAGTTTAAGTATTTTTTCTAGTGTTGAAGCCGGAGAGGAGTTTTCCATGGATACCCTTGGAAATATATTTTTGAAACTCCTCTTTTTGATCTAGCTTAATTTTCGAATTCCCTCTGCTAAACAATAATTAGCAATCGCAAGTAAGATATGAAAGATATCAACGTTCAGAACTGGTCCTGTTGATCCTTTGGTTCCGATCACAAGACCTGCAACAATAAACAAAACAGATCCAATGATTCCCATGACAGCTGCATTTGATTTTCTAGGGAAACGAACCAGAGAACTAATGAGGATGATAAACATTGATAATCCACCAACAACTGTCGGGTAAAGTGAAAGTGGATAGAGATAAGCAAACACTAGGTAGAAGCCGAATGCTACTGCAATGAAGAGAAAAAAAGTTTTTTCTGAAAGAGATCGAAAGGTAAAATGGAAGAATGCCAATCCTAGAAGGGGAACTCCCACACATCCAGACAATCCAACAAAAAAACGATAGATAGAATCAAGAGTGTTGATTCCTAAAAAGTGAATCGAACCAAGGCCTGCAGAAATTCCGATGATGGACAAGCCATAAAATGCAGAACGAGATGGGATGGAGGACTTCCCGACGAACCGGTAGGCCATCGCCAAGGAAACTAAGGAAAGAATTAAGTCCGAAAGGAAAGTTGAGAAAACCATGGCTACGAATTAGAACTAATTTAGTAGAAGAAGCAAGATAAATTAAACGGTCTTAAATAATTAATTCAGGGAACTATGACTCTTTGGGATTTTAGCACAATGTCTTGAATGATACTGTCCAATTCCTTAGCAGATTCGATGAGATGATCCAAACTCTGCTTTTCTTCTGCAGGTGACAAGGCTCCCGTTTTGATCAGATCCACAATTCCCATAATCTTTGCCAAAGGATTCCGTACCACATGCGACTGGGTCCAAGCAATCGCTTTAAGTTTTTCATTTTGTGTCTGAATCGCTGTAATTTGAACGACTCGTTCTGTCACATCATGAAAGTTATCTACGATCCCACCTATGTTTTCGTCCTCGATTAAATTGGTAATGGTTGACTCAACCCACCTCCAAGAACCGTTTTGGTGCCTGATTCTAAAATTATGACTTGGTAAAGAATTTCCCTGAGGGATGGTGATCACTTCAGCTAAACGTCTTTTAATTTTGGGAATGTCATCCGGATGCAGGATATCGAATAAATTCATATGCATAGCATCTGATTCAGAATACCCCAAAACCCTAGTAATAGAAGGAGAGACATATTTAGCTTTGCCCGCGGTACTGATGATCGCGATTACATCTACACCATTTTCTACAAGGGCCCGGTAACGTTTTTCACTCGCTACCAGTTCCATTCGTTTTGCAATCAAATCCGTGATGTCTTTTGAAAAACAAGCAAGTCCAGTGATTTGCCCTTCTGCATTTCTGATCGGATTAAAAAATACCTCTCGGTGTTCTTCCAGTTGGGTGATAGGACTAATAAACTTTTCATAAGCTTTAAAAGATTCACCCGAAAGGCCCCTTTCATAATAACCCTTCCATTTTTCATAGAAGGCTTCTCCTTGGTTCATAATCAGAACCGTATCTCCTTCTTTTGCTGTGGTCCCGAGGAGAAATCCCATCACATCTAAAAAGGCTTTGTTTGCAGCAATCAAATGGAACTTAGAGTCCAATGACCAAATCAAATCAGAAGTTCCGTTTATGAGGGCTTCTTGGTTTCTTTTGATGCGAATGAGTTTTTCTTCACTGATGACTTTGTCTGAAATATCTCGGGTTACACTGAGAACAGAGGTAATCTCTCCGGTTTGGTTTGTGAGCGGAACTGCCGTACTTTCCATCCATCTCTCAGTCCCCTTCAGACCAATGATACGAAACCTTGTACTCGACTTGATTCCTTGCAGAGCACGATCATGGATCGATTGGTAGGATTTTAAATCCAAAGGATTCACTAAATTTTCTACCTTTTGTCCCACCGCATCCTCAGGACAGTCTGCCTCTATCATTTGTAGGCCAGCAGGATTCATCTCCACGAGAACTCCGTCCGGTGAAACTACCTTCACACATTCTGGTTCCGATTGGAGGATTGTACTCAGGCGCGATTCTTGTTGTTTTAAGGTTTGATAAGCTTCCCTTTGTTCGGTGATGTCTTGAAAGATTCCTACAATTTGTAAAGGTTCGTTTTTTTCGTTTCGAATAACATCCGCTAAAGAGTGAATGGTTTTAACTTTGCCAGTAGTAGTAATAAGTCTACATTCTAAATCATAATTGATTCCAGTTTCTAGGACTTCCTTCATATGTTGAGTTGCTCGTTCTCGGTCCTCTGGATGAACAGATAAATATCCTATTTCTAAGCTAACAGGCATGGAAGAAGGATCCATTTCTAAAATACGAAACACTCCATCTGACCAATGTAAGGTTTGATTGATAAAGTCCACTTCCCAGTGCCCGAGTTTCCCTAAAGTTTCCATTTGACGAAGGATAATTTTTTGTTTTTTGCCTTCTCCTTTCACGGAGGAAGGAGGGATTACATTGTCATTTTCTTTCTTATTCACAAAGAGCCACTCCCCTAAAACAGAAGTATGATTCTGTCAGACTAAGAAAACGGAGTCAGCACTTTTTTAGTTAAAATTTGAAAATCTAACATACTCAAGATGGATTATACTACTGCCAGGGATACGAAGGATGCCGAAGGCACCCTGATTTGCCGTTAGGCAAACAGGGGGAAGCGAACGCGGACTCCGGAGTAGCCCGCCCGGGCAGCCAGAAAATAAATCAGATTATTTTTTTCTCAAAACAGATGGTAGTGGGTAGCGGGTGGACGCACCCCCTCCCGAGTCAGGGCGGGGATACAAATAGCAATCCAGTACAACCACCCACTTAACCCCAACATATAAAAAAAGCCCCCATTCCTGGAGGCTTTCCCGCTAACAATCGCTAGTGACGCGAATTAGTCTTTTTTAGAAGCTGCTTCTTTGATTACGTAAGCTGCAATTTCGTTCTTTTGGATTTGAGTGGTTCCTTCGAAGATAGTGAGAATTTTAGAATCTCTCATTAACTTCTCAACAGGATACTCTTTTGTGTATCCGTATCCACCAAAAATTTGAACTGCATCAGTAGCACACTGAACTGCACATTCAGATGCGTAGGCTTTTGCAATCGCAGAGTATTTTGGTAGGTTAGGATCGTTTGCATCAGAAAGACGAGCTGCTTTGTAAGTGATTTCTCTTGCAGTTTCTACTTTGATAGACATATCAGCTAACATGTGTTGCACTGCTTGGAAAGTTCCGATTTTTACACCGAACTGTTCTCTCTCACGAGCGTATCGAGCTGCGTGGTCAAGAGCGGCTTGTGCCACACCCACACCCATAACGGCTACGAAGGGACGAGAAGCGTTCAATGTTTGGAGAGCGTAAACGAAACCTAGGTTTTCTTTTCCGACCAGTGCATCTTCACCAACTTCACAATCTTCAAAAATGACTTGGTGAGTGGAAGAAGCTCGGATTCCGAGTTTGTCTTCTTTTTTACCAACAGTAAGACCTTTGGCGCTACGTGGAACGTAGAAACAAGAGACTCCACGTGTTCCGCGGTTTTTATCAGTATAAGCAAATACAGTAAAGGCTTGTGCATCGGAGGCACCAGTGATCCATTGTTTTGCTCCGTTGATGATCCATTTGTCGCCTTTTTTCTCAGCACGAGTGGTCATACCAGGAACGTCGGAACCAGCACC
The DNA here is from genome assembly GCF_040833985.1 of Leptospira sp. WS4.C2. NCBI lineage: Bacteria > Pseudomonadati > Spirochaetota > Leptospiria > Leptospirales > Leptospiraceae > Leptospira > Leptospira mgodei. The sequence goes on from NZ_CP162139.1 coordinate 3,118,013, forward strand.
AGGTTCAGACAAACAAAAAGAAACTCCGAACTTTCCGTCCGCAATTTCTGGAAGCCATTTTAATTTTTGTTCGTGAGTGGCACCTTTTAGAATGGGAAGAATTCCAAGACCGGTGTAAGCAAACCCAAGAGCGATTCCTAGGCATCCACGAGAAAGTTCCTCGATCGCTAAACACTGTTCAATCGCGCCGAGTCCCCATCCACCGTATTCTTCCGGAATGACAAGACCGTTAATTCCTAGTTCCGAACGCATTTTATTGATGAGTTCTGTAGGGTGTTGGTTCTTCTCGTCCCAGTGCAATGCGACTTCATGTGGGATTTCTTTTCTTACGAAGTTACGAACTAAATCTCTGATTTCAAGTTGTTGCTCTGTGAATTGGCTATACATTCCGGGATGTTCCTTCTGAGAATGGGTATTTACTACCTTTTTTCGTACGTCCCTTCCTGTGCCAAGGGTTTTTCTCTCTTTACAAGAAAGCTAAAACACTGTAATATTTTCCATTTGTATGGCTAAATCGTGTTCTTTATTCCACAACCTTCGACAGCTGTCGGCTGTCTTCCTAATTACTGTTTCCTTCGTCCTTGTTTCCTGCAGCGGACGACCGAAGTATGAACCAAAAGCAAACCTAAGTTATGCGAACTTTGAAGTTTACTTCCAAGAGAAGTTAGCCGAAAGCAAACGAAAGAACCACAGACCAGGTAACGAAGAACGTTATATCAGTTTTGGTAAAAAAACTCCTCTCGCTTTTTTGTACATCCATGGTTATGGGGCTTCTCGTGCAGAAGGTGAAGAAGTTATGGAAAAGTTGGCAAAGAAGTTTAAAGCAAATACTTACTTACTTCGCCTACCAGGTCATGGAACAAACAAAGAAGACCAAAAAGAACAAAACTTTTCTAACTACTTAGATGCATCCAGAGAAGCATTGTATATGATGCAATCACAAGGAGATAGAGTGGTTGTGTTTGGAAGTTCAATGGGTGGACTCCTTGCAACTTGGCTTGCCTCGGAATACCCAGAAGAAGTGGATGGTTTGGTTTTAGCGAATCCCTTCTATGCTCCTGTTGACGGAAGTTTGAATATTTTAAACTATCCTGGTGGACTTACCTTCATCCATTTGCTCAAAGGAAAAGTGAGAGCCTCCGTACACAATAACAATCCCAAAGTGTTACCAGAAAGAAATAACTACTGGTATCCTGAGCAGTATTTTTCAGCCCTCGTTGGTGTGAATGATTTACGAAACTATGCTGCCGTTCCAGAAGTATTTAGAAAGGTAACTTCCCCCACATTACTTCTGTACTACTATAAATCAGACAAAGAACAAGACCCAACGGCCAGTGTTCCTAAAATGTTAGAAGGATATACAAACTTTGGTTTAGACAAAACACCAAACCCTCTAAACAAAAAAGTGGCGGTGGAAAATGGGATGCATGTTCTTATGTCTAAGTGGGTCATCACGGACAAAGCATTTATCGAAGCCCAAACAGAAAAATGGCTCACGGAACTTTCTAAATCGAAATAAAGTCAGTCTATTAAAGTATCAATTGTATTGAGACGACCAAAGGAGATTTGATTCCATGAACGAGACCAAGGAACTCATAGCACTTGTCACAGGGGCCAACCGAGGGATTGGGAAACAAGTCTCCATTGATTTGGCGAAACAAGGAATCTATGTTCTCATAGGTGCCAGAAACCCCAGTGAGGCAGAGGATACTTTGGCCGCCGTAAAGGCTGTCGGTAAAGGAGAAATCATCTCCCTTGATGTTTCCAAGGAACAAAGTATCAGCGAAGCATTGGATACCATCACAGGAAGTTTTGGCAAATTAGACATTCTAGTAAACAACGCAGGGATCTTTGCCGATCCTGGCTCCTTTTATGATACCACAACTGAAGACTTACACAGAACCCTTCTCGTCAATCTCTACGGCCCTTTTCGTTTGATTCAGACATTTCTACCGATGATGATCCAAAACAATTTTGGGCGAATTGTGAATGTAAGCTCTGGGATGGGACAGTTATCCGATATGGGTGGTGGTTATCCCGCTTACCGTATTTCCAAAACATCTATCAATGCACTCACCAGTCTTTCGAGTGTGGAAGCCGTTGGTAAAAACATCAAAATCAATTCCGTTTGTCCTGGTTGGGTCAAAACGGACATGGGTGGAGCGAGTGCCACAAGACCAGTTGAGAAAGGAGCAGAGACCATCGTTTGGGCGGCGACATTACCGGATAGCGGGCCTACGGGAAAATTCTTTCGAGATAAGAAGGAGATTGGCTGGTAGGAGTTTTTGAGTGAAGTTTCTTTTTCGATTGTAATCGATTGATATAACAGAACGAATATTCACTATCTATAATTTTTCTAGATTGAATTTTCGGAAAGCAATAGTTATGCGACCTGCCGAGAAGTTTCTTGTATTTTGATTTAGATTTATAAAATATTTAGGATGTGATTTTTGAATGATAATCAATTTTTAGACGCATATTTTGATAGAATTAGGTATAAAGGACCATCGAATCCTTCCCTTGATTTGCTGAACAAAATTACTTTTGCACACGTGCAAAACATACCGTTTGAGAACTTAGATATTTTGTTAGGTAAAAGCATTGATATTAGTTTAGATTCAATTTTTGAAAAATTAATTATTCAGCGTCGTGGAGGGTATTGTTTTGAGCAAAATGGACTTCTCTTGTATGTTTTAAAAAAATTAGGATTTGAAGTATCTCCTATCAGTGCTAGGGTTCGCTTAGATAAATCGAGAGATTACACTCCTCCTCGAACACATGTTTTTCTTCGTGTAGAACTTAATGGGCTTTCATGGTTAACTGATGTTGGAGTTGGAGGAGTATCCTTAACATCAGCTATTCAATTATTACCAAATATTGAACAAAAAACAAATCACGAAACAAGACGAATTCTTTCTGAAAATAATAAATTTTATCATCAAGTTCTTTTCCCCAGTGGCTGGGTTGATGTCTGTGAATTTACACTGGAAGAAATGCCTGAAATTGATCGTGAACTCGCAAATTGGTTCACAAGTGCTCATCCAAAATCACATTTTAAAGATCGTTTAATAGTTGCGCAAGCTGGAGATGATGGAAAAAGACTTACACTTGTGAATAGAGAATTATCGGAACGAGATAAAAATGGCGTAGCCCATAAATCAATAATCAATTCACCGAAAGAATTATTAGTAATTCTTAAAGAAAAATTTAATCTTATATTTCCAGTAGGAACTGAGTTCAATACTCCTGGTTTGCAGTGGGATAAATAATTTTACAAAATAGAAGACTACACTTAAGAAACTCGAAACGTCAACAAATGAACATTCGTAAAACACAAAAAAATAATATAAATATCGCCGTTGTCGACTCTGACAAACCAGTTTTCACAGACGCATCCTCGGCCCTTGACTTTTTTGCGACAATCCAATACGATTCGCAATGTGAACGTTTTGTTCTGAAACAATTCCATTTCCCAGAAAGTTTCTTTGATCTAAAAACTGGACTTGCGGGAGAGGTATTACAAAAAATTGTGAACTACCGAATGAAACTTGCCATTGTTGGTGATTTTTCTGTTTATTCGAGTAAAAGTTTAAAGGATTTCATTTATGAAATGAACAATGGGAAAGATGCTTTTTTTCTGAATTCAGAAGAGGATGCAATTGATCGCCTAAGTAATGTTTAGTGAATTTAAGTAAATTAGTGATCCATGCCCTAGTTGGTTCCCTTGGAGGCATGGATCCAATTTCTAAGTGATCTCTACTAATAACCTATCAAGTTCCAAGTAACATTCCGCCATTCCATCGGCAGCTCCGGTTTCAAGCATCATCTTACACATTTCCGCGGAACCATATCTACATAGATGGGTCATAAGCGTTTTATCACCTTCGGTAGTGAAGGTCCGCGATTCAAATGTAGCAGCCGGATCTTCGGGTGCATTTGGATCAAAGGTGGACATATCCATCACATAATTCTCGCTATTGGCTAATTTTTCAGGTACTATCACCTCTTTAAAGGTTCCATAAACGCCGGATTTGTTTCCCTTGGCATCCATATAAAGATAAAGGTATTTGCCACCCACCTTAAGATCTTGTTCGCAAGTTTCGAGAACCATACCTTCAGGACCAATGAGCCAACGGCGCATTAACTCAGGTTTGGTGTGACAGTCGAACACCAATTCACGCGGTGCGGCGAAGTAACGCTTAAACACAACTTCGGTTTCGCTTCGTATCTCCATCTTTACTTCATTTTTTTCGGTTTTCATTTTGTTTGTCTCCCTTTGATTGCAATGTTTGTAATCCTTCCAAAAGTCCATCTAACACTTGATAACGCGACTCCCAGATTTGGCGGTATTTTTCCATCCAATCAATCGCAGTTTTGAGAGGCGCGGTTTCCAAACGGCGGGGTCGTTCTTGGGCACGAACGGTCGTCGAAACGAGGCCAGCTTCTTCTAGCACTTTTAGATGTCGGGAGATGGCAGGTTGGCTCATCTGAAAAGGTTTTGCCAGTTCCATGACCGTGGACTCCCCATTGGCAAGGATCATTAGAATTTCCCGACGTGTGGGGTCTGCGAGGGCTGCGAATGTAGAATCGAGTGTTTGCATAACCATTTTGTTATATAAACAATTAACTATATATACCGCCAAAGTCAACCGTTTTTTTAGGGAGATTTTCTCTAAAGATGCTTTTGGATCGAATGTTTAAACGGTAATTTGGTTCAATAGACGTACCTCAAAGGATGAAATTTAAATTCTTTTTATTTTATATGAACGTCCTTCTCCTGACTTCCCTTTACGCGAAGTCTTTGAATCAATCATTATTGTCAGAGGGAGATATTATTTTCCAGGAATCGCTTTCAGAACAAGCCACAGCGATTAAACTTGCGACTAAATCCCGTTATACTCACGTTGGAATTATCTTTAAATATGGGAACACATACAAAGTTTTAGAAGCAATAGAACCTGTCAAAATTACAGACTTAAACTTGTTCATTCAAAGGGGAAAAAATAAACATTTCGTCATCAAAAGAATCAAAGGAAATCCTCACACCAGAAAGAATCTCTCAAATGAAAAATTATGGAAGTTCCTTACTTGGAAAACATTACGACCTTTACTTTGAATGGTCGGAAGATCGAATCTATTGCACAGAACTTGTTTGGAAAATGTACGAAAAGTTCACTGGACTAAAAATAGGAAATTTAAAAACTCTAAAGGATTTCGATATTTCATCAAATCAGGTCCAATCTTTGATGAAAAAAAGATATGGAAAGGAAATTCCCTACTCTGAACCGGTCATTTCACCGGTAGACATGATCAACTCAACCGAACTAATTACAATCTTAGAAAACAAATGAATTGTGAAGTTATTATAATCTTGATTCTAGATCCAAATACACAATTTTAGATAAGAAGAGTCAACTAACAATGTTCGTATTCGAAAAAGCTAACCATAACTTTAGAAAACCAATCCTAACCTTTGGATTTATTTTTTTGTCTATGATTACTTTGTTTTTAAGTGATCCGGAGTCTTATGCATTTACACCAAACAAAGAGTTTGGATTCAACTTACTTTATTCCTTTTTCATTAACTCTTCTTTTACAGAATGGCTCACCAATGCCATTTATTTATATATGTTTGCTGACAATATTGAAGACGTTGTCGGGCATTTTTATTTTTTCGTTCTATTTCTTTTTTTTGGAATTTTAGCAAATCTAACTTACTTTTTCTTCCATATGTATTCTAATATTTCCGTTGTAGGAACATCTGCTGTGGTATCTGGTATGCTTGGAATGTATTATGTATTTTTTCCGAATGTAAAAAGTATGATGGTCTTTGAGAGAGTCAGCTTTCGCGATGTGCCAATCTTTATTAGCCTCAGTGTTTGGATTTTTATCCAATCCTATTTCTATGTTGTGGAACTAAACCACCAAGTAAGGAGTGTTTATGGCGGACAAGTAGTTGCTTTTTTATCGGGAGTCACAATAGCACAGATCTTTATCCATTATCAATTTTTAGATCGCTTAGAAAATAACCTACGTCTGTCTACTTTTAGAAACAAAACAGTCCTTTGTCCTTCTTGTAACAAACCGATTCCTGCAAAAAAATATGGAAGGTTTCATTGTTCGTCCTGCAATACTAAGTTCTTTTTCGATCGGAATGGAAAGAAATTTCTATAACTTGCCTCAATAGATTTTGTTTCAAAAAAAAAATTTTAAAACTAATTTGGAAATTAATTTCTCATCGACAATTTGTTTCCCTAGTTTAGAATTCTCCGTTACCTTGCTATTGGAGAACGATAGATGCAAAGAATCTTGTTCCTTTTTCTAGTGATTTCGATTTCATTTTTCCCAGTCTTAGCCGAAGAAAAACCAAGTCCCCCTGGTCCTCCCAAAGAAGGATACTATATTGTTACTTACAAAAACTACGGAGTCAATTTAGAAATCAATGTAAATGGATATGATGTTCGAGATGGCTCTTCTATTGAAGACTCCTCTGGGCAAGCTGATATCAATTACTGGATCCTTCCCGACAAAAACAAAATCAAGATCCGACTTACTGAACGAAAAGGCAAACAGAAAGAAACTAACGGACTCTCCAAAGAAGCAGAAGTCAAACTATTCATCGGTCAAAAAGGACAATTCCCTGACGAAGGGATTTTGTTACAAAATTTCCAATGGCCAAATTCCACCAAAGGTAGCTTAGGTGAATGGACCGAGTTAGAATTTAATCCCCCTTTTATTCCGCCAAGCCAACTGTGGAAACAAGCAGAAACCATTACCCTTTCCAAAGAAAAGGAAACCTCTATAATAGAGTTTGCAAAAGAATTCACAAAAATTCTCAATACAAAAGATACAAAGAAGATCCTTTCCTGGATTCAATTTCGTGCGAAGGATACATCTGAAGTTCGTTATTATCCTTATGTAGAAGCAGAGGAACTGAAATCTATTTCCGGTATGACAAAGGCCATTGGGTCCAGTTGGAAGTTAGAAACTAAGGATATCCAATTCTCTCTGATTGGTAACAACCAAATTGTAAGTGTAACAAGTAAAAAAGGAGAACCCATCATCACATCTAAGAAAGGTGCATCCATTCCTCTTTACTTAAGTTGGATAGGTGGCCAGTGGGTCATAGTTCGCTAAATCATTTAAGGGATACATGCGAGTTGGAGTAATTTACTTGATTTTCCGCTTCGCATGTTTTCCACTGCTTAGGTGGCTTCAGTATAACCGTTCCACCTGTTCTCATGGTTAAAAATCATCTCAGCTTAGTCATTCCCACTTATTGTGAATCCGAAAGACTTCCCCTCTTCCTGGAATCCCTTTTGGAAACTTTCAAAGGTTCCAAGTCTGTTGAATTCATTGTTGTCGATGATGGAAGTCCACTGAAGGAATTCAATACTCTAAACATTAAAATCAAACATTTACTTTCTAACCCTCAATTAAAAATACTACGACAAGAAATAAATTTGGGAAAAGGAAGTGCGATTCAATTGGGACTAAAAAACGCCAATGGAAATTATTTCGGCTTTGTCGATGCCGATGGTGCTACTCCCGCATATGAGGTACTTCGAATTTGGAACCATACCAATGATCACCAAGAGATAGACTTACTTGCAGGTTCCAGAATCATCATGATGGGACGAAATGTGAAAAAGTCTTTCTACAGACATCTTACGAACCGCATTTTTTCTTTTTATTTTACCCTGGTTTTTAAAATTCAAATGTATGATCCTCAGTGCGGATGTAAAATCTTCAAAAAATCTGCATATTTAGCAGTCATCCAAAAAATATCCGACTTACGCTGGTTATGGGATACACAGCTATTAGTTTTGTTAATCAGAAATGGATTTAAAATTGTGGAATTTCCTGTGGATTGGAAAGATATCCCTGGCTCCAAATTCAGTTTTTTAAAAGATTCCGTTCGTGTAGTTCTATCGACTTGGAAGTATCGAAACATTCATTAAAGAAAAATATTTTTTTTCCTAATATTTTTTTTTCACTCTTTCCGAAATGGCAAAAATTTTCTGGGGAGACCCAATCCCTTTCAGTTTGTGTTCTCCTAGTTCTTCCCAACGAACAGGAATTTGGTTAGCTAAATTTGCAGAAGCCAATACTGCCTTTCCTAATTCTCCACACATACCGGCAATACGACTGGTTAGGTTGACGGCCTCTCCAATGACAGTAAAATCTAATCTTTCAGTAGAACCTATATTTCCATATAAAATCTCTCCAGAATGTAAACCTACCCCGTGATGAATCGGGAGTTTTGCCTCTTTTTCTCTTATTTGGTTGTGGCGAAATAGATCTTCACCTAACTTTCTTACTGCGAGGAGTGCTTTTTTACCAACAAAGGTTTTATTTGATTCCGTATAGGGAAATACTGCTAAAATTCCATCTCCCAATAGTTTTAAAACTTCGCCCCCATGGGCTTCGATGAGTGGGATTGCCAGTCCAAAATAATCATTTAACAACTGTATCACTTCAGGAGGTGACAGTTTTTCACTCATCCCCGAATAATTGCGAATGTCAGAAAACCAAATCACCGATTGGATTTTATCCAGTTCTCCCAAGTAGATTTTTCCCGAATACACGGTGGAACCAGTTCTTTTACCCAGGTAAACACTTAGTAGAGACTCCGTTAAATCATTTTGGATGAAATTGATCCATTGCAAGGAAATCATTTTTAGAACTTGGTTTAAAAAATGAAGTTCTTCATGAGACCAACCACTTGGTTTTTCTGTAACCAAACTGAGAAAAGCAAAACCTGCTCCTTTCTGAAAAATTGGTACTGCAAAATAGCCTGTCGCGCCTAAAGGAGCCAAATCATCCAAAATGGGATACGGATATGTTTCCTCTTTATGATCTGCATAACTAAAATAATATGGCTTTTTTGTCGACATTACAAGTTGAACCGGACTCACCACAAACTGAGAAGTTTGCAAGGATCCCAATCGAAAACGAACCTCTCTTAAAAACCCATTTTCAGATTCTTTTATTGATTTCGAATGTTGCAGTTGGTTTGTAGTATCATCAAAATATTCTAATTTTCCTTTGGGAACCCAAGTATAGGACAAAGACTCTACTTGTGGGTGCAAAGTTCGAGTCCCCATACTAACCCGCACGATCTGAAAGTTTAGTTTTTGTAAATAACCAATACTTTTATCAAATAGTTCCGCGGAAGTTTTTACTTCAGACAGTTCACTCACATACCATTCAATAAAATCAGCGATCATTATCCTATTTGACTTCCGTTGTTCGCTCGAGTTCGGCTTCGGTTCTATTTTTTTGAAAAAACATACTATGTAAAATGTGGATGCTACGCTTCATAACAAATCCCTTTATAAGGAAAATTGAATCTAGGATATCCAACAACAATTGCAAGGAAATATTTTATTAATAATGAAGGAGGTAGAAAAGGTGAGAATTAACTAGAAAAGAAAACATCACACCCTGCCAAACGACAGGGTGCGGAGAGGAATCTAACTTATTTTAGCTTAGAATCCAAACGTTTTTGTACAGCTTCCATAAATTGGAAGGTATCCAACTCTGTTTTTTTCGCAGCTGTTGAAAGAGAAAGTAAGTCTTTTGTCATCTCACCACCTTCGATGGTTTCAATGATCGCTTCTTCCAATTTCAAAGCAAAGTTCACTACATCTGGAGTTCCGTCAAGTTCCCCACGTTTCGCAATAGCTCCCGTCCAAGCAAAAATAGACGCTACAGAGTTTGTCGAAGTGGTTTCTCCTTTTTGGTATTTACGGTAGTGGCGAGTCACAGTTCCGTGTGCCGCTTCATACTCATACTTTCCATCTGGTGAGACTAAAACAGAAGTCATAAGACCAAGGGAACCAAACCCAGAAGCCACCATATCACTCATAACGTCACCGTCGTAGTTCATAAGGGCCCAAAGTTGTCCACCTTCGTTTTTCATGATCTGCGCTACTGCATCATCGATGAGGTAATAACTATAAGTAATACCTGCAGCTTTCATAGCAGCGTCTTGTTCTTTTGCCATGTTATCAAAGATATCACGGAAACGAGCATGGTATTTTTTAGAGATCGTATCTTTTGTTGCAAACCAAATGCTAATCTTTTCGGACAAAGCATAAGTAAAACATGCTTTAGCAAAAGACTTGATGGATTCATCTAAGTTGTGCATAGCAAGAGCAACACCAGCACCTTTGAATTCATTCACGAGCAATCTTTGTTTTTCGTTACCAGAAGCATCCGTATATACTAGTTCTACTTTTCCTGGGCCATCAACTAGGATTTCCACATCGCGGTAAATATCACCGTAAGCATGTCTTCCAATCGCAATTGGTTTTTTCCAAGAGTTGACTGCAGCTGGAATATTTTTGATGATGATAGGTTTACGGAAAACTGTTCCATCCAAAATAGCACGGATGGTTCCGTTAGGTGATTTCCATTCTTGTTTTAAGTTATATTCTTTTACACGGTCTGCGTTCGGAGTGATGGTTGCACATTTAACACCTACGCCATGTTTTTTGATCGCATTAGCAGAATCTACAGTGACTTGGTCATCTGTTTTATCACGGTATTCAACACCTAAGTCATAATATTCCAAAGTGATGTCTAAGTAAGGGTAGATGAAACGATCTTTAATTTCTTTCCAGATAATTCTTGTCATTTCATCGCCGTCTAACTCAACAAGCGGTGTTTTTACTTTAATTTTTCCCATTGATTTCTCCTAAACTCGGTCCATTTTTGATTCGTTTAAAATACAGTTATTTTGAATTTGCCATGTACAAATTCCATAGATAGTGACAAAACTCCGTAGAATTATTGATCGCTCCTGAAATGGTATGAATTCCCGTAAGGGATGTATATCTTTTTCTATAGGCATCACGATCGGAAATCCCAGAAAGTTTTGTTTCCAATCGAACAAGAATCTCTTTCCAAGATTCACATTGTTCTTTTACCAAAGGATCTTTTGCTTTGATCCGAAGGTCTTCAGCCTTCGCGATCTGAATCTCCCAAAAATGGGGCGGAAAAGCAGGAGGTGTGTAACGATCCCGGATGGCTTCCAAATCTTTTTCGATATCTTGGTCTTTGAATGAGGTAAAAAAGAAAAATCCGCTAATTCGTAATGAGATGGGTAAATAAAAACTAAAGGTGCGGTCATTTGAGACCATCTGTTGGAGAGTCCACTGAGGTGATTTTCCGTTCGGTCTTTTTTCTAAAAAGGACTTTGCATCCAAAGGAGCCAATTCATCGAAACAGAATTGAGCAAACCGGAGTTTCTCTTTCCAGAATATTTCTAATATCTCCGTTACCATATCCGTTTCGTTCATCCTGGATAGGGGAAAGTATTTTTCAAGTGAGAATCCTTTTTTAAGAACCAAAGTCAAAGCTCCATAACCCCACTGGGCATGAAAGAAACCGAAGTTTCCTGGCGAGAGCTAATGACCAAAAAAGAAGAATTCTTACATATCTTACGAATTCTGAACCACTACTACGAAATGCGAGGGGAAACTAAGTCCAAACAGTTTGCCTTCCGTCGCACATTAGCCGATTCATCCCCAGAATCAGTTCAAATTTTTTTCTCCAGACTCGGACCTTTTGAATACCAGGTCGCCTGCCGCATCCTTCCGGGAGAACAGATCGAAACCTGGATCCATATCGATGGAATCGCCGAAGAAAGAGAAAGGCTCGGACAAATTGGCAATACGGAACATCCCGTGTTTTCGCTCGTTTGTCTGGGAGATTTATTCGAACTGTCTCAACCTAGCACGGTAACCATTTAAAGGAAATCCCCAAGAAAAATCTTGATTCTTTTCCAATCACCCGTTAGGATTTGCCGGTGTTTCGGCAATTCTTTCGATTGGTTTGGTTTGGCCTTTTGTTTGCATTATTGCCAACAGAAAATCTACTTCCGCAAGATTTCAAAACCCAACATTTCACCGATGAAGGGTATCTCCAGGCATGGAATTTCACTTTTCGTAATGAAAAATACAATATGTTTGCAACTTTCCTTGTGAGCAATTTTGGTCCAGGATCACATAACAACGGTATATCGCTTCTTTTGAAACCGAAAGACCAACCTGTTTTTTATTCCACTCGTGAATTCGATGCTGATGAATATGAATCCAAAAAGGGCCTATTTTATCAAAAGAGCGGCGAAAACTGGATGGAATACAAAAACGGAATTTATTCCTTCTATATGAACTATGGGGATTGGGAAATTAAATTAGACTACAAACCAAGGCGAGGTTCCGTCCCTATCTCCAAAGGAAGATACCCATTAAAAGAAGAAGGAAAATTTGTCCAAGCCGACATTCCCTTTTCCTACTCCCAAGTAACAGGAACCATTCGATACAAAGAAATTACTGAAGAGATCAAAGGTGTTGGTGGATTAGAACATATCCTATCGAACGAAGCAGTATACCAATATTCCAAAAAATGGGAACTTGTTAGATCCATTACAAAAGATGGTCACAGAATTTTTACAGGTGGGTTCGTAGGCAATTCTGATTTCCCCGGTGCTTTTTTTCGTAGAGTAGCCGTCCTCGATACTACCGGTCATGTAGTCTTGGAAGGAACAGTAGAACGAGTCGAAGTTTTGGATTGGGAAAAAGAACCTACATCTGGTTATACGATCCCTAAATCAGAAGTTCTCTATTTTAACGAGGGAAAATGTTCCCTACTTGTCAAAAGAACACGCCCAATAGCAACGATGAGTGCACTAGAAAACATCTCTTCGTTTTTAAGATTTTTTATCCAACTGTTTTTTGCCAAACCATACCAAATCCATTGGTATGCAGATCTAAAACTAGATTGTCCCGATTGGTCAGGTGAGGCAAAAGGTTTCCACTCCAATTATCTAATCAACGAATGATTGAATTAATGATCATCAAAAAATGGATTCAAACAATCTAGGATCTCTGGAGAATGAAGGATTTGATTTCCTAAAGGATAAACTTTTGTCCTTCATGTGCAATATGTACCTGCATTCCACCCGGCTTTATTAATCTAGCTTCATCTAAAATAATACGCGCCACTTCATGGTCTGTGTGATCTGGTTCATGGTGTGTAAGCACTACGGAACGAATCTCCATCATTTCTGCAAACTCTACTGCCTTACTCACAGCGGTATGGCCCCATCCTAATTTTTTTTCCGCCTCAGCAGTGCTATACTGTGCGTCGATGATGATAAGATCTGCCCCGGCAATCTGAGGTTTCATTTTGATTAGGTGTTCACGATCTTCTTCACGGTATTCTACATCCGTACAAAAAAGGAAAATTTTATTTCCTTCGCGAATCCGGTATCCCGTACAAGATCCCGGATGACGAAGTCCGAAAGGAATGATTTTCAGACCACCTAACATATAAGATTCAAATTCTTTCCAAAGGTGGAAGTGTTTTTTGGAAGCCATTTGTTGGAAAGTAATAGGAAAATTTTCGGGATGTTGTTGGCGAACAAGCCTTTCTTCTAGATTTTCAATACATGAGTAAAAATGAATATTACAAGAAGGAGAATAACCAGGTTTAAAAAATGGCCAACCTTGGATATGATCCCAATGGGTATGGGAGACGAGGATATGGATGTCCATATCTTCTCCGCTAAATGCCTGCGGAGCCATTTGGTTGCCAAGGACACGAAGTCCTGTCCCCATATCTAAAATAACTTTTTCTCCCCCATCTCCTTCAATAAACACACAAGTGGTGTTTCCACCTAAATCTTGTGACAAGGGAATGGGCAGATGGTTTAAAAATTCCTCTTCTGAGAACCCAGCAGGATCCTTTCGCCACTCTTCTTTGGCCATTTGGAGAATCTTTAAAGTTTTCTCCCGTTGTTCCTGCTTAGAAATCGGTGTAGGGAGAGAACCTCGAACACCAAAAAGAGTTATTTTCATCTAGTTCCTTTTAAAAATCCTGACATTACATCATCGGAAGGAATGCAATTGTTAGTTAGCCCGGAAATCCAAGAAAAGCTTTGGAAGTTTACTACCAAGACTTCCTATCAATCAGACTATCTCCTGCAACCTAAAGACCGAGGAAAAAAAATCGACCTAAAAAAATCTTTCCCGGCAGAGATTCAAAACTTTGTTTTAGAACTTGGATCGGGTTGGGGTGAAGTTGCCATCGAATTGGCAAATCGTGACCGCCAAACAGGTTATCTACTTATGGAAAAGAAGGTAAACCGAATCGTTCACACCGAAAAACAACGAAAAACGCTGGGTCTAGAAAATATCCGCTATATGACCGTTAACTTCCAGTGGTTCTTCGATGAGTTACTCGAGAAAGAAATTTTTGACACAATTATTATCAATTTCCCTGACCCTTGGCCCAAGAAAAAACACCGTAAAAACAGGCTCATGCAAGCCAATATGCTCGAACAAATTTATGATTTGTTAAAACCGGGGGGGAAGTTGTTATTTGCGACCGATTACGGCCCTTATGCGAGACGAACCATTTCCCTATTTCGAAAATTTCCCAAATTAGTTTGGCTAGAAAAAGAATATGAGTTCGAAAGGCCAGGTTTCCCTGTTTCCTTTTTTGAGACTGAAAAAAGAAATGAAGGGAAACGAATTTACTATCTAAATCGAATCAAACCCAAATGAATCTATCTATGTAGGAACAATGAATCCTACATAGAAACAGGTAAGTTCTCTTCTCTTTCGGCCTTTCAATTAATCTACAGTGACAGTACTGATCCTAAGGCCATCACGATCACCCTTCCATGGAACCGGAGTTTTCTCCCTGCCTTTGATTAAGAGTAATTCTTTAGATCGACCTTCGACTACAAGCCCATCCAAAGGATAATAAAAATCTCCTTCTATAGAATAGGAATCTTTCCACTTAGAACCACCTTTCCAAAGATAGGCGGTATTTTCCGTATTAATAAGCAAAGACTCTGGATTTTTGACAACCGAACGGATGGTATCTGTATTTCCTAAGGAATACAATTTTGCTTTTTCGGTTCCTTCATAGATTTGATTTCCTAATTGAACTAAACAAGAATCTTCCAAACATCCAATGATTTGAGCCGATTCCTTTGTATCCTTTTTCGCAACCGGATTCGATACCTTTTTGTCTTTATCGGAATTGGAACTAGAACCGAGGACAAAGACTTGGATTTGGAATTCTTTCTTTAAATCACGAAGGACAAAAAGTTTTCCTTCCGCTGTGTGAGAAAAACTTAAAAAATCATTTCCATTCCATTCTTCTTCAATTTCTAAATTGGGATTTGTGCGAACGATTTTTCGGTCATTTCCTTTTTCTTTTTCCAAAAGAAGTAAAAATCCATTTCCTACAGCCGAACCTTGTTTGACTTTCCAACCCACAAGAATTTGTTTTTTGAAACTCATCTTTCCCGATTCAGGATAGATTTTGGTTGCTGAATCATTGGAAATTCCCACAAGTTCTTTGCCGGCAACTAAGAGTTGGTAAGGAGTGGAAGTGTATTGTTTCCAAACCAGTTCCTTTGTGATTCTGTCATAACCTACAAGGGCCGTTCCATAATTGACTATGATTCGGTTTGGATACACAATCGGTGTCGAAACTGGCGTTCCCGAAAGATTGAGATCGGTCACGTGCAGTGGTTCATCATCTAATGCGTCCGAAGGAAGGAGTCTTGCGTATTTGGTTTCCCCATATTCACGTAAGATTTTTTCTTTTACTTGGTTCCGTTTGGCTTTGACTTTATCGGATGGAGACTGTTTTTGTTTAGCATCCAAAATTCGAAACTGGGCAAACAAAGCTTCGGCAGACGGTTCTTCTTTGAGAACACGATCTATGATCTTCTCTGCTTCTTCCAATTTGTTTTCTTTGAAGTAGATGTAAGCTAATTGGATCTCACCATCCATAAAATCAGGATCTGATTTACGAATGGATTCTAAAATGGTTTTTGATTCTTTAGTCAAATCTTCGTTGAAATAAGCAATGGCTAAGTTATAAGAAGAAAGGCCAAATTCAGAATCCTTCACACGCGCCTTTTCAAATTCACGTTTCGCGTTTTCCATTTGGCCCAGTTTATAAAATGCCAAACCTTTGGCCACGTTACTCGGAGCAAAATTAGGATTTACCAAAATGGAACGATCAAATTCCCCAATGGCCGCCTCGTAGTTTTTCCGTTTCATGGTTACAAGACCTAACATATAGTAGGCGTAATAGGAATCTGGTTTTTCTCTTAAGATATCGTAGAATCCGTCTTCGGCTCTTTTTAATTCCCCTTTTTTATAATAGAAAGAATAGATTCCTTCCTTAAAAGAGATGGCATTTTCTTTATTGGTGCGGACGGCATTTTCCAGAATGGAAAGTCCTTTTTCTTCTTCACCCTTTTCAATATAACATTCCGCAATTTTTACAAGAAGGGAAGCTTTGGGAACTCTGTCATAGGCCTTTTGGTAAGGAGAAACTGCTTCAATATATTTTTTACGATTGAATAGAGAGTTTCCTTCTTTGACAAAAGGAAGGATCTCCGCAAAACGAGAGTTCTCCGCCACTGTCTTTTCTGTTTCAATCAATTCAGGAATGTCTTTCGTGTATTTCTTGGACTTTTGAATGAATTCGTTCGCACGAACATAGTTTTCTTTCGAATTTTCCTCTACAGCTCGTTTGTAATACAAACTTCCCAATCGGTAATCGACAGCATCATTGTTTGGGAATTTTTTCTTCAGTCCCATATAAATGGATTCTGCTTCTTCCCATTTACTAGCATCTTCTGCGATACGACCTAAAGTGATGGCACTAAATGGATCTGTGGCCGAAAGAATTTCTAGTTTTTTGATGTATTCTTTTTCTTTTTTGGATTCACCCGTTTTGGCATACACACGAGCAAGGCCTTGTAAGGCACCTGGATTGGTGGCATCCATTCGATAGGCTTCTAAATAGGAGCCTTCCGATTTTTTGTATTCCCCGAAGGCGAAGTAAGCTCGACCAAACGCATTTTGTGCTGCTGGGTTTTCTGGGTTCACACCCATTGCTTTTCCGTATTCATCAAAAGCTTGTTTTCGTTTTCCTTGGCGTAGGTAAGCGTCACCATCGGCGATAAACTTTTGTGATTCTGCAAGTATCTTTGCCTTTCGAATCTCTTCTTTTTTTGCCTTAGGATGAGACTCGGCTTTTTTTAATACATCTAGAGCTTCGTCAAAACGCCCTGAATCAATCAGCACATAGGCTAAGTTGAGTTTTGGTTCAAAAAAATTGGGATCCCAGGAAGAGGCATCTTGGAAACTAAGAGTGGCTTTTTTAGTTTCTCCCCATTTCCATTCGCATATCCCTTGTTTGTTGCGGATCTCTGCATTTTTAGGAATTTTTTGTACAGCCTGTTTGGAAGTTTTTAAACAGTCGGAATAGTTATGAGTTTGAATATAAACATTACACAACCCCACATAAGCGTTGGGATTTGTATCAGAGAGCGAAATGGATTTTTTGAAACTCTCTTCACTTTCTTTCAGTTTACCATTTAGTAACTGGGCATTTCCAAGAAAAGACCATACAGATCCATTTTGTGGTTGTAACTCAGTGGCTTTTTTGAATTCAGAAGTTGCCTCTGCATAATTCTTTTTTGCTAAGAAGTCATTCCCTCGTTGGATGAGAGATGCAATCTTAGTGGAAAGTTTGGCATCTTTTGCGGTTTTTAATTCAGGATTGAGTTTTTCCGCTCTTGCAAAGTAAGCTTCTGCTTCCTCATATCTTTTTAGTTCTAAACAAAGATCCCCTAACTGGTTTAACAATTCAATGGGATAAGGAAATTCTGTTTTGGTTTCCAAAGACTTTAGTACCACAAGGCTTTCTTGGTAACGACCCAAGTTTTTTAAAAGTAGGCCAGTTTTGTAAGTATAGATGGTTTCTTCTGGTTTTAGTTGGCTTAAGGTTTGGTAAGTAGAAAGTGCTTCTTCATTTTCTCCCAAAGTGGATTGAACCGTTCCAAGTCCAATGAGGAGTTTTTCATTTTTGGGCTCTAAGTTTTTGCCTTTTTCATAAGCAAGTTTTGCGTTTTCATATTCACCTAACTGGTAATAGGAAGATCCAAGTAGAGAATAACCATCAATGAGTTCAAAAGTTTGAATGGAGGCCTTTGCTTTTTCTAAAGCAACATCCATATTTCCTTTTTGGAATTCGTTACTACCTTCCGCGACAAGTTCCCTTGCTTCTTCAATTTTTTGGCGATCCGATACATCGGATTTTTCCACCACGGAATCTTTTACGGAAACGGGTTTAAAGTCGCGAGATTGGCAGCCGACAAAAAGAACGACGGTAAAACATAAAAAACTAAGTTGTCTCATTTTTGGAGCCTTTCCTCAAACTTAACCATATCAGGATATCGTATTTTTAAACCTCGAAGAGGTGTGCCCGTTATAGGCGCGTTATGTGGAGTTAAAACTCCTAAATTCCAAAAAGTTTCGAAATTCCATGGAAGTTCTTCCACGGTTTTATTTCCCAAAGACAATCGAATCATCTTTTTTTCGATGTCGGTAGAAAGTTTGATACTTCTGCCTTTGAGTTCATCCTCTTTGTTCCAACGATACGAAGAACGAACAGGGGCTTCTTTTTCTTCCGAAGAAAACTTAATGATATGGAAGTCTGTTTTATCGACATAGACAAGAATGGCATTTTGATTGTGATCAGTAAAAGAAAGGCCAACGGCACCATTCAAATCTTTCACAAGGTCTAACACCAGTTCGGCTTCGAGATAATCAGGAATGAGGTCTTCTGAATACACACCATACCAGCCGGTAGGAAGGTCTTTGTTTTTGGCAAAGGTAAGTTTGCCAGGGAATGTGGCCGAAAAATTGGGAGAAGCCGATGTTAGGTTCCAAAATTCTTCTGATTCCCAACCCACTCCATCTTCAAGAGAGATGGGTAAAGCAATGGATGTGATTTGTTTTGGCCTAATTTTGATTCCGGCTTTCGCATATTCAAAGTGAGAATCATTTTGCGTGCGAATGAACTGGATCGGATAACTGCCGTAAGGAACTCCCGATTCCGCATATTGAGTTTTTCCTTTTTTCTGACCATCCACTACGATATCAAGACCGGCAGGAAAACTAGAAATGACGATGGTTCCTTGCGAAATATCATCATTCCATTCTTGGAACACACGAGTGGTTTTCCCTGCTCGAATTAAGATATTTCTTTTAACGGGATCCTTGCCTGGTTTTGCAAACGAAAGCGTATGTTTTCCATTGATGAGTGAATAGGAAAGCAAAGGAGCTTTGCCCACTTCCACACCATCTAAGTAAATTGTGGTTCCGGGTGAGGTGGAAAACACCGAAGCATTTCCTCGCAAAGAGGAGGTAAAATAATTACGTAATTCATCTTCAGATGGAGAAGAAACCTCTGCAAAGTATGCAGGAACACTTCCAGTCAATGGTTGGAGTTGTCTTTTGCCATGGAAAACATCAAATGATTTCAAAGATTTAACAACAGGTTCTTTTTCCTCTTGGTATACGAAGATCGCCTTTCCATAGTTTTGTGACAAAACTGGATCTTTGTATTGAACTTCTATCGAATGTCTTTCGTTACTGCGAGTGAGAGAAAGTTCCAATACCAAATCTAAGTCGGAGGTTTCCGCAAATTTTGGATCTGGATCTTTAGGGGCTTTTTTGTAGATACCTAGTTTGTTGTGTGGAAAGAGGACTTTCTCTTCCAGTAACAATAAATCAGATTTAGAAAACCCCTCTGGAACTTGTTTCCAGAGGAGGGAAAAATGAGGAGTGGATTTATTTACCAGTCGTTCTTTGTAATCTCTGCCCGAAGGAAGGGGTTCCGACTCACCCGGTTCTGGAGTGATGAACTTAGGTTTTGTAAAACTTCGATTTAAAGTTTCGATCTTTGTGACCGAGGAACAATAACCGACTAAAAAACAAAGGACCGGTAAATAAACATATCTCATTTCGTCTTATCAAAACTCTCTTTCGGTGCTAATTTTAGGGAATCTTTCTGAACATCTTTTTTGATGTATTTAGAATCTTCAATGGACTTCGCAGTTGTGATGACTTCGTCTGATTTAGATTTAGTGATCTCACGATTTTTTGCTGCTTTTTCCAATTCTTCTACAGAAGATCCAATGTTTAGTTTTTGAAGTTCTTCATTGTTGGTTCTTAACTCATTTGCAAGAGACTCAAACTGTAACATTTTAGTATTTTCAAAAGCCAACATCTCTTTCATCTCTGTTAGGGATTGTTTGTCCATTGGTTTGATCATTTTATCAGAAAGTTTAGTTTCATTTCCGACTTCAGCTGTTTTCTGTTTGTCGACAACGATTTCGTTTTCTGAGTTTGATTTACGGATCGCAACCGCACCATCAAGAACTGTGTACTTCACGACGCAGTTTCCCGAACCACAAGCAACGTTTCCACCTTTAGCCGATGGATTTTCCACATTGGTTAGGAAGATCGTTCCACGAACACCCGCAATGGAAGTCGGAGTGACTACACTGAAAGATTCTGTTTTTCTTTCTTTGCGAAGAACAGTCACTAGTTTTCCGTATTGCATGTTCACTTCTGTAGCACGTGAACCATCGTTTGCTGCAAACGCTTGGCTTACACTAAGAGAAGTATTTTTGTTTAATTTCAAAACTCCGTCTTCACCGACAAGGATTTCCACAGAACCGTTTTGACCGGTAACGATGGTATCCTTGGAAGTTAAAACATCACCCAAGTTTGGTTTTACTTGTCCACTTTCGCGGATCACAACGACATCACCTTTTACAAAGGCAACAACGACATTACTTTCTTGTTGGGACTTATCTGTAACATTTGTTACAGTCTCCTTGGAATCTTTTTGGCAGGCAGTAAAAAGTATGGCAAAAATTGCCACAAATCCCATTACCGACAACTGATTGATCATAACACGTTTCATATTCCTTCCTCCGGAAATCACATTCTAATCATAGATAACAACTGAGGGCTTGGCAACTCTTTTCCCTAATGCCTTTTTGTGACAGATTTTGCCCAATGATCCCTTCTTGTCACCCGATGGGGGTTTTCTAGGCTTTCTATCATGGATTCTAAACTTTTTTTTCGGGTTTCATCCATGCTCTCGTTTAGGTGTTTACGCATGGAACATTCAGAACCCAGTTCACAGCAATAAATTTCCTGACAAGTTTCTTTAATCTTACGTAATTCGGGAAAACTTTCCCAAAGTTCAACAGGTGTCAGGTGTAAGATGCCCCATTCTTTGACTCCTGGGGAATCGATAAGAACTGTATTTTCTTCCAAAAAGAGGGCAAAGGAATTAGTGGTGGTATGTTTTCCTTTTTTGGTGGATCCACTCACAAGGTTTGTTCTTTGGACTGTCTTTTTATGAAGATGATTCATGAGAGTAGATTTCCCCACTCCCGAGTTTCCACAAAGGAAGGTGCGTTTTCCACGGATCCTTTCCCATAAAGGTTGGATGGATTCTTCCGAAAGGAGAGAGACAGTCATGACCTCATAACCTAACTCACGATAGTAAACTTCGCGTTCTTCGATTTCTTCTTGGGAGATTAAATCCTTTTTAGTAAAAATAATGAGAGGGGGGATTTGTGTATGGTAAGCGGCCGCAAGCAAACGATCGATAAATCCTGGTTTTGTTTCGGGATCTTTGCAAGAAGCAAGGATAGCCAATTGATCCAAGTTAGCACATAACACATGACTATCGCCACGATCACTCTTTCGTGTTAGGTAATTCTTTCGTTCCATTCGTTCCGATATGATCCACTCTTCCCCGGAAGTTTTTTCGGCAAGGACCATATCACCGACAACAAAAGGATGGCGTTCTCCAGAATCCTTTAACCGAAGTTTCCCTTTAAGAACAGCGCGGACATAACTTGTCCCTTCTGAATAAATTTCATAATAGGCTCCGAAGATGCGAGCGATTGTAAATAGTTCTTTACCCAAGTGGATTCTTCATTAAAATAATCTAGTTCTTACATTCTATACAGATGACATGCAAACACAAGTTTTCTTTCCTTTTGGAATCATAATCCTTTCCTCTTTTGGCTGGTTTGTTTTTGCTTATGCCTTAAGCAGCACAGATTCCACAAAACCCTTCTCCTTTTTTGCATTTGCCTTCGGACTTTTGACTATTTCCCTTTTATATTTTTTGCGCCGAAAACTGGAGCAGCAAACCACCGAAAAACCAAAAAAACGAGATGAACTCGTCCAAAATCTATTTGCCTTAGAAAAATTCAAAGAAGAACTCATCTCCTTCAATGACCCAGACCAAATCAGCCAAACCATAAGCCAATTTCTTGCTTCAAAGATCCCAGCTGACTTTGTGCAAGTATACACTTGGGACGAAAGAGAGGGACAATTTCGGCCCAGGCCATTTTTGGAATCACGAGACCAAAAGTTTTCAGAACTACCTTCGATTCCCGTGTTCAATCCTTTTTTACTTTGGCTGTCGGAAAGGGAAGGAATCCATATCAAAGAAAATTTCCTCCAGTTTACCTCTCCCAACCATGAAAAAATAGCCAAACAAGCATTAGATTTTTTTAAACAAACCAAATCAGAGTTAGTGGCCACACTTTCGATTAAATCAAGTCTTGTTGGTTTTATCCTTCTTGGAAAACACAAAGAAGGAAAAATTTACGATATAGAAGAAATTGAAATCATTTTAGAGATTCTTTCCGTATCTCTCATGTCTCTTTCAAATTCTATGATTTACCAGCAGTTGTTAAATCTAACAGAGACTTTGGAAGCCAAAGTTAGAGAACGAACCAAAGAATTAGAAGAAACTCAGGCCCATCTTGTTCAGTCTGAAAAAATGGCTTCGCTTGGTGTGATGGTAGCGGGGATTGCTCATGAAATCAATACTCCTGCGGCAGTCATCAACGGGGCCGCCGACAACTTAGATGCAAACCTGGTGTTTGTTTTATCTCACTTAGGGGACATTACCCACCTCATCCAAAATCCCGACTTTCGTTCCATTTACTTGGACATACTCTTTAGTTTTGTAAAAGAAGATCCCGCAGCAAAAATCGATCCCAAAGATAAATTCAAACTAAAGAAAGAAACCAAGTTTCGGTTCATCCAAGATGGAATTCCAGAAAATGATGCTTCGGATCTATCTACTTTTCTTATCGATCATCATCTTTTGCATATGCAAGAAGAGCTCTTGCGGATTTGGAAAACGGGTGGGAAAGAAACTTTCGAGATGTTAAAGAATACTTTGAGCCTGCAAAGAAATATCAAAAACATCAAATATGCCATTCGTAATATTGTTCGTATTGTCAAAGCACTGAAGTATTATTCTCACTTGGGGCAGGCATCTTATGCTGAATGCGATCTACATGAAGGATTAGAAAACACTCTTGTGATTATGCAAAACCAAATCAAACATGGAGTGGAAATTGAAAGGGTTTACGGAAGTATTCCTCCAGTTCGTTGTAATATTGATGAACTGAACCAAGTGTGGACAAACCTCATCACCAATGCCATCCATGCGATGAAATCAATTGAACATCCAAAACTTACCATATCCTCAAGAAGGGTGGGAGAAGATTATGTACTCATTAGTTTTGAAGACAATGGGTCGGGAATTCCCACTGAGATCAAAGATAAAATTTGGGATCCATTTTTTACCACAAAAGACCAAGGGGAAGGAACAGGGCTTGGACTTGGGATTGTAAAGGGGATTATCGAGAAACACAAAGGTAGGATTGAAGTAGAATCGGCACCTGGACGAACTTTGTTCATGGTATATCTACCGTTAGTTGGTCCAGGAGACGTTCCTAGTATCCCGAAAGAAATCTTCCGGGAAATTCGAGGTTAAGAAAAAAGTGGTCTGCTAAGAAGTTTTTCCCAACTAGCTTTGGTTTCTTCAAATTTCATTCGTAAAACGCCTACTTCTTTATCACCAGAAGTTTGTTTTGCTTGTTTCCATTTTTGGTATTCTTGCACGGCAGACTCACGTAAACTTGCGAGTTGTTCTTCCCACTGACGAAGTTTTTCTTCCCCTACATTTGTATATTTATGAAGGGTTTCTTTTTCCTTCAAAAACATAGTTTTTTGTAAGATTTTTTCTTCAGAAACTTTTTTTAAGTTATATGTAAGACCCAAAAAGGAAAGGCCTTTTATCATCCATTTGGATGGATCATAATCAAACCAACGGATTCCATTTCTATAGTCGGATTGGAATTCGTGATGGAAGTTGTGAAAACCTTCACCAAATGTAAAAAAGGCGATAATCCAATTGTCGCGAGCGGTTTGTTCTTTGGAGAAAGTTCGTTCTCCCCAAACATGACAAGCACTGTTGATAAAAAATGTGAACTGATGAACTACAAAAAGCCTGAGGAAACCTGCTACAAAAAATCCTTCTAAAAAAGAACCCCATAACATAGTGATAAGGCCAGGAAGGATAAAACACATAAAGATAGCAATGGAATAAAAATGTTTATGTTGCCAAAACACTAGTGAATCGTTCGTTAAATCTTGTACCCCTTGTTGCACATACTTTCTTTTGCGAAACAACCAACCAATATGAGCATACCAAAATCCTTTTTTAATGGAATAAGGGTCTTTATCTGTATCTACAAATCGATGGTGGATGCGGTGGTCTTCACTCCATTCGAGAGCAGTTGATTGGAAAGCAGCAGCTCCAAAAAGGAGTAACCAAAGTTTGACGGGAAATTTTGCTTCATAAGCTTTATGAGAGAAAAGTCTGTGATACCCTACAGTGATTCCCATTCCCGTTGCAAAAAAATAAAACACAAATAAGGCCCAAGTGCCCAAGTGAATGGTTTCATAAAGATAGAAGTAGAGAGTTCCGAAGATCCCCACTAGAGGAGAAGTGAGTAAAAATATAGTCGTGACCCAATCGATGGGTTCTTTGATTTTGATTTCAGCTTGTGTCGTCATAGAGAATTCCTGTTTGATGGAATGAGAGTCCCAAACCAGGATATCGGTTGCAAAAAATATGAGTAAAGAACGTTACAAACCGGGTTTTTTAGAACAGTGGGGTCGTCGTGTTCTGATCGCCATTAACTCTCATTCTAGGAAACTCGAGGATTCTGGGAAAAGTTTTGCCTATCATTCACGAGCTCTCCTTCTTTGGGGCATTTTTTGGTCTTTTTGGATTGGGTTTTTGCCTTCCCTTGCCTTTGTTTATTTTTGTACTTACCTTCCCCAGCTTTCGTTTTGGCCCCTGGACACAATCTCCTATCATGCAATTTCGGGATTTGTTTTCCTTTTGGCCTTTGCAACTATCATCGAATTTTACTTACTTTTTCGGTTGGGATTTTATCTTTCCTTTCGGATGGCAAAGTATGCAGATATTGAACTTGCCGAAGAACCAGAACTCATTACTCCCATTCCTGGAATGATGGCACGTTTGGTTTTAGAAATTCCCGACCCCAGGATCCGATTGTATGGAATTGATCCTTACAAACACCTAAATGAAAGGGCCTTATTCTTTCGCACGGCTTTGTATAAAAGTAAAGTTTTCCTTTCTAATATTTTCGCTAAACTTCTATTAAAGGTTTTTCTTGGAAGGACGGGGCTTCGGTTTTTAATCGAATATATCTCAGGGCCTGTGACGGGAATTTGGGATAGTTTCACCACCTATATCATTTTGTATGAGCTACGAAAACGGATCATTACAAGAAAGTTGTCCGATGCCATGTTGTTAAAGATCAAATCAAAGAAGCGAACTCAGATATTTATAGAATCATCTGTGCGAGCCGTCGCCCTCTCCATTGTTTATACAAAAACATTCCACCCTAACTTTGAATATTTGCTCTTTGGACTCATTGGACTTCTGCCCGAAAGGGACAAACTCACAAATCTAGATGATTGGACCGAGTTTGTACATTCCTTCCAAAATCTTACTATGGAAGAAAGAAAATGGCCCATTGCCATCTTTGCCCTTTGTTCCTCATTTGATGGAACTTTAAACAAAGAGGAATTGGAGGCATTCCGAGACATCACAGAAATTTCACCTTCATGGCTTCTCGACCGAGTACGCATTTTAAGTGAAACCATTCGAAAAGGAGAACTTACGGAATCTTTACAATGGATGGAAAAAATCCTTCCCGAAGAATCCATTCACTGAAAGACTAGAATTAGTCTAAATACAAAGGAGATCAGAATGGCACAAGTCACACTCAAAGGAAATCCCGTTCCACTCGAAGGAAACCTTCCCAAACCAGGGGACAAAGCACCCGACTTCCGAGTCGCAAAACAAGATTTAGGTGATCTTACATTAAAAGACCTAGCAGGTAAGGTAAAAATTCTAGTAGCGGTTCCTAGTTTGGATACAGCTGTTTGTGCTTTGGAAACTAAAAAGTTCAATGAAAGAGCAGCTAAAGAAAATGGAATCACAACTCTCATTATTTCTGGTGACTTACCTTTTGCCATGAAACGTTTTTGTTCCACTGAAGGGATCGATTCCGAAAATTTGATTACGGGATCGCAGTTCAAAGATTTTTCTTTTTCTAAAAATTACGGAACTCATATTGCTGCAGGTCCGCTCGCAGGACTTTCTGCACGAGCTGTCTTTGTTGTGGATAAAGACGATATCATTCGGTATACGGAACTCGTTCCAGAAATCGGAAGTGAACCCAATTACGATACAGTTCTTGCGGAAGCTAAGAAACTGGTTTAGTCAATTCATGGATTTGGCAGGGGAGGTTTAGCCCCGCTGCCAATTCTTTGATTTTAGAAACAAGTTCCCCATCAAAACTAAAAAACACAACCTTCCAATCTTCTTCTGCACTAACTACACACTGGAGTGTATAGGCCAAAGCAGAATCTCGGCGGCCCTCATCCATATGACGAAACGGTTCATCTAACAAAAGATAGGGCAAATTAAATTGTTTTCCAATCCGAAAGGCATATTCCAAACGTAATACATAAGAAATTTGTTCTTTGGTTCCCGTGGAAAGGTTGGCAAAAGCCAAACTTTCTTTGGAGGAATCGGTTGTGATTTGAATTTCATCTGAGAATCCATTCCACTGAATTTGTTTTGTGGGAAGAGGTCCTTTGAGAGCATCCATTCTTGTTTGTAAAGACTTGACTAGTGAGGACATTTTGTCCGTACTTTCGACTTCCATCTCAGAAAACACTTCAGACAAAACTTCCAAGGCCTGGAAGTTTCTTTCCAAATCGTTTTTCCATTTTTCTTTTGTTTCTAAATCGCGTTTGGACCCGTCCCAGTCTTTTTGAGCCGGAACCATTTGTGATTCTAAAACCGCCTTTCCTGTATCTAACTTTTTTTCTAACTCCACCAAGTTGCGTTCTAAATCGCGAATTTTATCGGATAGAACTTGGACCCCGTTCTCTAATTTTTGTTTGGTGGCCCTGTCTTCGGCAGAAAAAGTTTTAGAAACTCCTTTTTTCTCTAAGTCATTGAGTTTGTCTTTTAGTTTGAGTTTCAATTCTCCTAAATCAGTACTTCCCCATTTTTTTGATTCTGATTTTAAAGATTCCACTAAGGTATGTAATTTCTCTTGTTTCAATCGAATTTGTACAAACAATTCCGAAAGTTCGGAAAGAGAATGGACTCCCGCTTCTCGCCAAATAATAGTTAGTTCTTTTTCCTTTTCAGAAAGAATTTCATTTGTTTTTTTGTCTTCTGTGCGAAGCCCAGTGATTTCTTCTTCCAGAGTGACCATTGCCGTTACAATGTTTTCTGATTCAATTTTCTGTTTTGTGTATTCCCTGTCGAATCTTTGAAAGGTAAGAGATAATGATTCCATACTGAGGGAATCTGGTTTCCATTCGCCTAAGGTTTTGGTTTCCATCTCAGTTGCGATTCGGCGAATCATTTCATTCCACTTTGGTTCATCTCTTTCGACTTGGATCTCCTTGGCACGAAAAACAAAATAGAAAAAGAAACCAAAAAGAATGGCAGGCAGAAGATACATCCATACACCAAATTCTGAAAATAGGGAAAGAATCAGAGAAAAAATTCCTAATGCGCCTGAACCTCCCGCCAAACTTCTGTACAGTGGATTCCAAACTGTTTTTTGAACCACAGGAGATTCTTCTTGGAATCTGCGAATGGTTTGTTTCCAAGTTTCAAAATAATCAAAATACGATTCTAGTTTTTTTGATTTTTGGTCTGCCTGTGATTTTTGTCCTTTGAATGACTCCCATTTTGCATCCGAAGTTTGTATTCTTTCTTTGGAAAGGGAAAGTTTTTGTTCTAAGGATTTGATTTCGGCATCGAGTGTTTTTGCTTTTTTGTCCCAATCAGACTTTAGAATTTTTTCTTCTTGTTTTGATTGTGATTCAAGTGTTTCCCATTGTAATAGTTGGGTATAAATGCGATCGGCTTCACTGTGTTCTTCGGTTTCTTTGTATTCGCCAAATGCGGTTTGTTGTTTGGATTTTTCTAGTATCGTAGATTCCAAAGTTTCTTTTAATTTTTGGCGTTCGGTTTCCCATACAGGTAGATCTGCAAATTGAGCAGAGATTTTATTTAATGCCAACTCAGAAGCATCGAACTTTTGTTTGGCGGCCGTGAATCCAGATAACGCTAAATTCCATTCTTTAGCAGATTTTCTCGTTCCCGATTTGGCCGAAAGTTGTTCCACCTGTTCTTTCAGTTGAGAAGGATTGTATCCACTATCGAATATCGTCTGTTCAATGGTGCTCACCAGTTCCTTTTCCGAACCTACATCCATATTCCCTTCGCGGATCACAAGAGAATTCAAATATAGATTTTGAGAAATCGAAAGTTTGGGAATTCCTAAATCGGAATTTCGCTCAGCTTTGTATCTAGTATTCAGTACTGCGCCATACTTTGTACTTCCCACTACTTTGACAAGAGCAGATACAAATGCATCTAGGATGGTTGTTTTTCCTGATTCATTGGGACCTGTGAAGACGGTTACTTTTTCAATGGGAAATTCTTTTTTAGAAAAGAGTCCGAAGTTTTCTAATTTTAGTTTCATCGGTTTTTCTTTCCTTCTAAGATCAATCGAATGCCGGTGACTCGAGTCTGTCTCCAAAGAATGGGATCCAATTGGTCCTTTCTTTCATTCATTTTGTCCAGGAATTGTTTTACAAATTCATTTTCAGACAAATGTTGGATCACAGTGATTTGTGATTCATCAGGATCAAACTCCAAGATACGAAACTTTGATTTCCATTCCCGAAGAACCGATTCTTGGAATTTTTGTTTTTCTGTCATCGAGTCCACATATCCGACAAAACGAAACACAATCCAATCCTTGGGACTTGTTCCTTCCAAATATGTTTCTATACTCTCTTCTGGTTTACCTTCTGTATCCAAAGAAACCAAGATCTCTCTGTATTCACCAGCCTCTTTCCAATACACAGGTTCGGTGCGAACCTTGGATCCATCGATATGGATAAAAATTCCGCCCCTGGGTCCCAATTCTCCTTTTCTCCAAACACGAGATGAACCCGCATAACCAACGCTACAGTTTCCAACAGTCCCCATGCGGGCACGGTGGAGATGTCCGATGGCAAGATAATCCAATCCTAAGTTTTGGATGAGGTGGGGATCAAGATACGAGCCACCTTCTTCTTCTTCCTCACTAAGTCCCGTAAAACTCATTCCTGGAACCGTTCCATGCGCGAGGCCTATCCGAAGTTTAGTTTTTTTGGGAGGTGGAGGTGATAATAACAATCCAGAATAATTCTCTTGGTGAGGGATGGATACAAATTCGATTCCTGAATCCTCAAATAAAAAATAAGGAGTTTCGTCGAGGACCTTTACTTTTGTTGTCCAATCATAATCCACATAACGGTTGCTATTTCCTTTTTTCTCCAGAATTTCATGGTTCCCGGGAAGAAAATACACAAGACCAGAATAGGAAGAGACTAGTTTTAAAAATTCCGACCGAAGCCCTTCTAAATCAGGAAAGGTATTAAAAAGATCCCCACAAAATAGAATGCGATCGCACTTAGTTTGTTCGGCGGTATTTAAAATTTCACCGAGAACGGCTAAGGAATAGTTTTTTTCGTCTTTGGAACTTTGGGAAAGGTGGAGGTCAGAAACTTGTAATAACTTCATATTGTATGATTAGGGGAGATTTTACATCCCCCCTGGGACAAAATAAAGAAATTACGAAAAAAAAGCAAGGAGCGGTTAAATCACCCTGTCTTTTTTGAACTCCGCAATTTTTTCTTTGGGATAACCCAAACCACCCAAAATCTCCTCTGTATGTTCCCCATGTTCCGGCGGATCATTTCTGTAGGCAAACGGGGTTTCTGAAAAATGGAAAGGAGACCCAAATTGAAGGATGGGACCGTATTTGGGATGGTTCCGTTCGAATACCATTCCCCGATCTTTCATATGTGGGTCTTGCGCTACTTCTTTCATATTCAAAATGGGAGAAAGACAAGCATCTGTATTATCAAAGATGGGCTGTAAATCGGAGTAAGTTTTTGATTTGAAATAATCAGTTAACTTCTGTTTGATGAGAGGAATGTTTTCTTCGTTCATGGGATGGTCTTTGGTAAGGTTTTCCATTCCTGCTGCCCGTAAAAAAGTTTGAAAGAACATATCTTCCAAAGCCCCGAGTGCCACATACCTTCCTTCTTTCGTTTCATACACATTATAATTTGGTAATTTACCAGACAATATATCATTCCCCGCTTCAGGAGAAGTATCCGACGCAGATAAAATTCCACCGTATAACGAAAGAAATTGGAGAGAGGCATCTGTCATTGAGATATCAATGCGTTGTCCTTTGCCTGTTTTTTCTCGATAATAAAGGGCTGCAAGAATGGCAGAAAGCGCTGTGAGTGTTCCTCCTCCTACATCAGCCAATTGAAAACCAGCAGGCCTGGGAGGATTTCCTGTTTGGTCAAGGACTCCTGAGATCGCAAGATAGTTCAAATCATGTCCTGCAAAATCTACGTACTTACCCGAGATACCATAGCCAGAAATTCCACAGTAAATCAAACGAGGAAATTTTTCTTTTAAAACATCATAGCCAATTCCCATCTTATCCATTCCATCAGGGCGAAAACCTTCGAGTAAAATGTCAGCATCTTCCAAAAGTTTGAAGAGAATTTCTTTCGCAGATTCTCTTTTTAAATTCAGAGTGATCGCTTTTTTATTTCGATTGAGCATCATATACAATGCTGGATATCCGGTTTTTCCTTTGAACATCGCGCGCGATCCATCATAGGCTCTCGGGTTTTCAATTTTAATGACCTCGGCTCCCATATCCGCTAAGTGTTGGGAACAGAGGGGGCCCGGTAAGAGTAAAGATAAGTCGACTACTTTCACACCAGCAAGTGGTCCCTTAGAAGTTTGATTTTGATTTTGGCTCATTTTAGTTTATTGCATGTCCTGGAAATTTTTTTCTGATTTAGGTTATTTTTCTCGTAATATATAAAGGGAGAGTCCTAATTGGAAGCCAAACGAGGACAAAAGGGAATCATGTTCAGGGTCTGTTTTTCCATCGTTTTTCTCGTTTTCTCCACTCTCTCGATTTCCTGCCAATCCATAACACCCATTAATCTACAGATGTTATTCGGTTCCTTCTTTGCATCCACAACCGGGCAAGGTACCGTGATTTACGAAGCTCCAAATTTTTTATTTACGAGTGAAAATGGAAGACAAGCAGAATTCACAGTTCGTTTGAACATAGAGCCGAACAGTTCAGTAAGAATTGGTCCGATCACTGTCTCTGATTCCACAGAAGGAGTTCTTTTATCAGCCACTTTTATCGAATTCACTGAGGATAATTGGGACACACCACAATACATTCGTTTGGTGGGTGTGGATGATCTGCTGCCTGATGGAAATCAGAACTATCGAGTGCAACTGGGAACTATGGTTTCTTCTGATATCCGATTTTCTACACAAGGACTTCCTGTGTTGCTTGTAGTGAATACTGACAATGAATCTTCTGGTGTGGCTGCAAGCCCTACTCTTGGCCTCATCACTTCCGAGACCGGAGAAACAGGAACCATTGCTTATGTTTTACAAACAAGACCAATGCAAGATGTCTACATTAGAAACTTTGTTTCGAATGATACAACCGAAGCTACTGTTGCAGCAGTAGAACTTATCTTTACACCTAACAATTGGGATGTGCCACAAACGGTCACAGTCACCGGTATTAATGACTTTAGTGTGGATGACAGTACATTTCAAATTTCTGCCGATGCCACTGTATCCAATGATCCCGCTTACTTAGGAAAACCAGTTCCAATCATTACGGGAACCAATGTTGATGATGATGTCGCAGGGTTTACAGTGGTCAATCTATCAGGACTCACTACTACGGAAGCAGGTGGAGCAGTCAGTTTTGCTGTGGTAATGAATACCCTCCCTACAAATTCCGTAACCATTCCTTCCATTGTGGCTACACCAAGTATCGAAGGAACAGTAAGTCCAACCTCCCTTACCTTTGCTCCTGGAGAATGGTTCACTCCCAAAATTGTCACAGTGACGGGTGTAGATGATTTTATCGTGGATGGTTCAAAAACTGTTTCGGTTGTTACAGGTGCTGCCACTTCCGCAGATACCGATTACAATGGTTTGGCGGGACCGGTTTTTCCTTCCGTTACCAATACAGATGATGATGTTCCGGGATTTGTTCTCACAACACCAGGAAGTTTGACCATTTCAGAAAATGGCGGAGCCCTTTCCTTTGCTATTCATCTTTTGTCCCAACCCCCTCCTGGATTTACAGTGACACTCACAGGAATTTCAGAAAACCATTCTATCACCAATGCCAGTACCTCAAATCTAACTTTTACCAATGCCAATTGGAACGTAGACCAGTTTGTCAATATCACAACTAACAACAATTCCATTGATGAAGACACAAGGACCGTTACCTTACAATTTGGAACTGTCGATACAGGTGGTTCTGCAGATCCTATATACAACTCGGTAACACCACCCGCACAAGTAACCATCCTTGTGACAGATGATGACACAGCGGGATTTACAGTCACTCCTGTAGGGGGACTTGTGGTTCATGAAAACGGAACCCCATCTACAGAAACATTTACTGTGGTTTTGAATTCGGAGCCAACAAACGCGGTGAGTGTCCCGAGTATCACATCCAGTAATACTTCAGAAATAACAGTTTCCCCTGCGTCTTTAAACTTTACCACAGGGAACTGGAACACACCCCAAACTGTTACCATCACATCCGTGTTAGATGGATCAGACGATGGGGACCAAAATGTAAATATATCTTTTGGAAATTCATCTTCTACAGATCCCAAATACAATTCCATCTCCATTCCGGCAGTTACTGCCATCAATACTGATAGTAACGAACCTCTAGTTCGCATCCAAAACCTATCTGCATCTTCGATGTTGGAAAATGGAAGTTCGACCATTACTTTCGAAATCAGGTTATCTTTAAAACCGAATGCCAATGTAACTATAGGACCGATCACTTCTTCCGATGGAACAGAGGCTGTCCTCCTCAATAGTTCTGCTGGAGTTGCAGCCTCACGCACCCTTACCTTTACACCAACAAACGGTCAGGTCGCAAACTATACTGGCAACACAAGCGATAGTGGTTGGGATGTGCCTCAAGTGGTTACCATACGCTCTGTCTCCGATTCCTTTGATGACGGAAACCTTCCTGTCACCATTCATATCCCACAAGCAAGCGGTTCTTATTTCACAGGGCTCTACCCGACAGGTGCTGTTCCTGGATATACGGAAGCTAACGGAAATTTGGTGATCACTATCACAGACAACGATACAGTTGGTTTTACCATTTCCTCCACAACCTTGAATTTGACAGAAGGAGGAAGTGATGGAACTTTTACTGTTCGGTTGAATGCTGCTCCCTGTGACAGTCCCGGCAATTTAGCCGCTTGTGCTTCCGGCTCAGTGACCATTCCGATTACGGGAGAAACTTTCAACTTACCCGACTCCACTCAATACACCTTTTCACCGGCGAGTCTTACCTTCACTCATACCAACTATTCTACGACACAAACGGTGACGGTCATGGTCACCAACGATTCGATTAACGAAATAGCGACAAGAACCCATACACTTACGTTAGGTGTGATTTCTGGATCAGGAACTGATTATGAAGGTATGAATCCTTCAGACACCACTATCAATATCGCTGATGATGACAATCCATCCCCAAGTATCTTATTTACCTTAGATGCGGGACAACCTTACTTTACAACAGAAGCCGGTCAATCTGCAATGTATAGCCTAAGACTCGGAAGTCGCCCTCTTCCTGGAAACCAAGTTACGGTGACAGTGGCCACTTCCGATACCACAGAAGGGATGATCAATGATAGCGGAACACCAGTTAGTTCTAAGCAATATATTTTTGATGAAACTAATTGGAGCACTTCGGTTCCCGTGGAAATCCAAGGGGTTTCCGATGTTTTAACTGACGGGAACATAAGTTATACGGTGACAGTGAATGGAACAGAAACAGGCTCCACTCCTTCCTGGTATGTTAGTTTTGTGGGAAGTACGGGAGATACAGCCACCCTTCTTAATTATAGTATTTCTGAGAACCCAGTCACAGTTGTCACTCCTACCAATCTAACTCGTGCTGAAAATTCTTCTGCCTTTCCCATCTATATTTTACTTAGCCAAGCTCCCACAGATGATGTTACAATTCCTGTCTCTGTAACCACGACTTTCCCTTGTGAACTCGTTGTAAGCCCCGCTGTCCCACAATTTTCTCTCTCTGCAAGTACAGTGATTATCACTAGTGCCAATTGGAATACAATTGGAGCACATAACACAATTACTGTGACCCCAAATGACGACGCAGTCGATGATGGGAATGTATCTTGTCCTATTGTTGTGGGAATCCTTTCTTCCTCTGATGGATTTTATAATGGTGTGAATCCTTACCCTGCTTCCAACTATCCAATGCTCACTTTAAATGATAATGATAGTGCAGGGGTCACCACTTCAGGATTTACTCCAGCCACAGTGATTACATCGCAATCGGGAGCCTCTTCAGAATTTTATGTTCATTTGGACTCACAACCCACAACAAATATCACGGTGAACTTCAGTACCTCACCTGGCGGCCTCGTGAGTTTTCCCACAGCACCACTCACATTCACACCGAGTAATTTTGGATCAGGACAACTGGTAACCGTTACCGGCCTCGACACTGCAAGTCTAGGGGATGTGAGTTATACTATATCTTCTGTTGTAACATCCGGGGAAACGGGCACAGGCTTCACACCATCCGCCATTTACAGTGCACTCACTCCTCTATCTATTTCAGGAAACCATATCAACTACATTTATGATATCGTTCCTTGCGCCGACCCCAATCCAATGAATGTTTGCGGAACATCTCCCAATAGTTCCGGTGGCCTCGTCACTTCACCTAACCTAATCACTACGGAGATTGGTGGTCAGTCTAGGTTCCAAGTTCGATTGCGCGCACGACCAGTTTCTAATGTCACCATTCCTGTTACTAGTTCTAATGTTGCTGAAGGAACCTCGTCAGTTTCTAGTTTGGTGTTCACTTCCAGCGATTGGAATACCTTCCAAAACGTTGTCCTTACCGGTGTCGATGATTTCCTTGTTGATGGGAATATGGCTTATTCGATTTTATTTGGTTCCCTTAGTGGGGGAGGAAGTGGAATTCATGGAGAAACATTCCCTTCTGTATCCGTCACAAACCAAGACAATGATTGAATGGATTCTATAGCTAGTTGATAAAAATCCAAAGAATAACCAGCTACTGCACATATCCTTGTTTCTTTAGAATTTCCAAAGCATCGGTTCCTAATTCTTGTTTAGAAGAATAGGATTTTTTTTGTCCACCTTCCTTCCAAAAATAGACTTTTGCTTTGGGAATGATGTTTGGTTTTTGTGGTCCTGACTCGTATAACAAATCACAGTTGGAATTACAAGATGCCATACTCACACCAAAATATCCGGTAAAAATTTCTGTTTTTGGAATTTGTTTTTTGGAAAACGATACAGTAAATTCAGGAAAACTCACATCGGGGTAGACTTCGAAACTAATTTCAAAGGCCTTTGTTCGTTTCGTATGAATCTGCACTGATTTTCCCTTCTCTTCCAAAACAAGGTCCTCGGGAATGGTTGTCATACGAATGGTACCTTGTGGTACTCGAATTTGTATTTCTGTATCTTTTGATTCTGGTTGGATGGAAAGATGATACAATGGAAGTTTTGGTTCCATTGAACGAATTTGTTTCCAAAACCGAAGGATTCTCTTTTCCAAAGATGGATTTAATTTCATATCGCCTATGGCTGAAATATTAGAGATACGTAATGGATTTTCTTGGTTAGGATCTTTTTTGGCATCCGAATACAAATAGAACTCACTACCCACAGAACCTAACCAAAACTTTCCTACTTCATGAAAACGATAAGACCTTTGCAAAAGGAACTCCGATCCTTCTCCATAACCTTGTGTGAACCTAGTTTCTCCATAATACGTGCGTTTGGTGGCCTCTTGGTTTTCAATTAAAGGTTTAAGAGATTTTCCTTGGATGGTTTTAGGAATAGGAAGTCCACAATAATCAAGAACCGTTGGGAATAAATCAATGGATCTTGTCATAGAGGAAATTGATTGTTTTAGAGTCAAACCAG
Organism: Leptospira sp. WS4.C2; assembly: GCF_040833985.1. NCBI lineage: Bacteria > Pseudomonadati > Spirochaetota > Leptospiria > Leptospirales > Leptospiraceae > Leptospira > Leptospira mgodei. Next base: position 3,154,472 of record NZ_CP162139.1, read on the forward strand.
GTAATTTAATCAGGAGTGGTACATGAATATTTTCTAAAAACAAATCCTGACCATGTCCATAATACGTGTTTGTTCCCGTAAAGGGAGAAATCGCATGAGCGCTATGCATCACCTCACCATGGTCTGCTGTAATTAGGATGAGAGTGTTGTCCCAGAGGTTTTTGAGTTTCAGTTCTTCAAAAACTTTTCCCAACTCTTCATCCACAAAAGCAACTTCTCCCAAATAATTCATTTTCTTTTCATCTAAAATTTCTTTGGTTTGGATTCGATTGGTAAATCCGGACGGTGGAGTATAGGGTTTGTGTGGGTCGTTATAATTTAAAAAAAGAAAAAAAGGTTTCTCCTGTGTTGAGATTTCATCCAACACTTCGAATGTTTTTTTAGTAATTTTTTTTGTATCTTCGCTATAATTAGAAAAATCGTATAACAAATCAAAGCCGACATTGACTCCAAGTCCAAACTTATCTGTCAAAAATGGATTGTTCCCTACCATATAAGTAATAAAAGAATTATCTTTTAATAATTTAGGGAGGGGATGTTTTTCACTCCGATAAAACGCTTCCACTTCGGATTTGGTTGTGGGGTAATCCCAAAAATTAACTGGATTTGCGGAGGCATACTTCCCTGTAAAAAACACAAGAGTGGATGGCCTTGTCCAAGCCGCATTGACCAAATGGTATTGGAAGTTGATCGCATTTTTTTGAAACAAATCCAAGTTTGGAGTAACTCCATAACGACCGATGATATCTCCCCGAAGCGAATCGATGACAATCCAAAGGACGTTGGGGCGTTTCTGTATGGCAGGTGAAACAGATTCCTTGTCTAATACAGAATCTGTTTTTTTACAAAGAAAAAAGAAAAGAAAAGTAAATAGAAAAAGTAGTGTTTTTAGTTTTATAGTAACAGATTTACGTTTCAAGATTTACGATTTAACATCAAACATCTGCAAGGCGGTAAGCCAAACACCCACTAATATAAATGCAATTCCTAACCATTGAGTTAAGTTTAATCTCTCTTTAAAAAAAAGTGAAGATGCAATCAGAACAATGATAAATCCACTAGAAGTAAACACCGGATAGGCAAGAGAAAGTTTCAATCCTTTCCCCAAAACATACCGGTATCCAAGTAGTGCTAACCCAAAACTAGCAAGCCCACCGATGAAGTAAGGATTGAATACCGTAAAGATTGTATCCCAAAGACCACCTGACAACGTTTTTGTTTGGTCTTGTAAAGATGAGGATTTGATTAAAATATTAGCTAATGCATTGAAGAATACGGCTATACAGAAGAAGAGGATGACCTGGAATTGCATGGGATAGAGACAAAATCCGATCTAAATCGGGAAGGGTCAAATAGAAAAATGAAACAAAAATCCTTTCGGTTCAGAAACTGGGAATGTGCATATTTAGATTCGGAAACTCCGGGTCCTGTTCTCGTTTTCTGTCATGCCAATGGCTATAGTGCCGGCTGTTACAATTATTATTTTCCACTGTTATCAAAACACTACCGAGTGATTGCTCCCGATTTTTTAGGACATGGTCGTTCTGAGTTCAGCTTACAATTTCATAATTGGAATGTCTTTCGAGATCAGATCTTAGCACTCCTCGATCACGAATCCATTCTAAAAACAAATATCATTGGTCACTCATTGGGAGGGGCCTCTTCTCTCCTTGCGGCCGCCAAAGAGCCCTCTCGTTTTGAAAAGGTTCTAGCCATGGATCCTGTGATCCTCGGTTGGAAGATGATCCTTCTTTCAAAATTTTTAGAGAATCCACTTGCAAAAGGGGCAAAAAAAAGAAGGACTCATTTTAAATCCATAGAACTTGTTAGGCGGTCGTTCCGAAAATTTCCTGCCTTTGCAAACTTTGAACCTTCTATCTTCGAAGACTATCTTAACTCTTGTTTTGTAAGTACAGGTCACGATTCCGAAGTCAAACTTTGTTGTGACCCAAGAGTAGAAGCAAGGATCTTTGGGCATGCCCACTTTCATGTTTTCAAAAACTTTTATGGAATAGGAACGGAAAACCATATTGCCATTCCCGAAAAATTTGAAGTTTGTAGTCCTAAGTATGCGAACCTACTGGCAAAAGTTCATCCGAAGTCTGATGTCACCATCTTTCCTGGGTTCACTCATTTTTTTCCTTTCGAAAGACCAAAGGAAACTTGGAATTGGATGAAACAATGTTTGGAGATAAAAGAAGAGTAAAAAAGTTTTACGGAAGAAAATGGCGCCTCGAATTCGTTATGTGATAAAAATTTTCTAGTATACTCGACCGCGCTATACGCTCCAATCTTTCGCTAAACCTTCCGATACTCTTCCATTTTTAGACGAAGATGCTTTGGCCACGGAGACAGCTTTTTTAAATTTAATTTTGAAAAACCATAAAGAAATTTCATGCTGCACCGCTTCTGTGAATCCGAAGAAAGTGCAATCATTTTTAAAAGAACTGTTGTATCTCTAATCTTCTCCACTACAAGTGAAAATTCAAGATCGTCACCAAGATAGGATGGATTGTGAAATTTGGCCTCAATTTTCATAGCAGGAATTCCAGAAGAATCCTTCACGATAAGTTCAGAAAAAGAATATTCTAATCCTTCGGAAAACCAATCTTCAATCACTTCCACAAATAAATTGAAATACTGAGGCGTAAAAACAACGCCACCTGGGTCGCAATGTTGGATGCGTATTTTTTTGATTTTTGAATACAGATTACCCGCCATAGGAAAACACCGAATATTAAACCTGTTTAACCAATCACCCTATATATTAATCGCCTCACCTAAAACCGCCGCCGCACTTTCCATAATCCCTTCAGAAAGAGTAGGATGGGCATGGATGGTGTTTGCAAGTTCCCTAACGGTGATTTCCATATTGGCACCTAATGTCAGCTCTGCGATAAGTTCTGTGGCCCCACTACCAATGATATGGGCGCCTAAAATTTCTCCGTGTTTTTTATCGGAAACAATTTTGATCATACCGGTTGTATCCCCTTGGGCTTGGGCTCTACCACTCGCTGTGAATGGAAATTTTCCAATGGAAACTTCATAACCCAGAGCTTTTGCTTTTTCCTCAGTAAGACCAACACTCGCTACTTCTGGATGGCAATAAGTACAACCAGGTATATAAGAATAGTTTAATCTTGCAATTTCTAAGTGATGGGGATTTCCCAATCGCATAGAGATATCTTCCGCAGCGCGGATTCCTTCGGCACTGGCCACATGGGCAAGAGCTGGTGTGGGAATACAATCCCCAATGGCATAGATATGATCCACCGTACTTCGATAGTTACCAACAAAGTCTACAAATCCATTTTTTAGTTTGATTCCGATTTCATCCAATCCAATATGACTCGTACTAGGTGCAATTCCAACCCCAACAATCACCTTATCAAAGTTTAACTTTTCTTTTTTTGCGGATTTTCGATCTTGTAAAGTGAGCTCCACACTTGTGTCAGAAACCACAGCCGTTTCAACTCCGTGACTTAAATACTGTTCAATCCCTCTTTTTTTAAAACTTCTTTCTAAAACTCCAGAGATCTCAAGATCTTCATTGGGAAGTAAATGGTCTTGGAATTCAATGATGGAAACTTTAGATCCCATACTGGCATAAAAATCGGCAAACTCCACACCTATGGCACCGGCTCCAATGATGGCAAGATTCGGAATTACTTTTGGTTCTGACATGGCATCTCTAGCAGATAACACGTGTTTACCGTCAAATGGCAAAAAAGGGAGGGCTTTGTTTTTGGCACCCACAGCCAAAATATAAAAATCAGCAGTATATGTGCTTGGTTCCCCGGAACTAGGTTTTACTTGGATGGTTTTAGAATTTTGAAAACTCGCTTCTCCACCTACCACGGTGATTTTGTTTTTCTTCATAAGAAATTCAACACCTTTGGCCATTTGATCAGCTACAGAGCGAGAGCGTTTGATCACAGCATCGAAGTCAGCTTTGATATTATCACAGGAAAGTCCAAAATTGGCAGCATGTTTTAAATGTTCCAATACATGTGCACTTTCTAACAATGCTTTGGTGGGTATACAACCCCAGTTCAAACAAACGCCTCCGAGTTTTTCACGTTCAACGACACATGTTTGCAAACCTAATTGTGCGGCACGGATGGCTGCGACATAACCGCCAGGCCCTCCTCCAATGACTATGACTTGGAAATGGTTTGGATTGGACATACGTTCTCCCGATAGATTGAGATACCGTACAAAAAAAAGAAAGTCAAGACCTCTTTTTGGCTACAATGAGCATCCTTGCGCCCGTTTTTATATATTTTTCGCCGTCGTAGTTGCTGTAAACATGTAAGACATCAAACTTATTATCGTCTAAGAAATTCTGTACTTGGGGAAAATGAAACACACGCATTGTATGTTTGTCTTTTAAATCTTTTTGATTCAAATTATAAACATAATTTACTTCCACAATAGCAACATCATCTGCTCTTGTTAAACGAAAACCGCGATTCCTCCGAATGGATGTTTCGCCTAGTCTCACATTACTCACTGTGGTAATTGGTTTTCGTTTGATTCTGTGGATGGGATCTGCATTCCAGATTTCTAAAATCAAAAGGCCTGCTTGTTTTAGATTTTTATAACAATTACGTAGGAAATTTTGAACTAAGTCATCGTTAATGAGATAATTAAAAGTTCCATACAAACAAATCACTGCGTCTACTGGTTGTTTAGCGACATATGCTTCCATTTTTCCGAGTTCAAACTGGCAATGGGGAAATCTCCCTTTGGCAATCTCCAACATTCGGGGAGATCCATCTACACCGAGTGGTTTGAAACCCATACCTTGTAATTCTTTGATGTGTTCCCCGGTCCCACAGCCAATATCTAAAACGGTGTGTATTTTATGTCGCTTAAATGTATCTCGTAAGAATAGGATTTCTTCCGAAAACTTGCGGCTTGCTTCTTCGATGGTAAAATAGTATTCGGCCAATTCGGAATAGAGTTTCATTTGCCCCTAGCGGAAAGGGAAAATCAGTTCAGCGAATCCCCATTTTACCCGTTATATTGAGTAACGGCTAAGTCATTATGAAACGATATACAATTCCCACAATTTTTTTCATCACCGGAGTTATCCTTCAGTATACTTTCTATTTTTCCTGGGTGAGTTTCACCCTCCTCACCGTTTCCTGTTTGTTACTTGCATTGTTTTTATATAGTTTAGATTTTCAAAAGCCGCAGTCCCTGGATGAAACCGATCACAATCTAAATAACGAAGGTTTATTAGATAAAAAACCACACACAGATGTTGTCTTCGATACTGAAACAGCTTTGCCAACATTACCTTCGAATGCAGAACCTAAACCTAAAGAAATCCTCTGGAAAAAAGATCCCATCTTACTTGCCAGAGAACAAATCTTGTCCGAAGGACGATCTTTGTTTTGTGAAACAGTGAAGGAATTCCCATTCCCTTTTTTAACAGAAAAACTCACTTCCATTCAGTATGTCTATTACGATGGAAAAGAATTTAAGGAATGTTATTGGCAAAAGGCCGGTATGATGGTGGAGACCGATGACAATCCAGTGGAATGGGATGAATTTGAAGAAGGAAGAGTCAAAGAATTACTTCCTGCTATCTCAATCGACAAACGAAAGTTATACATTCCACTTACTATGAATGCCCATCTATTCGGGTTTTTATGTTTTTCTACTAAAGAATCTTGGAACGAATCGGAGATCCAATCGTTCTGGGAAAAGTCTAACACCATCTCAGAAAAGATTATGATAAAAAGAGAATATGCGAAAGTAACCAAACATCCTGTTACAAAACTTTTTAATGTATCTCACTTCTATCAAATGGCCAAGTCAACCTTTGAATCCAAAGAAAAAGTGACTCTTATTTTATTCAAATTCATTGATACCAACTTCCAATCCGAAATTGCCATTGGTTTAAACTTACTTGGCAAACAAAATGTTGTGCTTGGGTTGGGATTGTACCAGTTAGAAAATAATTTATATGCAGCTATGATTCCTAATGATCGACTCGATACTTTTACCGAATTTTTCAATCAGTTCATTGAAGAATTGGATAGTCTTGGTTATCCTTCCGAAGTGGCCCTTGGTTATTCCAACAGTTCCATTCCTGGACTCAAATTTGATATTTGGATCAAAGCCGCATACAAATCCTTGGAAGAGAGTATCCTTCACCACGCAGCATAAATGGATCCTTTAATTGATGAAAAATTTATCCTAACTGTTTCGCAAGTTTTACCGGAACACTTTCAAAAATCCCTGCTTGTTTTTGCGGAAAGGGAAGCTTATGGTCCCTCTAAAAATGAAGGGCTTTGTTTTGAAAATTGTACACTAGTTGAATTTGTTGGTGATATCAATGGAAAGGTTTATCTTGCTTTAGATGGATATACAAAATTAAAACTCCTTCCCAAAATTGCGAAGGCCTTTCAGATTGATCCCACATCTCGTTCCCACTCAGCATCCATCATGATGGAATTTGCAAATCAGATCGCTGGAAAATTGATTACAGAAATGAGATTGGGGCGTTACGAAATTGATATTTTACCACCAGAAAATTTAAACCATAAACTGGTTCCCATTTCCTTAGAACATTATCGCCAATACATTCTTATCTTCAATCTCAAAGATAGAAGAGGAGAAGATTATATGGGTAGACTCTATTTGATTTTATTGTTGGAAAAATTTCCCACTCCCAAAAACTAATTCCGAATGAAACCTTATGTTTTGGCAATCCCACTCGTTTTGAGTTATGCTGGGCTTAAACAAAAAAAATCTTTAGAACGTAAGGAACTCCAATTGCCAGACACTGGTAGGCGAGTTTTTCATTTTTATCCTACAGGAAAAAATCCAGAATCATTACCGGGAGTTTATATCCAACATGGAATGAGTGCCATGGGAATTGACGACCCAAGGATATTGGAACTAGCAGAAAATATTGCTAGCTCCGATTATAGTGTCATCCTTCCTGAACTACCTGAAGTTAGAGGACTTCGGATCGAAGAAAATACCATTTCCAATATCCAAGATTTGATGATGGAAATTCATTCCACAAAACATCTATTTAATGGAGATGGTCTAGGATATTTATCTGCCAGTTTCTCTGGTGGTATGGGGCTCATTGCCGCATCCAAATCCAATACAAGACACAAAATTAAATCTTCCATGGTAATCGGTGCTTATTGTGATTTTTTAGATACCGTACCTTTTGTATTTTCGAACTATGATATCGATCCTTATGCAGTGTATGTTATTCTTTTCAATTTCCTCCATCGTTTTGAGCGGACTATTGCCGAAGAACTAGAGCCCATCTACTTTGAAGCAGCTCTAGACAACGGACTCAAACGAATGGGACACGAGGCGCGCGCAGAGTCATTACTCAAAGGAACTTCTACCCTCGCCCAGGATTTCTTTTTTCAAGTCGGTGCTGACGGAAATTTCCGGATGGAACTGGCAAAGCGAGTCCTGGACACTGTTCCTGAAAACCTTCCAGAAAACCTTTCCCCATTTTACCAACTGGAAACTCTCGGTGGCCCTGTGGCCCTGCTGCATGGAAAAACAGACTCCGTAATCTCGCCCGAGGAGTCGGAAAAACTAGCCCTTCTCTTCCAGAAAAAAGAAATTTCCTATGTCCACCGCACCTCGACTGCCCTAACCCATGGAGACAGCCTCCCCCTCCACTCCCAAATTTTTGGCGTTCCAGCCCTCCTCCAAACCTTCGGAAGTTTTCTATATTGGCTCCGCCGATAGAAATTCTCGTTTCTAAGAAGTAAACTGCCGATACTTTTAACAGAATGGACGTTAAAAATGCACCGGACTTCAATCCGGAACGGGGACTGAAAATCCAAATCTCCGAGGATCGACTTACTGCGACGTTGGTAGCAAAACCAATATGGTTGTTAGGCGGTTCTATGAGCAATATTCTAATTTATGAAGCTCTAGACAATGCAACCATTCACAGGGATCGAATTTTGATGAAAGAGGTGGATAAAGCTGCCATCGAAATTGATAAGATATTAAAAGATCCCACAAAAGTAAGAGACGATTTTAATTTTATAGTGGCCCAAGGAAACCCCGCCAAACAAGGGGAAAGTGGTTGGATTAAATTTTATTTTCCAAGAGCACAACGTGTTGTCCTAAAAGACGACGGATCAGCAGATTATAGAAACATCAATAAATACGTTCACGTAAAAGAAGGTGAAAGACTCGCCACACTTTTCGAAGGAATTGCAGGAGAACAAGGGATTGATGTTTTAGGAAATCCGATTTATCCCAATCCGATTGATAGACCTAGACTCACCTTGGGTAAAAACGTTCTTCCAAAGACAGTAGAAAATCCTGAAAAACCAGGACAACAACTCAAAGAATACTTTGCATCCCTCAGTGGAGTTGTATTTTCAACAGACACCTCTCTCACCGTATCTCCCGAATTAAATATTGAAAGTAACATTGGCCTTGGAACAGGAAATATCAACTTTGAAGGTACTATCCGAGTGAAAGGGACCATTGAAGAAGGTGCGATTGTCAATTGTCAGGGTTCCCTTTATTTAGATGGAAATGTGGAATCTTCCGATGTAATTGTGGGTGAAGATTTAGAAGTCAAAGGCGGAGTCAAAGCCAAAGGAAAAGGTGTCATTCGCATCAAGGGAGACCTTCGGGCAAAATTCATTGAAAATGGAAATCTCGAAATTGATGGCGATTGTATTGTTGAAAATTTTATTCTAGGAAGTAAAATTCTTTGTTTAGGAAACATTATCCTTACCGGTGAATCTTCCTCCATCATTGGATCTGATATTGTTTCTTACCAAGGAATCACTGTATCTTCTTTAGGTTCGACCGCACAAATGGACACAGTCGTAGAAGTAGGATTTCATTTTAGAAACGATAGACTCCTAACAGAAGGCAGTTCCCGACTTGCCGAATTTGAAAGAGATTTAGAAGCTCTTGTTCCAGAAATTCAGAAAATCAAAGAAGTGGTTCAAAGATCTCGTGGCAAATTAGATGATGCACGAAAAGAAAAGTTCAAAGAAATCTTTGATGCTTACCAGAAAAAAAGCAAAACTGTTGAATTACTCAAATCAAAAATCGAAGAATTAAAGGGAGCTCGTTACAACCAAGACAATGTTAAAGTTGTTGTTCGTAACACAGCCCACCCAGGTGCAGTGATTAAATACAGAAGGCAAGTGGAAAAAATTACCAAAGCCCAAACTGCATTTGTGATGAACTTTTTCCCTAATCAAGAAAAAGCAATGTTAACTGCATTTAAAGGGAAATAACCTTACAACGATTAAAGTTTTAATCCTAACTTTTTTAGTTTGGGAAAAATCACATAATGACAATAGGGATTTTGTGGGTTGAGAGTGAAATAATTTTGGTGGTAATCTTCCGCCGGATAAAACTCTGGAGCCGGTGAAATTTCTGTTACGATCGGATCTTGAAAAAGATAGGCATGTTTTCTTTTGGATTCCACTGCTAATTCTTTTTGTTTTTCATTTAAAAAGAAGATAACAGAACGATATTGTGTTCCCACATCATTGCCCTGTTTATTGAGTGTGGTGGGATCATGAGATGCCCAAAAGATTTCTAAAATTTTTGAGTATGTGATGATTTCGGGATCATATTCAATTTCGATCACCTCTGCATGACCAGTAGTTCCTGTGCAGATTTCTTTATAAGTTGGATGGGGAGTGGATCCACCTGCATATCCAGACTTTACAGAGAGAATTCCGGGAATCCTAAGATACACAGCCTCTGTACACCAAAAACACCCACCACCTAAAATTGCTTTTTCCGTCATACATTCTTTAGACGAAGAGAAATCTCTTCAGGTACGAAACATCCAAATTCTGTGATAAAGTTTCTGATTAAGTGAGCTTTTGTTACATCAAAAGACGGATTAAGTGCTCTTGCACCCACAGGTGAAGTTTTCCCTTCAGGAAATAAATACTTTCCATCCGTTCCTTTTAAAAAATCGAACTGTGTGACTTCTGATTCTTTTCTCATTTCGATTGGAATCTCTTCCCCTGATTTTAAATTTAAATCAAAACTATCTTTTGTGGCACAAACATAGAAAGGTACACCATGTTCTTTTGCGATTATCCCTAAATTGTAAGTCCCAATTTTGTTGGCAGTGTCTCCATTGGCCGCAACTCGGTCACAACCAACAATGACAGCATCAATCTTACGATGGTTCATAAGCCATCCAGACATTCCGTCAGTAATGATATAACATTCGATTCCTTCTTCCATCATTTCAAAAGCAGTGAGCCTTGAACCTTGGAGAAAAGGTCTTGTTTCATCTGCATAAACCACAACCTTTTTTCCGGCATCACGCAAACTTCGAATCACACCCAAGGCCGTTCCATGACCGGCAGTGGCTAGTGCCCCCGTATTACAGTGAGTGATGATATGAAATTCCTTTTGGTCTTTGGGAAATAATTGAACTCCATTTTCCCCCAAAGCTTTGTTTGCTGCCAAATCTTCTCTCATCATTTCTTGGCCGTAGGTTTCCCAAATCTTAGTGATTGTTTCCCAATCGCTGATTCCTTGGATTCGGTTTTTTGCTTCGCGAATGGCATAACTCAAATTGACCGCAGTGGGTCTTGACTCAAGTACAGAAGAAAGTAATGTTTCAATGTCTTTGGGATTGGCTACACCTGATAAAGATTTGGCGCCTAAAGTGAGCCCAAAGACCCCTGTGATGGCAATGGCCGGCGCTCCCCTAACAGCCATTTCGCGGATTGCTACAATGGTTTCTTCTGCTGTAGATAGTTTCAAAAATTCCTTTTTCCCTGGCAGAATCCGTTGGTCGAGAAGTTCTAAATGTGTGGATTTCCACTGAATGGGCAAAAATTCCGGATGAGGCATCTATCCATTTTTTTTGTGCGATGCGGGAAAAAAATACAAAAACAGGTTGACTAATTCCTGTGCACCGCACAAAAAGAGATAGTGCATCGCACAAAATAAGAACCGAAAAGGAAAAATGAAAATGGAACAACAAGTAAAAGACGGATTAAACTTCATCCTAGGCGCAGTAAACACAGCAAAAGTAGAAGCGGAAAAAGCTTTTTCTGAAATCAACAGTGGTTTCCAAAACCTAGCAGCAAAAGGTGCTCAAGACCAAAGCGAAGTTTCTGTAAACCTTAGAAAATACCTTCAAGAAGGAATTTCTCAAATAGAAACAATCGTCGGAAAAGCAAACACTGTTGTAGCTGATGCAAAAGCAAAAGTAGCAACTGTTACATCAAAAGCTTAATTAAATTTCATTCCAATCAAAGCCCGGATACGTATCTCTTATCCGGGATTTTTTTTAGTAATTCCTTCTCGCCAGTCCTTCCAATACTCACCTAACTCTTTTGAAAAATAAACTTCCATGGCACTTAAATCAGGAAAACTATCATAATTGATTTCAAAGGAAGTAAAGTTTTTTTCTGCCGAAGTTGCGAGTCTCATTCGAAACAAATCTATCACCTCAAGCCGAAATTCCTGAAACAAACGATCCATACTAATGTTTAAATATTGGAAATATTTTTCAACTGCATGTGTAAAGATATGGTCTGCAGATAAAAGTGAATACTCAACCGAGTCCTTTGCCATTTCTACAAAAAGCGATTCCCATAAGTCGGCCAAAGCACTTTCTTTGTTTTTACAATCATAGGCTTGGCAAATAGATGCTCCGTAAAAGGAAAAGTTTTGGCTTTTAGGATCTCCAGTAAAAATTGGATGAATCAGACAACCTATCCGCTGTTTGGTTGGATCAACGTATCCCAAAAAGGGACAATTGTAGGTCATTTCATCTTTTTTTGGAATGTAGGCTTCTTTGGTTTCTCTTTCCTTACGAAAGATGGGAAAACTATGACGAACCTGAAAATTGACATTAGTTTGGAATTCGGAAGTTCGTTCCAACAATAGTGCTTTGAATTCTTTAGGTTGCAGTTTTAGATTAAATAAACCACAACAAGCACCGCATGATACGTTACCAACATCCGGATGGCATAAACTCAATTCTGCTTGGCTCCTAAAACAAATGGTGTCAGGCCGTTAAACACAAGTTCCAAATCACCAGTCTCTTTTCTTTCTTTAAAGTAAGTTGGGAAAGGAATTACAATTTTACGGCTTTCATGAACTAAAACGAGATTTCCCTTATGTTTAGAAAGTTGTTCTTGTAATTTGTCTTTAGATCCAGGATAAGATGGATATAAATAAGCAGGTTTAACACCTTTAAAATAAAAATGTGGATTGTGATTTTCTGATACCAAAAGAATACTCACTCTTTCTAGTTCTGAAAATTCTAATAACATATTTTCTAGAAAGAACTGCAAAATGATTTGGTAGGATTCAATTTCTTCTTCTTTGATCTCATCTCTTTCCCAAGATTCCATCCATCCAACGATTTTGAAAATTGTTTCCTTTTGTTCATGTAAAACAGGCAATGCCATTTCCAATATACTTGAAATCTTCAATTTTTGAAAATCCCAAATACACCCATACACAAGTTCCCACCACTTACGAAGGGACACCGCATCATCTGGGTTATTCGGAATCGATTTGTTCATGGCGTGAGCTGCATGGTCACTAAAAACCATCATCCCAACCACTTGGCTAATTGCTTCAAATAACTTCACTAGACCCAGTAGATTATTTTTACCAATAGATTTTGATTTATTAAAATTAATTAACTTCGAATAGGCGATTGCAATTGGAGTGGGGTAGAATTCCAAAACAGAAGTGGGATTTAAGATCTTTGCAGAATGAAAGTTTCTTCTTTCTTTCACGAATAAAGAAAAATCAGGATTTCCATACAATGCATAGTTAGCCCAAGTCAAATCATTGGCATGATAGTTTCGTCTTGCAAATTCTTTGGATAAAAACAAAGACTCACCCACAGATTTATCAGAAAATAAAAAAGTATAAAACCGAACTGTAAAATCTATTGTTCTTTCGTTGTCTAAAATTTCCCAGTTGGTGCCAACAAAGGTTTTAATACCCGCAGTAAGAAATGCGCCTGCGTATTGGTTCATGATGTTTGTATTTAATTTTTTGCCTGTCCCTTTTGCCGACATACAAGAATTTGAAAATACTAAATCTGTATCAATTCCAGTTGATTTGATCTCGCGTGCTTTCAATACTTTTCCATCAGACAACAACCAACCATTCTCTAAAGAATCATCCGAAAAATGTAGGTGTCCCGAATAATGGATTATATGTTTGTCTTTAATAAGAGAGAGTAACTTTAGTTTGGTGACTTGTTTTCCCCCAATAAACTCTAATTCCAAAAGATGGGTTGGCACCTTTTGGCTGAGAATAGAAAACAATACCTCTCCTTCTTTTTGTGCATGAGGTAAGTCTTCTGTCGGATCAGCAATGATGAGCATCTTGATCTTTCGATTCTCTTGGTGTGTGGGCCGGTGTAATCCACCACGAATGGTCTTACCAATTCTAAATTTATCGGAAAGGAAACTGGAACCATCATGCAGTAGTTCCCAAGGAACCAAAGCGAGGGCTGGATCAATATTAAAATGAATGCTATGTTTTGTTGTGTTTTTTAATTTTTCAATGATGGAGAGCGGAAAAAACTGTTGATAAAAAGTTTCACCTAACACTTTCAAATCTTGTAGGATATCTGCATTGAGAATTTGATTCGGGTTGGAAAGAACCGACTGAGAAACGTGGACAAGTCTCTCCACTTCTCCTAAATATTCGAGTATTAAGTCATCGTCTAACGTAGATTGAATGTGTGACTCTTCAACGGGAAGATTATCCTCCAAAACATTGAAGATATTTACGTTACCAACTCTGTCGATAATAAGGGAGAGCATGCTCCCAAGAACCTAACCGACAAGGATAGACAAGTCAAACGATTTTGATTGGCCTGGGCCTACAAACTCAATGGTGTAACTACCTGGGACTAACCCCGAAAAACTAGCGCTCCCTTCTAGACTGATTTTGTTAGAAAGAATGAACCGCCCTTCTCTACGAAGGTTGACTTGTTGGAAGGAAGGTGTTCCCTCTGCTTTGACAGAAAGGTATACTTCTCCTTGGTTTTCTTTTACAATTTGGTAATAGAATTTTTGGTTTTCGCTAGTGGTTTCCTCAAAGATAACAGAATTGGCATCTCCGGAACGAACCTCTGCAGAAGCCGATCGCAAAGAAGGAGCAAACTCGAAGCTCTCTCGAATTTGTAAAGATTCCACGAGACTATCAATCACTCGGATCCCGGACTGGGTGAGCCTAACGATTAAGCTATCTTTCTTCTCAGGCAGAACTAAATTCTTACGAGTGTATTCTTTTAAAAATTCGGGAAGAGGAAGGAGGGCTTTGCCCATAGTCAACTCTGCTTTGGCTAGATCCCATGACTCAGCGAAGGGGTGGTTTACTACTGATTCTTGGCGAAGACTAGCGAAGAATGCTTCTTCGCAGAACCAAAAGGCATCCTGCAAATCTGGATGATTTTGCAACTCATCCTCACTCGGGAACTCACCTCGGACAAAAAGTCCCCTGGCCAGTTCCAGTACCTCTACGTTAAAACCCTGATTTTCCATGTGGACCCCCCACCCTGTAAGAGTATGACGAAGGAAATTATTCCTCTCCGGCCATGGAATGCATTTTTTTTTGCATTTTTTCTAGAACCCGGAGCAAAGTGACACTGACACCACCCTCGGAAATCCCTAAGATTCTGGCAATTTCGCGATAAGGGGTGCGGACAAGAAAGTGTCCTTTTTGCTTTTTCTCGATTAATTTTTTCCTTTGTTCATACTTTTTGGCAAGAGCATGGTCCAAACGTTCTTTATAATATTGTGCTTCTACAGAATCACCCTGGGCTTTGGATTTCTTTTGTTCTTTCAAATCAAGAATATTCAAATATAAGGCAGTGATTTTATCTTCCATTTTTAAGTTTTCTTCTTCGCGGCCCGAAAGGTCTTCTCTGAGCCTCAAAACTTCGATACGGATTTCCTCTTCTGGACGGTTTGTTTTTTCAGCGACATAACGGATTTCTTCCGGTTCCAAATGGAGGTAATAAACAAAGGATAATTTGAATACAACGCGGTTCTCAATTTTGATCGTAGAGAGGACTGAATGGAACTGATCCGAGACGTCTATGGCCAAAGCAAGAGCTTCTGATCGTTTGTCAGGTTCGTCTTCGATCGTGCTATATTCTTTTCCTTCCTTATTGACTTTGGAAATCGTTTGGGTTTTTACTTCTCGTTTGGTGCGTTGCCAATCGATCAGTAAATTTCTAAGAACGGAGAAAAACCAAGTTTTGAAACTGGATTTTCCCACAAAACTTTTGAAACGTTTCCCAGTTTTTAACCTTTCGAATGCATAGATATAATAATCAGAAGCATCATCCTCACTTAAGTGAAAGACACGGATGGGAAAATTGTAAATATCTTGTGAGTAGATATCAAAAAACGTCTGCAGAGACTTTTCATCTCCAGCACCACAAGCTTTGACGATCTCTAAAATTTCTTCATTGGTATGAGAAGTTAGCTTCATTATCTACTTTCCTAAAAAGGAACCCGCCTGGAGACTTCTCTAAACATGAGAAGTATTGTTGTAGTATTGAGTCTCTTGGCAAGTTTTATTTTAGCAGACGAACCGGTCTCCGATACAAAACCGGAGTTTGTTTGGCCCATCCAGGGTTTAGAATTATCTGGTCTGATCACAAGTACCTTTGGTGAGTCAAGAAAAGACCATTTTCACAATGGGCTCGACATTTCTTCCGTTTTACAGCCTGTCAAAAGTATGAGCCAGGGATTTATCCTATACTCCCGTTATGCGGAGGACGACCCATTTGAAGACGAACGTGGCTCAGGTAATATTGTCTGGATTGCACATAAAAACGGTTATGTGAGCGGCTATTACCATCTAGGTGGCACAAGAAATGAGACAGTTCGCGCCGGCAAACAGGTCTCTGCTGGTGATACCATTGGAATTTCGGGAAATACGGGCCACTCCACCGGTGGTCACTTACATTTTGTTTTGGGAAAGGATTATGGAAAAACCCTCCTGGATCCCCTTACCTACCTTCCCCAGGTGGAAGACACAATGCCTCCTCAAATTGCCAACCTCTTCATCCATGTGGGTGAAAATTATACAAATCTAAACGATGGTGATAATATCAATGTTTCGAAGGCTTTCCCCCTAACAGTCAATATCATTGACGGTGGTGTCAAAAATAGCCAACGTAGGGGTGTTAAGGAAGTGAAGTTCCTTTTTAATGGGGAGGCTTACAAACAAGCAACCTTCGGTTCCCTGCGATTTGACTCTGGGAAATGGAAAACAAAAGAAGGTCATAGTTTTGATGATTTGTTTTTCAAAGATCGGTATTTAGTAGGAGTCCTCAATTTAAAAGCGGGAGAAAATACCATTAAAGTAAAAACAAAAGACTTTAGCGGACAAGAATCGGAAAGGGGTTTTAGTATCAATATAACAAGAATTAGCGGAGGGAACTAAACCCTCCCCTAATCTTTTAAATTCAGAATATCGTCAGTTATTGGAGTACAATTTAGAAATTTCTGATTTGTATTTGTCTGTGATGACATGTCGCTTTAAAGATAGTTTTGCCGTGAGTTCATCTCCCACTTCAAATGGTTTTGGCAAAACCACAACACCAACTACTCTTTCAAAAGATTTAAATCCTGTCTGTGCATTGACTTTGGTTTTGATTTCTGTTTCAATTTTTTGAATCACTTCTTTTTTGTTCCAGAATTCTCCTGTAAGTGGCTCTTCAAATCGTGATAGGTTGGGATACACAAGAACACTCAAATACTTTTGGTCTTGCCCAACCACCATACACTGATCAATCCATTCTGATTCTAAAATTTTCGATTCGATAGGAACTGGTTCAACATTTTCGCCACCTAACAAAACAATTGTTTCCTTAGACCTTCCTACAATCCGTAAATTGTGGTTTGCAGTAAAAATTCCCAAGTCACCAGTGTTCAACCAATCATCCACCAAAACCTTATTCGTTGCATCTGGATTTTTATAATACCCAGCCATCACTTGTTTTCCCTTTACGTGGATCTCACCCTTTCTTCCAAATACAAATTTACCAACTTCCGTATCTAAAAAAACTTCACCCGTATGTAAATCGACAAGCCTTAAATGAGTTTTTGGAAATATCCTTCCCACAGAACCAGGAATGATTTCCTCAAACGTTCGCATAGCAAGCACAGGTGCCGTCTCTGTCATCCCATATCCTTCTAAAACAGGTATTCCAATGGTATTAAAGAATTCATCTACATGATAAGGGAGTGCTCCCCCTCCAGAACAAGACCCCTTTAATTCCCCACCCGTTGCCTTTCGAATCTTAGATAAAACCAAAAAATCAAAAAACAGATATGGCAGACTCACTAAAAAAAAACGATACAAGTGGTATCCAAAACGAATGGCCTGTTTCCAGAAAACTACTGGATGGATGTCCAATACATTTCCTGTAATGATTTGTCTCGAAACAAAAAACCTTTTTGCAAAGAACATTGCAATCTGAAACATTTTTTGTTTCACAGCGGACGACTTGGCAAGTGTTCCCAAAATTCCTGAATAAATACTTTCCCAGAGTCTCGGGGCCGATGCCATAAAGTTAGGTTTTACAAACCTTAAATCTTCTTTTAATGTGCGAACACTGCTGTAATAAGTACAAGCTCCATAATACAAACTAAAGATTTCAAAGATTCGTTCAAAAATATGCCAGATTGGTAATATTGATAGGGTCCGATCACCTTTCTCCAAACGAATCGGAAGATTTTGTAATTGGAATAAAATATTTCCTTGTGTCAACATAACACCCTTGGGTGTTCCCGTAGTTCCGGAAGTGTAGATCATCGTAAATAGATCCGATTCTTTAATTGTACTATTTAAAAATAGAGTATCCGTTGTATCGGCTCTACGAAGTTCCTTTCCTTTTGCAACTATCTCTTGCAAGGTGGATATTTTAATTTTCCTAGAACTCATTTCTTTATTCCCCTCTTTCGGGGGATAAATGATTACAATTTCTTTTAGAAATTCCAACTCTGATTCCAAATGAATGACTCTTTTGAATACAGCTTCATTCTCCACAAATAGAATTTTTGATTCTGAATGATTTAGGATGTAAAGTATATCATGGTCTGTTACATCGGATGCTCTTGGTACATCAACTGCACCTAACAAAGTGATAGCGATACTGGTTTGGATCCACTCGTAGGCGTTGTCTGCAAAAATGGCGACCTTTTCTCTTTCAGACAAACTCGCCTGCAGTCCAAATGCCAAATCCTTTGCATCGGATAACAAGCTGTTGTAAGTTTTAAACTGGTAAACACCAGCGCTGGTTCGGGTGGCAAAAGCATTTTTATGTCCGAATCTCGCCGGAAGATTTAAATAAAAATCAATCATGGTTCGCATTGAATTTCCTCGTTACGAACCCAATTCTAACGAAGGAAATGAGAACTGTCGTCTTGGAGAATTCTTTGAGACGTTGGATTTAGTTAGATTTTGATTGTTTACGAAATTCGGAAGGGGTGGTACCTACAGTTTCTAAGAAAACTCGATTGAAGGTTGATTTGGAGTTGAACCCAACGGCATCTGCAATCGAAAGAATGGACCTCTCTTCTGATTCCAATAACAAACGTTTCGCCTCATCGATCCTGTATTGATTGATGTATTGATAGAATCCAAACCCATACCGTTTGTGAAAGTATTCTGAAAGTTGGCCGGGTTTAACCTCCGCCATATCTGCTAATTTAGAAAGGCTAAGATCTTCATCACAAAAAACCTTTTCGCGCATCAGTTCGTATAACCTTTGATCGATGGTTTCCAATTGAACCGATACTAGTTTCGATTTTTCGTATTTATTTCTTTGGATACTCTCTCGCACATCGCTAACAAAAGGGGTCCAAAGTTCCCGAGTAAAATAATAAAAATACATAAGGACAGGCAAAAGATAGGCACTGAGTTTACGAAAAAAAGCAATTTGAAATGTAAATCCAATACTTCCCAGTAACAAATCGATCCATATAAGAAGGATAAATACTAGAGAATAGATTGCTTTTTTTGTAAAGAAAACGGACAAACGAACATTCGGAATCCATTCTTTGACAAGAAATATTCCCACTGAAAGTAAAATAGAAACTTTAATCCCGAAATTTAGACCGACTATGATAGAACCATATTCTGTTCTACCCAAAAGTTCTAAAATCTCCAATCGATCGCTATCAGTTCCCAAATAGAAAGGACCCAAAAAAAGTATGGAGACCAAGGCCGGCAAAAAGTAATACAGTTTGATTTGGATGGGTTTTTCCAAAAACAAATATTCTAAATACAAATAAAGTAATGAAGAAGATAGAAAAACGAAAGGGATATGGATTAACGCAATTGAAGGGAGATACTTATAAAACCCAGTGAACATAAAGGCACCGGTGAGTAACCAAAGCCCTGTAGAAAATAAAATAAAAGACCAAACAAATCCCGAAGTATTACGATTTCGAACCAAATTGGATAGAGACCAAATCAAACAAAATACTGATCCCGAACCCATCCAAAGAAACTCTAATAATAAAGTTAAAGAAAGAGAGGCAGTCTCCACAAACTTTATCCGTACACTCTCACTTCTTCGCCAACTGTATAACGAACTGCACCTTTTCCAAGAATGTCTGTTAACATTTTCATCAGGTCGGAACTTATTTCGATGGAGAAATGATCATGGGCACGGATGACTTTTTTCTCATCACCGTTACCCACCAAATGAAAAAAAACAGAAGATGCACCACGATGAACAGATAAAATGTCTTGGAGTTTCAAAATCACATCTCTGTTTTTTTCTTCCAACATATTGATTGTTAAATGGAGAGTTTTTTCCATTTTCTTTTCAATGGTAACGGAATTTAGTTCTTCTAGTTTATTAACGATGATTTGTCCCTTTAATTCTGATTCATCGGCATCAAGGCGTTCCAAAATTCCACGAATAAAAACCGTATTGTCTTCTGTGAATAGGTGTTTGAATTCTGCATAGGTTTTGGGGAAGGCAACACATTCGATCTCACCGGTCTGGTCTTCGATCATAAAGTTCACAAACTCTTCTTTTTTCTTAGTGAGTTTCACCACTTTTTTTGAAAGAACCCCTGCAATTTCTACTTTGGATTTAGGCCGAACCTCTTCCAAGTTTTCGATCGTAGTTGGATTGAGTGTTTTTAATTGTTCTGTAAATTTATCTAATGGATGGCCAGAAAGATAAAGCCCTGTGGTTTCTTTTTCTTTTCGAAGAAGTTCATCTCCATTCCACTCGATTCCATCTTTGGGAAGGTTTAGATTTTCTTCTCCACCACCATTGACACCACCAAACAAAGAAAATTGGCCTTCTTTTTCTTCCGCTTGTTTTTTGTTGGCATAGTTAAGAATGATATCTGTTGATTCAGAAATGGTTTTTCTTGAATAACCAAAAGAATCGAAGGCCCCACCTTGGGCCAAGGATTCCAATACCTTTTTGTTTGCCAGTCTTGTATCAAGTTTCTTGGTAAAGTCTCCCAGTTGGTTGTACCCACCCAAGGAATTGCGATTGGAAATGATATTTTCTGCAGCAAGTTCCCCGACTCCCTTAATGGAAGAAAGGCCAAATCGAACTGTTTTGTCATCGGTGATTTCGAAGGAGATTCCCGACTCTTTGACATCGGGACCTAAAATCCGAATTCCCATCTCTTTGGCGTTATTGATGTATTTTACCACATCGGTAATTTTGGAATGATCCCCTGATAGAAGGGCAGTTAAGTATTCAATAGAATAATTTGCCTTTAGAAAGGCTGTTTGATAAGTCACAAAGGCATAAGCAACCGAATGGGATTTGTTAAATCCATACTCACCAAATTTCTCTAATTGTTCAAAAAGTTCAATGGCTAGTTTTTCATTGATCTTTTTTTCGATGGCACCTTTCACAAATTTTTCTTTTAAGGCAGGGAGTTTCGATTTATCTTTTTTGGCCATCGCCTTACGAAGAACATCCGAGTCTCCCACAGAGTACCCTCCCATAATTCGGGAGATACCCATTACCTGCTCTTGGTAAACCACTACGCCGTAAGTTTCACCTAACACCTCTGCTAAACTTTCGTGAGGGAAAACTACTTTCTTTTTACCATTTTTACGATCTAAATAATCATCTAACATCCCTGATCCCATAGGACCAGGACGGTATAATGCAAGTAATGCTGCTATCTCTTCAAATTTTTGGACTTGTGCCTTAGCAAAAAGGTCTCGAATCCCGGAAGAAGAATCCAACTGGAATATCCCAAGAACATTTGCCTTTCGTAACAAACTAAATGTGGCCGCATCATCTAAGGGAATTTTATCTAAATCGAGTAAGATACCATGACGTTTTTCAATCAGTTTAGTGGCATGATGGATGGTTGTTAAGTTTTTTAAACCTAAAATATCCATCTTGATCAGTCCCACTTGTTCCGACATATTTTTGTCGTATTGGGTGACTATGGAACGACCGTCTCTACCAGGTTCACTAACCGTTGATAAAGGAACAATTTCCTCAAGAGCAGTCGGCGCGATGACAACACCTGCCGCATGGCGTCCCACCTGACGGTAGTTACCCTCTAATTTTTGGGCAATATAAAAAACTTTTTTGTTTAAATCAGATTTTTCTGCAATATCACGAAGGTCTTTTGAGGTATCAACGGCTTCTTGGATGGTAATTCCCAATTTTTTGGGAAAAAGTTTACTCATCTCGTTTACTTCAGAAAACGGAACATTAAAAACACGAGCCACGTCTTTGATCGCAGCCTTTGCCGCAAGAGATCCAAAGGTAATGATTTGGCCTACCCGGTTCTCACCATATTTTTGTTTGATATAATTAATGACTTCTTCTCGTCTTTCCACACAAAAATCGGTATCAATATCTGGCATATCCTTTCTATCAGGATTGAGAAATCGTTCAAAGAGGAGATTATAACGAATGGGATCCACATTGGTTATTCCCAAAGCATAAGCAATAATAGATCCGGCAGCAGAGCCACGTCCCGGTCCGACAGGAATTCCTGCACGCCTAGCAAAGTTTATATAGTCTTGAACGATAAGAAAGTAACCGGCAAAATGCATATTGCGGATCGTTTGCATTTCATATTCCGTTCTTTCCCGTACAACAGGCGTTATATCTTGATATTTTTCCTGGATTCCTTCCCAAACTAGCTTTTCTAAATAACTATCTGTGTCAAAACCGGCAGGAACATCAAAAGGGGGAAGGAGTGGATTTCCAAATTGGAAATTTAACGAACATTTATCACGAATCGCTAATGTATTATAAAAGGCATCTTTATGATCTGGAAAAATACTGATCATTTCTGCAGGAGACTTAACATAAAAGTTTTCGTTGAATCCGAAACGCATTTCATCATCGATGTTTTTACGCATTCCGATACGAAGTAAAATATCTTGCGCTTCTCTATCATCCTTAGTGAGAAAGTGAGAATCATTTGTGAGTACAAGTGGAATTCCAGTTCGTTTCGAAAATCCCATAACTGCTTCTGCAACAATGCGTTGTTCAGGAATCCCATGGTCTTGAATTTCTAAATAAAAATCTTCTTTGCGAAAAATTTCGTGTAAACGGCCAGCTAACGCATACGCCTTATCTGCTTTGCCTTCTAAAATCTTTCGGTTGACTTCACCGGCAAGACAAGCAGTTAAACAAACAAGACCTTCGCTATACCTCTCCAATAAATCATAATCAATTCTTGGTTTGCGATAAAATCCTTCGGTGAAGGATCGGCTAGCAAGTTTTATGATGTTTTTATAACCAATTTCGTTTTTGCAAAGTAAGATGATGTGATAGGCGCCACCGTCAGCGATTTCATCAAGTTCAGTTTCGGCACTGCGGGAAGGCGTTACGTAAAACTCACAGCCGATGATAGGTTTGACATCGTGTTTGACCGCTTCTTTATAGAACTCGATAGCTCCATACATGTTTCCATGGTCTGTGATGGCAACCGAACTCATACCGAGTTCCTTCACACGTTTCATCAAATCGCTGATCCGTATGGCCCCATCCAACATGGAATAAGTAGTATGTAAGTGAAGGTGAGCGAAATCTTCCATGGCTTGGTGACATAGTAACTTCGATGGGTTCCTACGTAAAGCGCCCCAAGGAAGGAAATTCGGATTTTTTTTGGCCCAAATAGCCAAATCCCAAACCTCCCTGCCCGGTCCAAGCCCAAAAACGATGGAAGCTGATACCGGCTCGGTTAGACTGGTTTTGTTTATGTCACCATTTTCCCTACCCTCCATTTCTCCCGTAACCGACGTTTTGCGAAGATCCATTCGCAACAAAATTGATAATAAAACAAAACCTTTGGGTTCCTTAGGTGATTTGGAATCCATTGCCCTGCAGTTGGCAGAAATCCAAAATACCCTTTCCCCTGAGCTAAAAAATCCAAAGCTCATTCTTTTTGCCGCAGACCATGGAATTACAGAGGAACCGGTCTCCCTATACCCTAAAGATGTGACTTGGCAGATGGTTTTGAATTTTTTATCTGGTGGGGCTTGTGCCAATGTCTTCGCCAAACACAGTCATATTGATGTTGAAGTTGTGGATGCAGGAGTAGACCACGATTGGTCAGAAAATGCCCCAAAACCTATCGAAAGAAAGATTCGAAAAGGAACTTCTAACTTTTTGAAATCGAAAGCTATGTCACTGGATGAGGCGAAAGAAACCATTTTGAATGGGATTGAACTTCTAGCGGAAAAACAATATCAAGATACCAATATATTTTTATTTGGCGAAATGGGAATTGGGAACACGTCAGCAGCATCTCTCATTCTATCTCATCTAACAGATATTCCGCTAAGAAAACTTGTTGGAAGAGGTACAGGTCTAAATAACAGCGGAAAAGAAAATAAGTTCAAAATCCTTTCTGAAGCATTCCAAAGAACAGGACAACTAAAAGATCCATTAGAAATACTTTCTGAATTTGGTGGATTTGAAATTGGAATGATGGCTGGTGCGATGATTGGAGTAGCTGCACAGAGAAAAACATTTGTTGTGGATGGATTTATAGCAACAGCCGCATTTGCGATTGCTTTTGTACTGAACCCGACAGTAAAGTATTATGCAATTTTTTCGCATCTATCGGAAGAAGAAGGACATACTGTAGTTTTAGAACACTGGAAAATAAAACCGCTACTTAGACTCAATCTTCGTTTAGGTGAAGGCAGTGGTGCTCTTGCAGCTTATCCACTCATTGAACTCAGTGTTAAATTTCTAAATGAAATGGCGTCTTTTGCTGATGCTGGTGTTAGCAATTCGGATTCAAAATAAAATTTTATATGCAATTTTTATTAAGAGAAATTCGCCTATTCTTCGTTTGTTTGTCCTTTCTCTCCAGAATTCCCTCCCCTCAGTGGATTGGTTTTCAAGAAGAATGGTTACATAAATCAATCAAATATTCGCCAACAGTGGGGATAATACTCGGAACCTTACAATGGTTTGTTTATTTGATTTTCCAATTGTTTTTTGGTCCCAGTATTGCCTTTGCCATCTCCTTAGGGTTTTTATTGATCCTAACGGGTGCCTTTCACGAAGATGGATTTTCTGATTTTTGTGACGGGATTGGGGGAGGTTGGAAAAGAGAAGATATCCTTCGGATCATGAAAGATAGTCGTGTGGGAAGTTTTGGAGCGGTCGGGATTTCCCTACTACTCGTTCTAAAAATTTTAGGAGCCTCCGAGTCCCTTGCTGCCACTGGATTTAGCTTGCGGCAATTACATATTTTTGGGAATGATCAACTAATGACCGTTTGGTTGTACTTTATTTCGGCACATAGTTTGAGTCGATTCTTTTCAGTCCTTATGATGAAACTCCTTCCCTATGCTAAAGAAGAAGGTTATGCAAAACCAATGGCAAAAGAAATTACCTGGCAGCAAACTCTATTTGCAAGTCTTGCGGGACTCGTTCCTTTTCTACTTCTATCATACCAACATCCTTATTTTTTAATGAGTTTGGTTTTCATTATTCCCAGTCTATACTATATGTATTCTCTGATGAAACGTTGGATCAATGGATTTACAGGGGATTGTTTGGGAGCAGTCCAACAAGTAGTAGAAACTTGTATCTGGATTTCGGGAGTATTTGTATGGACCTCTATTTAATTCGCCATCCAGAAACCATTGCTCCCAAAGGAACTTGTTATGGTAGAACCGACTTTCCTCTTAAATACCCTGTGGAAGATACAGCAGATTCTACTTTTCCTCATTTACCACCAAACTTTGACCATTTCCTTTCGAGTCCCGCTCCGCGAGCTTTAAAACTATCTTCGGCTCTCTTATCTAAATACAACCTTTCCAAGGCAGATCATTCCTTAATACCAACTGACGAACGTTTGTGGGAAATGAATTTTGGAGATTGGGATGGAAAACTTTGGGAAGAAATTCCAAGAAAAGAAACAATCCCTTGGATGAAAGACTTCGTGAATGCAAAGACTCCCGGAGGCGAAGCCTTTACCGATCTAATCTTTCGTATGGATTCGTTTTTAGAAGATTGGAAAGAAGGAGGAAACTTACGAACCCATTGGGAAACAAACAACAATCAATCTCTACGATCCCTCATTGTTGTTTGCCACTCAGGGCCGATCCGAGCTGCACTTTGTAAACAGTTCGGAACTCCCTACGAAGAAGCATTCAAATCTCCCGTGGACTTTGGATCAGTCCACAAAATTCAAATCGCCTAATATCCGCTAAATGGCAGAGAGGGCTGGTGATTTCATCAGCCTATCGCTATCAAGAAGTTGAAGTAAACTATACCTTCTTTTTTTCGCCGAGTGGTCCTAACTTAGCAAGAATCAATTCATTCACAAGTTTTGGATCTGCTTTGCCTTTGGTTTCTTTCATCACTCCACCAACGATAGCACCAAGCACCCTATCTTTTCCGTTTTTCCAACCTTCCACTGATTCTGGTTGAGCCTCAATCACTCGAATTACGATTTCCTCTAATGCTTTGTCATCGCGAACTACTTTTAAACCTTTGGATTCCACAATGGCTTCCGGTTGGTCTTTTGTGGTTAACATATCTTCAAAAATAGATTTTGCGATTTTACCAGTGATCTCCCCTGAATTGATCAGTTTCACAAGTTTACCAATACGTAATGGATCAATGGCAAATTCCTGAATGGAAATGTTTTCTTTGTTTACGATTCCAAGGATTTCATCCTTTACCCAGTTTGATGTTTTTTTAGCATCTCCGGAGATAAGAAGTGCTTCTTCAAAGTATTCAGCAATCTCACGTTCGCTCGTGAGCACTTCGGCATCATAATCAGGAAGTCCCAGTTCGGTTTTGTATCTTTCTTTTTTTTGTCTTGGAAGTTCAGGTAAAGTTTTACGAATGTCTTCAATAAAAGAATCAGAAATCTGAATGGTCGGTAGATCTGGCTCAGGAAAATAACGATAGTCATGGCTCATTTCTTTGGAACGCATAGGGATGGTTTTGAGTAAAGTAGCATCCCAAAGTTTTGTCATCTGACGAAATGACTCACCACGAGAATACACATCCTTTTGCCATTCAATTTCATAGTCTATCGCTTGTTTTACGGCCTTAAAAGAGTTGAGGTTTTTAATTTCTACCCGAGTTCGAAAACCTTTTTCTCCTTTGGGTCGAATGGAAACGTTGGCATCACAACGAAGTGACCCTTCTTCCATATTACAATCCGATACTTGAATGTATCTTAAGATTGTTTTTAGTTCATTCAAATAAACATAAGCTTCATCAGAAGAACGTAAGTCAGGTTCCGAAACAATTTCAATGAGAGGGGTTCCTGCACGATTGTAATCTACATAAGACCTGTTGATGGATGGATCATGAGAATGGATTAGTTTTCCCGCATCCTCTTCCATATGGATCCTTGTGAGAGGAATGAACTTTTCTTCCGTATCCCCTTTCAATTTAATATGGATTCCACCTTGCGTTGCATAAGGTTTATCAAACTGAGAAATCTGGTACCCTTTCGGTAGGTCCGGGTAAAAATAATTTTTACGATCAAATTTTGTAAAACGTGTGATCTCACATCCAAGAGCAACACCGGCCCGAACGGCTTTTTCGAGAACCACTTCGTTTAACACAGGCAATGTGCCGGGCAATGCCACACAAAGTGTTGAAATATGAGTATTGGGGCTACCACCGAATTCGTTTGTGGCAGTAGAAAAAATTTTAGAAAGAGTGTTGAGCTGGACGTGAACTTCCAGACCGATGATGACTTCGTATTCCATGGGTTTGGAAACAGGATTTTCCCGGAAAATGAACCTGGCAATTCAATTTCCGACAGAAATTAATCGAGAGGGTCAGGAGCCGATTGCATTACCAGTTTATATAGGTTTTTTTGCTCTCTTGAGATGCTAATTTCACCAGTTTGGTGTAGTTTTTTTGTAAACTCAGAAAGTTCCCGCACTCGAGATTCAAAAGCAAGACCAATTTTTTTATCCTCAAGGGCAATATGGGACAAAAGCCAATTTCGTAAGTCCTGAACCAGATGTAATCCAGCCCGTGGATTTCCTAATTTAAATTCATCGTTCCTTGTTTTGATAAAATCAATAAACCGTTTGTGTTGGTTCATATGGTTGACCACATCAGTATATCGAAAGTAACGCATGATTTTATCTTCCACACCAAAATGATCTTTTGTATATTCAATGGCGGCGGCAATGACCTTATGGAAGGTATCACTAGCACTATCACCTAACTTTAGTGAATGATCTAATTCAACAATCATTTTCAAAAGCCAAATGTGTTGTAAATCTATGATAGGAATTCCCGTAGAAAGATTATATGTTTTCCAAATATTTCTGATTTCTTGAATGGTATCAATAGATTGTTCGTGAAGTGAAATATGTGTTGTATCCATTTGTACAATGTTTTGATAAATCAAAAGTTGTTCTTTGGAAATCGGATATTTACCAGACTTTAAAATTTCATTACAGTAAGATTTTAAATCAACACCACTTGCTTTAAAGAACTCTGCATAATCGGTATCATCATGTAAGATATGTTGGAAAAGCCATTTTTTGAGAATTTGTAAAATACCCAAGGCAGCCATTTGGCTATCTTTTGCTTCATAGTATTTTTCCGTTAACCGTTCAACAAATTTGCGGTGGCCTTGGATATGTTCTGAAAATTTGGGATAGTTAAAATGTTCCAAGATATCTTCTTCTAATGCAAAATGTTCTGCCACATAGTCCAAAGCTTTTCGAAAGGACGAATGAACATCAACATCAGCTCCATCTTTTTCGGAATCAACAATGGTTTCTTCTAATTCAAGGATGATATGAACCAACCAAACATGTTGTAAGTCAATGATGGGAATTCCGAGATGGAAAGGTTCACTTAACCATGTGATTCGTAAGGAATCTAAATGTGCGGAGTAATCCTTTTGCATAATTCCACAAAAATAATCACTAGTGCGATGTCACTGAATTAGAATCATTTTAGGAATTGATATTTATCAGTACTTTCTAAAAAACGAGAACATTGATAAAAGGATGAGGAGTTACTGAGATTTTGTAGCGGATTTATGAGGTGCACTCCCGAGTATTCCCCAGGAGTGTTTTATCCCTAATGCGGAATTAGACTAAACGAAAAATTTAGTGGTTAACTTCACCATAAGTCTCACAAAACCAGAGTAAGGTGGATACATCAACTTAGCGATGGATGCCTTTGGAGTTTGTAAAACAGATCTTTCATGAGAAAAAGTTTTAAAACCAAAAATTCCATGGTAACTACCATGCCCAGAATGATTCACTCCACCAAAAGGTAGGTTTGGATTCACTAAGTGAAGGATGACATCATTGATCACTGCTCCACCGGAACTGGTTCTACGTAAGACATATTTAGATGTACTTCTCTTTTTTGTGAAAATATACAAAGCCAATGGTTTCGGTTTTTCGTTGATGATGTGGATGGCTTCATCTAAAGTTTTGTAAGTAACAATAGGAAGGAGTGGTCCAAAAATTTCATCTTCCATAATACGAGAGTCTAAAGACACATTCGTAAGAATGGTTGGTGAAATAAAGTTATCTGAACTTCTAGTTTCTCCACCATAAGCAATTTTAGCTCCTTTTTTCACCGCATCTTCTACGTAAGAAGAAACTCTTCCAAAGTTCTTTGCGTTCACAATTCGGCAAAAATCTGGACTTGCTGTGAAATTCTCAGGTTTGGATTTAAAGAAACTTTCTGTTGTTTCCTTGGCATTCTTTACAAATTCATCTACTTTGGATTCAGGAATCAAAAGATAATCGGGAGCTACACAGGTTTGTCCTGCATTTAAAAATTTTCCCCACATGATTCTTTCTGCAGCCACTTTCATATCGGCATCTTCTGCAACAATGGAAGGCGACTTACCACCTAACTCCAATGTTACGCTTGTAAGATTTTTTGCAGCAGCAGCCATAACAATTTTACCCACAGGAGTAGATCCAGTAAAAAAGATATGATCGAAAGGCACTTCTAGGAGTGCTGTAGCAACAGCAACATCACCTTCAAATACAGCCACTTCTTCTTCAGAGAATACTTCACTTAACATCAATTTGATGACATCTGCAGTGTGTGGAGTGAACTCAGAAGGTTTTAACATCACAGTGTTACCCGCAGCAATCGCAGCAGCCAATGGGGCAATCGCTAGATGAAATGGATAGTTCCATGGAGCAATGATGAGACAAACACCTTTGGGCTCATAAACGATGCGACTGGTTGCCCCTAGTAAAGTGGGTGGTGTCATTACGTTTTTTGGGCGCATCCAATGTTTTACATGGCGGATGGCATCATTGATTTCGGCAATCGTAGGAAGAATTTCAGTAATGTCTACTTCTCCGGCCGATTTTTTAAAATCGGAGTGGAGAGCTGTTTGGATGTCCTTTTGGTATTTAAGGACAGCGTCTTTTAGTTTCTTTAGTTTTACGATTCGAGTTTTGAAATTCGACAATCGAAGTTCTAAAGCTTTTGCCTTCTGCGCTTTGAAAATACGGTCAATATCAGATGGAGTAAAACTTTTTGTTTGGATCACAGCTTTTCCAGAGGTTGAGGCTTGTGTGAGAGTGGCTTGGGTCATGGGAATCTCCGTATTACTGACTCTCGTTCATTTAGAGAGGAAGTTCAAGAACTTTTTCAAGAAACGGGGCGAATCTATGTCTTTTTTATGCCAAAAATCCCTTTCCAAAACCGGGTGGTGGGCCGTTTTGCGCATACAATTCCGTGCGTTCCAGATACAATTTTGCTGCTTTGTCGGAAGGATCCATTCCAACAATCGCCCGAAATCCTATCCCTGCCCTTTCAAACTCCTCATCCCAAAATAAATTCACGCAGTCTTCAAACTGATCTTTAGTTTTTAACTTTAAATCAAAAGATTCTTCCACACCCTCAACCAGAACTTGAGCAATTCCAATTAACTTTTGTTTGGCTGGAATCTTAATAAAATCTAACAATCGATGTGGATAAGAATCTGGATGTTGTAATTCGAGTAATGCATCAAGGCTTATGATAATTTTAGCACCATACTTTTTGGTCATGGATTCTAAAGAATTGACAACACCCATGGAGTCAGAGAGGACAGCAGACTCAATTCTTTGTTCCTCACCAATAATTCCCAACATAAGTTCTCCAAAATGAATTCCTACTCCAATCTGAATTTCAGCAACAAGGTGAGACCCCCCTTCCTTATTCCACCTTGCAGTAGTTTTGTGCATTTCTATTGCTGCAGATAGTGCATCTTCTGGTTGCCTCTCGAACAAAGCAAAGATAGCATCACCCACATACTTTTCAATAAATCCATTATGGGACCTGATGGTAGGCCCCACTTGGCGCAAATAATCATTCAAAAAAAGAAAAGTTTCTTCAGGGCTTAGAGTTTCAGAGATAGCGGTAAAATCACGAATATCTGAAGATAATATGGACATCTGTTTTACGATAAAATCGCCACGTTTGACTCTTGCTTTGGAGTGTTGTGAAAACAACTCAATGAGTCGCAAAGGCACAAACTTCGCATATACCTGGTTAGATGATTCAAGCCGATTGTTTACTTCTATTAACTCAGTCGTCAACGTGTCCATAGAAGAATAAAACCTGGCATTCCTTCTCGCAAGGAGGATACTCTGAAACAAAAAGAACACAAAAAGAGAAAACGGCATAAAAGGTTGGGATTGAAACCAATAATTACCTGCCATCAAATCGTGGGTAGACCCAAGCATAAGTAACAATGATCCATAAAATACTAAACTACTATCTCTCTTTCTCTGGCGATAGATCTTAAGGATCACATAAAAAGAACAAACACTAAAAAATAAGATTACCACTTGTGAAAAAATATTTGTTTTGGTGAAGAGTTTGGCATCTGTCAAAACCACAAAGGAAACATAACAAGCAGTAATACTCCAACAAGAGTATAACATCCACTTAGGAACTTCCGACTTACCAGGAAATAAACTCTTCAAATATCCTAAGAAAAAACAAACAAGTAGAGGGGCTGAAATGTAATCTAATACTTGCATCCAGTGCCAGGAAAAATCTGGAAATGCATAAACAATATAGTAGTTATCGAGGACAACAAGTCGCAGTCCAGTAAACAGGCAAAACAAAGAGAAGAAAAGAGAACTTTTTTCTTCTCTGCGAAAAAGAAAAACTGTTAGTTGGTAGAGAGCCATGGTCAACATGGCACCAAATACAAATACTTCACCCGCAGAATAAATTAATGATTCGTTTTGAATGACTTCTTTGGTACCAATTTCGATTGGTTTTCTGTACCCACCACGAGCATGATGAAAATTGCTAACCACAAGGAGTATTTCTTGTTCGTAATCTTCTGGTTGGAAGGATACATATTGGATTTGGTATTTGGGAATGACACTCAGTTCATCTGTTCCCACCTTTCCAGAACTTGCGATTTTTTGACGGTTGATATAAAGTTCATAAGAGCTCGTTGCCGGTTGGACTCGCAGATAATAACGAATTTTTGGATCAGGAATTTTTAAGGTTAGCCGAAATACAGCAAAACCATCTCCACCTTCTCCTTCCGGTCGGTAAGAATTCCAAGAAGAGGGGACTTTAACATAAGTTTTACTTGGTTCCTTTATTTTCTCAAATAAACTTTCACTGTAAACTTCTCCCCAATAGAATTCCCATTCGCCACCGGTAGAAAGTTTTTTGTTATCTTTCACATAAGAAAAAGGAAGTTCTAAATATCCTTTCACTGCCTCGGGAGAAGAACCAAAATTACAGGATGAAAATAAAAATGCATAAATAAAAAATACAAAACCGAATTGGATGCACTTCATTATTTTTCCCATGCAGAAACCCCATCCCAGTCTCCACTCACTCCCGCAGTTTGGTAATACTCACATCTTTCAATATAAATTTGTGCCGCCAAATCTTCAGGATTGTTTGCAAATACTGCGCGAAATTTTTCCAAGGCGGAGACAAAATCAGCGCGTTCGTAATCAAAAATCCCCGCTTCAAACGTTTCCTTATTTTCAATTTTTTTATTAGAAATCGTATCAATATCTGGAATCAAAACCTCGGCAATCATCACTGCTTCTTGTTTTCCCTTCACTCGCACAAAATCCAAAATTCGATAGGGAATTGTATCCAAATCTTCATGCAACATAAGTGATGTTAAACTAACAAGAATCCTTGCCCCATATTTTTTCGTTAGGCCCTGAATACGACTCGAAAGATTGACTGTATCCGAAATTACAGTTGATTCGAATCTTTCTTCTTCTCCCAAAATTCCAAGCATGGTATCCCCTGAATGAATCCCAATTCCAGCATGTAGTGGCAAATACCCAAAAGTTTTCCTACGTTCATTGTACTTTTCTAATTCCCATTGGATATCTTCAGCGGCTTTGATTGAATTTTGAATTCCTCCATCAAACAATGCCATGATAGCACTTCCAATGTATTTATCAATAAAGCCATTATTTTTGCGAACACATGGCCCGATCCGGCCCAAATAAGAATTGGTAAATAACATTCTATTTTCAAGAGGTATAGAATAAATGATATCCCAATATTCCCAGATATCAGCGAATAAAATAGTCATCTCCCTTTCACTACTGTCACCTAACCGAACTTCTTCGATACTTTCTTTGTCAAGGTGGGTTAAAAAATCTCGAGGGATAAACTTTGCATAGAATCGGTTTGTTAAAATAAACTGCTCATTGATAGTTTCAAACTCTTCTTTTAATAAAAGTTTTTTATGGAAATTTCTTGCCGTACGAAGTGTAACAATAGTGGACTGAACTCCGAAAAATAAGAAAACCGCTATTTGAGATAAAATAGATTCCCCTTCCCCACTATAAGCGAGGAAAACATCATAAACAAACCCAACAAATAAAACCAAATACCCTAAAAAGAAAATTCCGGCTTCCGGTAGGCCCTTTATTACCATTTGAGACAATCGAATTCCCAAAAAAACTGCGTAAAGTATACCCAATATTTGAAAAATCATTTCAAATTGAGTGTATACTTCAGGTTTGATGATCAAACCATAAACTAACATAAACTGTACGTAGGCGCTAAAGTATAAAATGATTTTAGTATCAATAAAACGAGGGAAAAGACCATCAACAAACCATAAAAACAAAATCCCCAGAACAAAAACTGATGCATACTCCACATAAATCACCAATTCCCAAGGGATATTAGGAAACATGGCATAAATAGTTTTACTTCCGATGAAAGGTATCCTTGCTGCAAATACCAAACAGAAAAAACCGAAATAAAAAGCCTCTCTCTGTTTTTTTCTATAAAAGAATAAAACGAAATGGTATAAACCAAACATAAAGATAGCACCCGTTAATGCTAAATCCACAGTACTTTGAGCTAAAATATAATTTTGAACACTTTCTGCAAGACCAAAGACAGGTGCATTAGGAAGCCCTCCTTCTTTGTGATGAAAGTTACTTACCTCTATCCGGATTTGAAGGTGGTCCTTTGTTACAATCGTAAAACTTTGACCTTGGGCACTCGGTGTCGTAGATTCTTTTGTAAGACCAGGGACACCAGACAACAAACTTCTGTTACCTGCCATCAATTTAAAAGAGGTCCTAGCTTCTGGTAAATAAACGGAATAAATCTGATTTTCTTCTGGAAGTTGAATGTCTAGGACATAGGTCCCATATCCTTTACCGTCCATAAGCCCCGATCTAAGCGGTATTTGGTTCCAAAGGGAAGGAACAGGAAGATGGGTGGGTGGTTTTGCATCTTCTGGAACATCCAATTGTCCGGGGAAAAATTTCCAATCCCCCTGGAGAGCCATAGCAGCCCCCAACTCAAAAGGAAATTTTTGCAAATCCAATTCACCCGATTCGATTTTAGGTGAGGGAGCAACCATACGACAAGCCGTTGCCAAAAATGCAATGGAGAGATAAATTAATGTATGACGGGTCATCCCTAACCTTCAGAGACTCTGAGGACAGGAATTTGGAAAGGAAGTTTTCGAAATAAAAAAAATAATATTTTTTGGTTTGTACGGCTGTAATACTAAGTTATTATGTCACCTAAATGAAAACTCCGTCCGGACCCAATAAAGCCGCCCTTGCCTACCAGATCTTAGGTCGCTATTTACCGGATGAAGTGTTCTCTCATTTGAGTGATTCCGAAATTGAGTCCCTCCTCTTAAAGGTAGAGTCCAACCCATCCCCAACTAAGGGTCAGGAAAAAGACATTCTACTCTCCTTTACAAGGTTCCTCCAAAAAAAAGGAAACCAAGGGAACTCACGAAACCCGAACCAGTCAGGCAGCGACGGGTTGAGCGGATATACGAATAACAACAATCATCCTGTTCGTCCGGGCCAGGGTGGAACCTCCGGCGGGGGTTATACGAATAGCGCATATTCCTCCAAACCAGCGGGGAAAACCGAACCCGCATTCGGAAATTCACCTATCGATAGCGGTTTTACGAATAACAACTATAATCCCCAATCCCAGACTGGGGGCGGGAAATATGCGCATAACGAACATCCAGATACGAATGAATTGTATTCCCTGCTCCAAGAAATCTTAAAAGAGGAGGATTCTAAGTCGGGTGTTCCGCTTTGGCCCGAACTTCCGACTTATTCTTTGGAAATGCTCCGCAATCTGACTATGGACGAAACCTCCGAGGTTGTGGCCAGAATTCTTAGTTTTTCTGATCCGGAAACGGCTTCTGAAGTTTTGGCAGAATATCCGGAAAACCACAGAGAAGATATCATTTTAGCCCTTTCCGAAATCGATTATCATTCGGACCGGGAAAGGGACCAATTGGAGCGATTTCTCCGGTTCAAAATGGAACTCATTCAGAAAAAAATGCCGGTTTCCAAGATTCGCAGCCGCAAGGCAAAAACAGCGGGGGAAATTCTCACTCGACTTCCTTTTTTACCCTCTCAAAATTTAATTGAACGAATTCAGAAAAAAAGCCCAGAATATGCCGAAACTATAGTAGAACACTACTTTCGTTTGGAAGACCTCCTTCATTTAGGAAGGACGAGCCTCACTCGGTTCTTTTCTGAGATCCATCCTCTTGTCCTTGCCTGTGCATTGAAAGGAGTGGAGACAGATTTTCGTGATCAAGTATATTCCAATTTGGAATCTTGGCTTGTGAAAGAAATTAAGATCGAATGGGATTCGTTAGGTCCTGTCTCTTTAGCAGAAATTGAAGAAGCCCAAAAGGGAATCTTAGATAGACTACGTGAGGCAATGGATGAAGGCAAAGTGAAACTCTGGAGATTGAAGTAAGGATATGGCAAAACTAGTCTTTAAACCCATTCAAATTGCCGACTTACAAGAAGAAGTTGAGATTCAACTTCCTGATAAGTACAAAAAGTTCCATAAAACCGACGAACAAGAAGACTTCGAGATAGACCAAGAAGGGAATATCATCGAACAATACCAAGGCCCATCGATTGAAGAAATCGAAGCGGAACTACAAAGGTATCGCCAAGAGACAGAAGAACAAGTCCGCCAATTATTAGAAGACGCTAAAAAACAAGCCAAAGCCATTGAAGAAGAAGGAAGGACCAAAGCCTTCCAAATGGTCCAAGACTCCAAAGAGAAAATAAAATTAGAAGAAGACTCTGGTCGCGCCAAAGCGGAACAAATCTTAGATCGTGCAAAGATGGAAGTCGAACGTATGATCAAAGAAGCCGAAATGAAACAGGCGGAGATCGAACACGAAGCATACCAAAAAGGTTACGATGCAGGTCGTGAAGTAGGATTCAAAAAAGGCCAAGGGGAAGTAAGACGACTCATTGACCGACTAGGAACTATCATCGGTAAGGCGATCGACATTCGTGAAGAAATGATTGCTGCATCTGAAAAACAAATGGTAGAAATGATTCTTGTCATCGCACGAAAGGTAATCAAAGACGAAATCATTGAACGTAAAGAAATTGTACTCAATAACATTCGTGAAGCAATGAAACGAATTAAAGATCGTGATCGCATTGATATTCGTGTTAACTTTGCTGATTTGGAACTAACAACGGCACACAAGGACGAACTCATCAAACTTATGGAATCTCTCCGAAAGGTCAATATCTACGAAGATTCTCGAGTGGATCGTGGTGGTGTTATCATCGAAACAGATGTGGGAGCAATCGACGCGAGGATTTCTACACAGCTCAAAGAAATCGAAGAGGCCATTCGAAACGTCGAACCGATATGATTTCGAAATCCCGCATTTACCAACTTGTATTCGGGTTCGCATTCGTTTTGTTACCAGCTGTTTTCAGTTTGGCTGCAGAACCTTGCGGAACCATGATCACATCCTTCGAAAGACCCGTTGTTTTAAAAACAGACTGGTTATTTAGGAAGGGTGACAACTTAGATTGGCGTGATGAGTCAGTTGAAGAATCATTTTGGGTCAAAAGATCGGTTCCCGATTATGGAATTTCAAAAACAGAAAACCTAACAGGATATCATTGGTATCGGTGTTCTTTTTATTTACCAGAAAACTATACAACGCCTGTAGAACCAATTGCCATCCAACTGGGTCGGATCCGAGATATTGATGAGTTTTATCTCAATGGAACTTTAATCGATAAAACAGGAACCGTTTTGCCAAAATTGGAAGTAGACTTCCAAAAAATCAGAATTTATTCCTTACCAACTCACATTCTAAAACCAGGTCTCAACGTGATGGCGATTCGCATTTATGCAGCGACCAATCTAAATGGACTCAAAGAATCCCCCACGATTGCTAAAGAACGTTTGTTACGTGAAACAGTTTTTTCGAAAGAAGCTTTTGCCATGGTGTGCGGGTATGTATTTATATTTATGGGAATTTATTTTTTAGTAGGCTCCATTGTGCGTGGCCGAGCCGGAGAGAACTTTTTCTTTGCCCTCTTTTCTATTTTCATGGGAATCTATGTTTTAATTCGTACTCAACATCGTGATATTTTATTTGAAAGTTTTACTTGGTCTTATGTTTCAGAACTCTTAGTTCTCATCTGCCTTCCTATATTTTTCATCAACTTCATGCACCAGTATTTAAAGATGAAACGAAACGTGGTGTTACTAGTTTATGAAGTATTTCTCTTTGCTTTATTTGTTATCACTTTGTTTTTTAGAACTCCTAAAACATGGATTTTGGTCATTGCTCTTTTTAATTATGCCTTACCAGTGGCAATGGGTCTTGTGATTTATCTATTTGTCCACAATGGAAAAGCAAATATTGCAAAGGTGAAATACATTCTCATTGGGATTGCCTCTTTGTTGCCGACCATCCTGATTGATAGTCTTTCTGCATTAGAAATCATATCTATGCCAGGAACTTTATATTTAGGATTTTTGATATTTCTTGTAATGATTTCGATTCAACTTTCGAACGATATTGTTTTGGGTTTAGAAAACTTTATCGAACAAGAAAAAGAATTAATCCAAATGGAAAGGGTAAAAACTGGCTTTCTAATCAACCTATCCTCTGAATTCAAATCAGGTATGGAAAAGATCAAAAAGGCAATTGACAATATATCAGTAAACTCAGTTAAAAACAGTTCAAAAGAACAAACAAAAGTACCTACAAAATCTGCACCAAAAAAGAAAGCTAAAACTAAATCTGGATCAAAACATGAGTTAGATCCCGTAAAACAGGCTGAAGATCATATTTCTTATATGAGTTATATGGTAGAGGAAGCAATCCTCTTACGTAAATTAGAAGATAGAACATACATTCCCTTTTACGAAACATTTTCTGTAGCAGAGTTAATTCGAAATTGTGTTTCCAGTGTAGAAAACCATTTAGAACAATATAGAAAAACTACATCTATTGAAGCAAAACCAAATGACTTGGAAATCTACTTTCCTAAAGAATTATTTTTTTGTATTTTAAGAAACCTAGTAGAGAATGCCTACCAATACACTGATCCAAAAACAGATATTACTATAGAATTTTTTAATCGTGATGGTTACCACCAGCTCATTGTTATGGATGAAGGTATGGGTCTTAGCCAATTAGAGATGGAGACCATCTTTCAAAAGTTTGTTCGAGGATATCGTGATAAAAAAAATGAAATCCCTGGGGCAGGGATTGGACTCACTTTAGTCGAAGCTACAACAAAATTTTTAGGTGGAACCGTAAGTTTAAAGTCGAGCGAAGGTATGGGAGCAAAATTCACAATCCGTATCCCGGAGAAACCTAAAAAATGAAATTCTTTATATTCAATCGACTCCTAATATTAGCTCTTTTTTTATTTGTTTCCAATTGCACTCGTTCCACCGATGAAAACACCGTCGTATTACGTTTGGATGGTGACGACTGGGGAATTTATTTTAACGATAATGCAGATATCCTCAGCAATGAATTTAACGCTAACAACTTAGATATCATCACAGTCCCAAGTAATTTCAGAAACTTAAACAGAAGTTATCGCGGATCCATTTGGGTGAGAAAGAGTTTCGACATCACTACAGAACAACACCAAAAATCATTGGCCCTACAGCTGGGAAAAATCTACGAGTCGGATGAAGTGTTTATCAACGGAGTACTGATTGGTAAAAATAATTCTGCGTTCGGAAAAGATCCAGATGAATTTGCTTTTGGTAGACCTAGGATTTATCCAATTCCCCATGACTTATTATTAGATGGGGAAAATGTCCTAATTATAAAAATTGATTCCTCGTTATCTACTTCCGCAGGAATTATTACAGGACCAATCCGTATTGTCACTTACGAAGAAGCTTTAAATGGAAATCTTTATGATTCTCTCGTAGAACTTATCTTTGTTGGATTTTATCTCTTTATAGCTCTATTTTTCTTTATTAATTTCTTTAACCTAAGAGATAAAAAAGAATACTTTAGCTTCAGTATACTAGCGCTTATTTTTTCTGCCTATGAATTGTCTAAAAATGAAGTTCGATTCTTTTTAATCGATCATTTCGCAGTGTTAAAGTTTATAGAATATTCTTTTTTGTTTATTCTTCCCTATGGTTTTATTAAATTCATCCAGGATTTCTTTGAATTAAAACCTTTTAAATACCAGAGAATATACCTCCTAACTCAGTTTCTCTTTATTGCTGTTTTTGCTTTAGTCCACAATCCAGTATTTTGGTATAACTTTATTGGTTATTGGGATATTCATTTACTCGTTGTCATCGCTTATGCAATCTATGTTACATTTATAAAATTCCGTGATCAAACACGAGGATCGGCAATTCACTTGCTCGCTCTTGTTTATTTGCTTTATTCTATTTTAAAAGAAATTTTAATCGAAAGAGGATACCTGAATTCTCCCTCTTCTCTCGAAACCAGTTTTTTGGTTTATTTGATCTTAATGACCCTTGCGTTACGTTTTCAATTTTTGATGATGAAGAGAAAACTTCAAAATCGATACGAAAGATTGAAAGAAGCAGACTCATTACGTGAAAAGATTTTTTATTATATGGATGCAATGATTTCAGGCCCCTTAAAATCCATGAAAGACAAGCTGATTTCATATAGAGAGTCTACTCAGAAAGTTAAGGATAAAAATCTAGTAAAAGAAGTGGTTGAAGTTCAATCATCCATTGACAATGTAATGGATGATATTATTGAACTTTCGAGATTGGAAGTACTCAAAGAGGTACCTTTTAAAGAACAAGTGAACTTTATTTCCTTCATCAATGAAGTCATTCCAGAAGATGATATAACTTATTCGATTAAGGTAAACCCAGAGACGGAAATCCACAACAGTTTAGATTTAATTAACTCTGTAGTGGTGAGACTCGTTGATTTCCCTCCTTTTAAAGAGTTCAATCACAATGATTTGATCATCACACAAGATTTAAGAGGAAATGTTCACTTTCGGTTTTTACTATTTCACAGCAATCCCAAAGTTTCACAAAGATTATTTAGTGATTTAGTGGAAAACTATAATACTTTAACGCCTGTAAAAGTTAAATGGGCGATCATACTAGAAATAGTACGCCTACTCGGCGCAAAAATAGATTTCAAAATCATTAAAAAGAAATATCTCAAAATCGACTTAGGCATTGCGGCGATTGTACCCGTTTCCGAACTACAGCCAGTAAAGGAATCAAAAATCAACGGCCAATCTATATCGACCAAACCAGAGAAGGAAGACTGGAAGGTAACTTTAAAACGTATTTGGAAATTTCTTAAAGAAACTGAAATTAAAATTCCCAATTTCAAAAAGAAAAAATAATTTCATATGATTTCATGATTATAAAGTATCTTACACAACTAAATTCTGAATCATTAATGAAAGCATTTGCAGGATGCCAGGAATTATCTTTTTCAAAATATGAATTTTTATTCCATGGCGGTGACAAAGTTTCCTATATGGATTTACTTGTTACAGGAGACTTACAGGTTTTCAAATACGATGGGAACATGAATGAAGTGACTTTAACTTTCTTTCGACCAGTGAGTATCATAGCAGAGTGGGCGGTCATCCAAGGAATTCCTTATCCTGCTTCTGGAAGATTCACTAAAAATAGCACAATATTAAGAATGCCATTAACAGAAGTACAAAGCCGCATTCATAAAAATATAGAACTCAATCACATTTTAATGCATTCACTGATGAACAAAATTGAAACCTTAAATTTGGCAATCAATCGTGGCCTAACAATGGATGCAATGCAAAGGGTGGCTCATTTTTTATTTTATGGGACGCCGGACTCGCTAACTTTGAAACAAACACAAATGGCATCTTTACTCTATTTAAGACCAGAAACATTTTCCAGAATCCTAAAACAACTTAAGGACCAAGGCTTCATTGACACCCAAAAAGGCGAAATCTCCATTTTGGACAAAGAGGGTTTACTAAAAATTTTAGCTTAGTTCTTGATTTGAATCAATGAAATGATTCTAATTTCTATTAGCATCATGGTATGAAGAAGATATTTTTTCAGCACAGTTTGTGGAATACGGCATTCCGACCTTTTTTTTGGTTCGGTTCTACTTATGGAATTTTTGTCATTGGATTTTGGTTATTATTACTTTCAAATACAGTAACTAACCCAATCAAGATTAATTCCATCCATTGGCATTCCTATGAAATGGTTTTTGGTTTTTCCAAAGCAATCGTACTCGGCTTCCTTTTTACTGCAGTTCAAAATTGGACAAACTCTAGTATTCTAAAAGGAAAAAATCTATTTTTTCTCCTTCTATTTTGGACCTTAGGTAGATTTTCAATGTACCCTCTTGGCCTTCCTTCCTATTTATCTTTCGGTTTGGACATTAGCTCTGATCTAATGGTCATCTACTTATTAGTCCCTAAACTTATGGTACCTACACAAAAACACAACAGGCCCATTGTATTTCATTATGCACTCTTTACGATATTTCACTTGTTAAGTGGGCTCTCTGCTCGTTCGGTTTTCGAGCCAGAACAAACTTTGTTATTTGTTCATTTAAGTATTTTTGTAATTTTATTTTTGATTATGATCATTGGAGGACGTGTTGTTCCCTTCTTTTCAGGAGTTGTCATCCCAGGATATTCCTTCAAACGAATTCCTAAATTAGAATCCGCCATCCTTTATTTGCCGTTTGCCTTTTATCTTTTTAAACTCACCCAAGGAGTCTTAATACCGAGTACTTTAACAAATATTGACTTCACAAAATTTAATTTAGTTACATTGGCACTCATTCTTTCTTTTTTAATTGGTTTATCATTATTTGTTACCAATAGCATACGATTTCTTTCTTGGAAACCTTGGAAGTCTTACAAAAAACCTATATTATGGATCTTGTATATGGGATACTTCTGGGTTTGTTTAGGATTTTTGTTCTATAGTTTGGCGGAACTTGGATACTTCCCTGTCTCTTCAGCAATCCACTGTCTAACAGTTGGCGGAATCGGAGTTTTTATTTATGGGATGATCACAAGAGTGAGTTTAGGACATACAGGAAGAAGTATTGTTGCCTCCCGACTCACAGTATTTGCGTATGTTATTTTTAATTTTGCTGTGATCGTTCGCGTTTTCTTTCCATTGTTTGGAGAATATAGATATGCATACCATCTATCTGGTATGATTTGGATTCTAACATTTTTGATATTTCTTTTACAATACACGAAGATTTTGTTTAGCCCAAGACCTGACGGAAAACCATCATAAAGAATCATACTATAATGGCTCTTCGAAAAAATTCTTGGAGAGAATCGAGGAGCCTTTCTGGATGGAACAACATTTGATAACTAGCATTTCTCATCATAGCAGGAATTGTTGGTTTTTCTTCAGTTCCTATAGCCAAGGTATAAACCTGAATTCCATTTAACAAACATTCTCCGACCGCTTTGTTTACGTCCTCAATTCCATACTTTCCTTCATATTGATCATAATCATTGGGACGAGCATCGGTGATTAAAATAATCCATTTTTGTTTGTAAGAGGTTTCTTTTAGTATCGAACTTGTATGACGTAAAGATGGACCCACGCGCGTGTATCCAATAGGGGAAAGTGGACCTAAACGATCTCGTGCCACCGTCCAAGATTCTGATAATTTCTTTATATGAATGAATTGATTGTAGTTACGAGTCCGTGAATAAAAACCCGCAATCCCAAATGGAATTTTTAGGTCTTCCAAACATTCTGAAAACAAAAGTAGACTTTCTCTTTCGACATCCAAAACTCTTTTTTCTTGAATCCAAGAATCAGTAGATAAACTTAAGTCGACAAGAAAATAAAGGACCATATCTGATATATCCCGAATGGGATTCATATAAATCGATTCGGAAGGGCTAATTTTGGCTTTGAGATCTGCATACCGATCTACGAGAGCATCCAAGTCAATATCAGCTCCGGCCACCAATCGTTTTTTAATCCGAGTTTGGTTAAGCAGTGCCATCATTTTCTTTTTTAATTGGATTAAATGCGAATGTTGTTTTTTTAAAACATTTTTTGTATAACCAACATCAGTTTGTTTTGGGTATTCTTCTACCACAGAACAATAGTTTGGTTTATATTTTTTTTGTTTATAATCCCACTCCGAATAAGTAAAACTTTTCCCCTCATCCCTTGCATCGGCGATTTCCAGTAAAGTTCCCGATCCTG
This sequence comes from Leptospira sp. WS4.C2, assembly GCF_040833985.1. NCBI lineage: Bacteria > Pseudomonadati > Spirochaetota > Leptospiria > Leptospirales > Leptospiraceae > Leptospira > Leptospira mgodei. The sequence continues at coordinate 3,197,937 of NZ_CP162139.1, forward strand.
ATTCACTAGTTCGCGTTGTATGGACGGGATCTTCTGTTCGAATGATATGTTTTAGATTTAGCTCTTGTAAAGCCTCCTCCTCTTCCATATCCTCTTCCCCATCAATATCACGCCATTGCCCATCAAACTCTTCAACAGTTTCAATTTTTTCAAAATTGTGACCCAAGGTGTACTCTTCGATTTTTTTCTCATCGACTTCTAAAAGTTCCGCTTCGTTTGGATCCAACTTTTGTTTTGATTCTTTCGATTGAATTTTTTGTTTCTTTGATTGGGATACAAAGTCTTTTCCAGCTGGGAAAATTTGTTTTGTATCAGTAACGGATGTTTGGGCAGTAAGTAAGATAGAATTTATTTTTTTATATTGTGTTTGGTCTTTTTTACGAATCTCCAATCTTTCCTTTCGGATTTCTTTCCAATCTAAAATGATGCCCGGAAATTTTTTTAAAAACTTTCGGAAGTGATTAAAAAATTTTTTTGAAGAAACTGAATTAACCGCATTTTTCGTTTTCAATTCTTGCTGCATATCAAAAAGAAAAGAAAGATAAGCAAGGAAAATCCGAACAAATTTTTTGGAAATGGTTTCTGATACAAACCAATGTACCAGTTCTGGAAATTTTAAAAAGTTTTGACCCAAGGAAATGGAATCACCTCCAAGAATCAAAGTGACTGGTTCTTTTTTTAGAGTTTGTAAATACCGGATGATTCGAACTTCTTCTGATTTTAAATCATATCCATAATAGGGACTCGGAGTTTTAAGTTTTTTACGAATTTTTTTCCAAAGTGTATGGCCTTGGTAGAATATGAACTGGTCCCATTCCAATGTTTTATCCTAAAAGATCAGATCAAAGCTGTCTTGTAAGGCAGCAACCGTATCGATATCATCGGACAAAGGAAGGATGATGGCAGTTCTTCCGGCAAGGCGCGAGGGAAGCCCCTTTGTTATCAATTTTGCACATGACACGAGTAATCTTGTGGATACGGTTTCGGCCAAACCTAGTTCTTGTTTGTTTCTGACAAGACCCGCAAATTGAACTAATTTTTTAGCGATTGGTTCACCAATCCCCGTTTCTCCCACAATGATTTTTTCCTCAACCGAAGGTTTGGGATAAGGAAAGTCCATTCCAAGAAACCGTTGTTTGGTGGATGGTTTTAGTTCTTTAAACCCTCTTTGGTATCCAGGGTTATAGGATGCTACGAGTAAAAAATCTGGATGTGCTATGATTTCTTCATTTTTTCTTTCGAGAAATAAAGTGCGACGGTGGTCTGTTAATGAATGGATCGTTACAAGTGTGTCTGGTCTTGCTTCTGCAATTTCATCCAAATACACAATAGCTCCTTCTTTGACTCCCGTTGTGAGTGGTCCATCCATCCAAATGGTATCAGCTCCTTTCACCAAAAATCTTCCGACTAAATCAACGGAAGAAGTTTCATCATTACACAAGATGGTGATGAGCCTTCGTCCCATTAAGTGGGCCATATATTCCAAAAACCGAGATTTACCTGATCCAGTAGGGCCTTTCAACAGAAGCGGCAGAGAATTCTCTGCCGCCATTTGAAAGATTTCTATTTCCTTACCGATTGGTTCGTAATAGGGTGCTTTCTTCGTTAACATAAATTAATCGAGGTCACCAACATTTTTACCGAGAGCTTCATTCGATGGAAGACCATGACGAATGAAATCAACAATAAAGTATGTGATCCCAACAGTAAAGAGGGTTGCCGCAAGTAACATTCCAATAAAATGGAATACAATTTCTTTTTGAACAACCAAAAAGTCCATACCCAACTTACGTTCTAAATACACTTGTGTGATCCCGGCAACAGCGAGTGCTCCAGTCATTCCTAACATCCCAATATTGGATGCCCAGAATGCTAAATAACCAGACATTCCTGTAAATAGTTTTCTTCCCGTAAGGTTAGGCATCGCATAAGAAATCACAGCTAACACTAACATTGCGTAGGCTCCCCAGAAAGCAAGGTGTCCATGCATCGCAGTGATAAGTGTTCCATGGGTCCATTGGTTAACCGAAGGCCAAGTATGAGCAAAACCGAGGAATCCTGCTCCAATAAAAGACATCATCGCACTTCCCAGTGTCCAATAGAGTGCAATTTTGTTCGGATGGTTTTTTCCTTTTTTGCGATACATATTGAGAGCCCAGATGGCCATACCAAGGAAAGCAAGTGGTTCTAAGGCAGAAAAAATACCGCCGACCATAAGCCAATACTTAGGTGTGCCGATCCAATAGTAGTGGTGACCCGTTCCCAAAATTCCAGAAAGGAAGGTCAAACCCACAACTACATAGAGCCATTTTTCAATGACTTCTCTATCTACTCCCGTGAGTTTGATCAGTAAAAAAGAAAGGATACCACCCATAATGAGTTCCCATACTCCTTCTACCCAAAGATGTACCACCCACCAGCGAAAGTAAGAATCTATCGTTTGGTTGTCGAAGTAAATCATACCAGGTAAATAGAGTAAGGCGGCGCATAATAAACCAAAGAAGAGAACAAGTTGTGTTGTACTTCTTTTTTTGGCCTCCCAAATGGTCATAGCAATGTTAAACAAAAATGTTAGAACATTCACAACAACCAAATAGTCAAGTGGCCTCGGGATTTCCAAGAACTTACGTCCTTCCCACCAATTGAAGTGGAATCCTATGATAGCGATTACCCCAACAACAACCCAAGAAATGAGTTGGATGTAGGCAAGTTTGACACTATACAACTCCCTGTCTGATTCTTCAGGAATGATGTAATAAGCAGCCCCCATAAAACCAGTTAACAACCATACTACGAGTAAATTTGTATGAGTAGCACGTGCGGTATTGAACGGAATATAATCATGTAGTCCATCCATACCGATACGAGCAAATCCCATAATGAAACCATATACGATTTGTAAAGATAAGAGTAACATACAAGTTGCAAAGAACCAATATGCGACCTTTTGTGATTGGAATCTCATTGTTTCTCCTTATTTCAATGCAGAAAGATAAGTTACGATATCTTTCCTTTCTGGATCAGTTAACGGCAACTTAGGCATATTTGTTCCCGGTTTGATGGCCTGAGGATCTGATAACCAACGGTTGAGATAATCAGAATCAAATTTACTACCTACGTGATCAAGTGCTGGCCCAACATTTCCTCCTTTTCCACCTACCGCATGACAGGCGACACAAAGTTGAGAAAACTTTTCTGGTTGAGACAAAACAACTGCATTGGTTTTGACCTGAGGGGCAGGAGAAGTGGCAATCGAATCGATGGGAATATTTGGTTTTGGAGGCCAACCGTTGGCATCGATCTTACCTACCCAATCCAAAAAGGCAATGACCTGTCCTTTTTCTTCTTTAGTAAAGTTATACTTCACCATTTTCCGTTCTCCAGGAAACATCGCCTGTGGATCGTCTAAAAAAACATCGATCCAAGTGGCTCCTCGCCTTTCGACAACCTTAGTTAGATCCGGTGCATAATATGCCCCTTCACCTAACAGTGTATGACAACCCATACAATTGTTTTTTTCCCAAATTTCTTTACCCTTTAAAACATCTTCGGTGATGTTTTGTGCATTGGTTCGGGAATCAGTTTGTCGCAAGGTATCCACAGTGAGAAACACAAAGACAGCACTGAACAAGAAAGTGCCTCCCAAAAAGAACGCCCTAGCTTGCGATTTTGATAGCATCCTTGCCTCCTATTTTCAATTTTTAGAATTGTAGGAGCAGATTTTACTTTTGGCATTGATATATATCAAGTACGAATTTGAATTTTTCTAATATGATGGATTTTCAGAGAGTGAACGGATGTTAATTGCTACTTAGAATCAATCTAAGGCTTTGAGAACTACGTTCACAAAGATTTTCAAATACAGGTTATCCTATTTATATGAAATCCCTAAGAGTTTGTCAACGAAAGAGAATTTTGTAAAAAATTATATATATTGAATATTCACTTATTTTGAAATATTTATAGATATTGGAGAATGCGATGAATCAAAACAACATACAGACCGATCAATCTTTATGGTATCCGCCAGGAGGAATCCTGATTTGGATGATTGTTCTTGTAGAAGTGCTTACTTTTTGTCTGGGAATTGGTTCGCTTCTGTATGATAAGTCAAAAGATCTTAGTACTTTTTCCTTTATGCAGTCACACTTAAACAAAAGTTTTGCATTTTGGAATACAGTGTTTTTACTGACGAGTGGGTTTTGTATTGCAATCGCAGTACTTTATAAAAGTAAAAATAATATAAATATTTTTACTCTGTTCTTATCTGCATCAATCCTTTTTGGATTCGCATTTTTAATCCTTAAATTTTATGAATTTAGAGAAAAATTGCTGTTAGGTTATACTTTAGAAACCAGTAATTTTTTCAGCTACTACTGGTTACTCACAGGGTTTCATTATCTTCATGTGGTTGTGGGCATTCTAATTCTTTTTATCATATACATTACTCGCAAAACCATATCTTTTGAAAACCTAGAGGCGGGAGCTGTGTTTTGGCATATGTGCGATTTGATTTGGTTATTACTTTATCCTGCACTTTATTTGATTCAATAGGTATTAGAAAATGAAATTAATTATCTTCACATATACGATTCTTATGTTCATCGTTTACTTTTCCTTTTTTGGAATGGGTCAGACAATTCCTGGAAATTGGAATCTCATTCTTATGAGTGCCACCAAGTTTTTATTGATTTGTTTTGTGTTTATGAATCTGAAAGAAGCCCATCCTTTTTGGAAGGTAACCTTTCCGATACTTATTGGAATTTATTCATTCAGTATTTGGATTCTTACTTAGAAATGATTCCATACGGGGAAGGTATGTGGTTTTTGCGGTAGGTTCCCCGGCCTGTTAAGTATCACTACATCCATCCCCACAGCATTGGCCGCTTCCGCTTCCTCTACGATATCAGTAAAAAAACGAATTTGATTTGGTGAAGACTGTAGTTTGTTTGCGATATTTTCATAACTTTCTTTTTCTCTTTTCCCACCAACCTCGGTATCAAAATAAGAAGTGAAATAGTTCCTAAGATCACCTAACTCTGAATATTGATAAATTAAAATTTGCGCTTCGACTGAGCCGGAAGAATAAACGTGGTTTTGAATTCCTAGATCCATTGTTTTTTTTAAAAATCCAGGAACATCTTCATACAGAATACTCTTGATCTCCCCAGATTCATAACCCTCTTTCCAGATTTTGCCTTGGATCTCTTTGAGAGGGCCAAACTTACGATCTTTCTCTATCAAATATTCAAAGTAGGAGGGAATGAATTCCGTTGAAAAACCGATGAGATTTGACTGCTGTTTTCCATTCCCTTTTGTAAAAAGATTCAAAAAATCTTTTTCACGTAATGTCAGATCCTTCTCAAATTCTAATTTGATTTCTTTGAGTCGATCTTCCGAAAACTGGTAGGTTCTTAGGAAACGAGTAATGTGTTTTTTTGCATAAGGAAAGAGAACCTGATGGACAAAGGCGATTGGTGCCGTTGTCCCTTCAATGTCGAGTAAGTTGTGTTTAATATTCATTCAGTCCCAATGCGAAAGAAGTTATGCAACGGATGTATTTTCTTTCATAAGCAAATGCATTCTTTCTTCGTCTTTTTCATAATTAAACAATATGAGTAACCATGCAAAAGCACAAGGAATCCAGAAAAGAATCGATATGGATAAAGCAAGTCCTCGGTCAGGAGTCAAACCTAAAATCACGGCTGACATCACGGGCCCAAGACCTTTTCCTAAATCATCTGTTAGGTTGTAAATGGAAAATATGGCGCTTCTTGACTTCGGTTCGTTTACATTCAGTAAAACGGCACGTACGTTCGGTCCAGTGACAGAGATCATAATCCCAGTAAAAATATTCAGTGCAATGAAAAGTCCCATAAAAGGAACAATGTCAAAGGAATACAAAAGCAAAATTGCCGGGAATACACCGAAGAATGTGGTTCCCATACATAGAAGTGGTTGGTATGTTTTTTTAATATTATATAAAATTTGGCCAAGAACCCCACCAAAAAAAGTTCCAATAAAAATTCCAACAGCAGCAAAGGTAATCATCCCAGCAGAAATTTCTTTTGAAAGATGGTAAGTGTGTTCGTAATAATCGGCCAAATAAACAAAGAATACTCCCCAAGGAATACATCCCGGAAGGCCTTGTAAAAAGGCTCCTAAGTTGGTTTTGTTTTCGAAGAGTAATTTAAAATCTTTTAAACTGATTTTATGAGATAACTCATCACTGACAACACCTTCGGCCCCACCGCGTTTGGGTTCTTTACAAAAGAACAAATAAATTGCTGCGAAAATAAAAGAAGGAGCAGACATATAAATAAAAGAGGCGCGCCATCCGTTGATCGGATCAGCTCCACCCAAAATTCCACCGAGAAGTTGCCCTACTCCCACACCAAGTCCCATCGCTAAGGACACATAACCGGTAGCAATCGCTCTCGATTGACTAGAAAAATAATCTCCAATCAAACTAAAGAGTAATGGAAAAATGCCACCAAGACCAAACCCACAAAGTGTACGCAAAACCAAAAACTGATCATACGTTTCTACATAAGCAGTTAAAAAACAGGGAATTTCACCGAGCAGTACTGTTGCGAGTAGTAAGTTTTTTCGTGAAAAGGTTTGTGATAGGTATCCCATGGATAAGGAAACCACTCCACCCAAAATAAAAAACAATACGGGAATGATCCCACCTAACTTCCAGTCAACCTCATTTGGATCAGTAATTCCTAAAGAGGCACCAATGTTTTTCATATTGGGTGCAATTAAGTTTTGATCGCCAAACAAAAAGAAGGCCATTCCTAAAATGACCCAAAATGCTAGAATCCCTCTGGCTCCATGGTCTGCGAGTTCGGCTAGGCCAAAGAATCGCAAATAGGATTTGTCTCGTACTGATTGTTTTTGGTTCATGGATTGTTTTTCCTTTCTATTTGTTTTCGATAGACAAAAATAAATGAGAGCGTAAATAAAAATCCAAGAAATCCCACAACAGCAAAAAGGGAAAGATCCCAACTCGTAAGTATGGATCCATTCCAAATTTCTGGATTCGGATTGTTGGAAATAGTAGGAAGTGGTTTTCCACCAGAGAATGTAAATTCCACAGTAGTTCCAAATGCTAATGAACTAAGGACATAAGCACTAAGGCCAGCCGGAACGTCTTTATCTAGTTTGGTGACAGGAGTTTTTTCTCCGGTTGTAATTTCCATATCTTGTGGTTTTACAAAGATGGGAAATTTTCCATTTTCAGACTCAATTAACATTCGTTCGCTGAAGGTGTCATCATTATTGGGTATAAAATAGGAAATTTGCATTTCAGATATACCAGGAAGAATAGCTCGATCCAAAATCCTTCCTCCGTTGGTTCCTTCCGGAATTCCTAAAGGAATCGCCATTTTACTTCCAGGCTGTTGGATTTGTGCCAAAATCTCTGTAGCTTCTTTTGCAACCGAATATTCCAAAGGATCTAATTTAGAATCATAGGACTTGGGAGGTTTACTCGAGTTATCAATTAGAAAAAGTTTAAAGACTCGAAGACCTTTTTTCTCTCGCATAACCTGCATTAAGCTTTTCACAGCCACTTGTTTGCGATTTGCCCCCGTATCAAACACCGTAACTTCTTGCGGAGATGTACGAAATTTGGTGGTTGGCGGAATCATTTTATTATAATTTACACCTTGGTATTGGATTTGCAAAAGAATGGGCGCACCTTCAGGCAAATCTGTTTCAGGAAAACGAAATTTACCCGATTGGGGACCAATGTCTGCTAAAGGAACCATGGCACCTTGCAAAGCCAACATTCGAATCGAATCTGCCTTACCGAGTCCACCGGTTGTACCATTTTGGATCGTTCCGTAAATGGAAAGTTTTTCCGCATAACTTGCGCTTGAGAGAAATAGGAAAATCAATATTGAGAAAAGATGGCTTCGAAACATTTTGATACTTTTTCTCTTTCTTTCGATTCCAATCCAAGTGAAAAAACGGAAGTTTTTAAAAATTTAGAGGCGACAATAGAGGATACCGGACATAATGTTTTAGATAGGAAAGGAAAGCCCGGCTACATGAAGCAACTGAGCGAAATCGTTCACAATTCCTCAAAAGATGAGAGGGATATACTACTAGAATACCAAAATATCGATGTTTCCAAGCTGGAAACCCTCAATGTTTTAGGAATTCCCATCGACAACGTCACTACAGACGAAGCCATCGCTAAACTCTTCCGCGTGCTTGAGAAAAAAGAAGGCATGCACCACGTTTTATTTTTAGATCCCATCAAACTCATGAGGATGCGTCCCAAAAAATCTCTCCACCGGATTGCAGAAAAAGCCGGAACCATTCTCGTGGAAGGTGCTGGAATTGGTTGGATGACATCGGGAAGGCTCAAAGAAAGAGTCACTCCTATTGCTATTATGATGGATCTCATCCGACTAGCAGAACTCAAAGAGTTCACCGCCTTTATCTTTGGGGCAAAAGACGAAATTGTAGAACGAATTTATTTTAACCTAACAAGGCACTTTCCCAAAGTTCGTATTGTAGGAAGGCATGCGGGTCATCTGGACAGGCAACGAGAGATGCGAGTCAAAGAAGCTATCCGAAAGACAGGACCCGATATCATCTTCCTTGCCATGGATTTTCCTGACCAAGAAATTTGGATCGAAAACAATACCGGATATTTTGGCAAAGCGGTTGTCATCGGTGTGGGCGGCGCCTTAGATATGTTATCTGGTGCTGACAAAAAAGCCCCAGAATGGTTCAAAGAAAGAGGACTGATTTGGTTTTGGAGGATCATCGCAAGACCTTACCGAATCCAAAGAATGTGGGAAACTTTCTATTTCTTTCTTTTGGGAATTCGCGAAAGATTCCGCAAACACTAATTCAATCTACTTTTTAATTTGATCTAACCGGTCGAGTGTAGGTGCTAACCAATCTTCTAACAAAGGTTCGCGATCCAGTTTTGCCCGTGCAAAGACCAAATCTTTATTAGAGTTTGCAATTTCGCTTACTGAACCAATTTTACGCGCTGTTTCCATTGCTTTCCAATAGTATTTAAGAGCATTAATGGTATCTTGTTTTTTCTCATACACGGCTCCGATATTATTGTAGAGAGCTGTGAGAGTTTCATACACTTCTCTATGATCGGAGTTTTCTGTATCAATTCTTCCCAAACTTTGTTCTTTGAGTTCGAAATCATCTTTTAACTTCAGATAGTTGCCAAGAGCTGCATTGTACTGTCTCGTATAGTAAAAAGCATTTCCTTTTCCAAAAAGTAATGTGGCGTTATTATAAATATCTTCTTCTGGAAGTTCGGCCCAAAAATCCAAACTTTGCGCAAAGTCTCCATGATTGTAATCAATCCAACCCAAGTAATAATAACATTCTCTGACAATCTTTGGATCTTTAGAAATATCGCGATCCAGGGCCGCTAAGAATGATTCACGAGCCATAAAGAGGCCATTCCGTCTTTCCTTTTCTTCATAAGAAAGTGTTCCAATACTACGTTCTGGATAGATTTTTTTACCAGGAAATTCTCGTATATTGTCTGTTACATTGATACCAGCTGCTTCCAAAAATTGGATTTTTCCCAAGTTAAAAGAAATCCTTCCTGGACTTCCTTCGAGTAAGGTTTCATCCTCATCTCTTTCCCCAAGCCTGTCTCTGTAATTTTGATAACGATCATCAGCTTCTCTGAGAAGTTTTACCGCTTCATCATAATTTTCTGTTTGGATATAATACTCGGCCATGAGTAAAACCGCTAAGTAGTGGCGGATATCGTAAGTAGATGCCAATTCCAATTGTTTGAGGGCACGTGCCGCTTCTTCTTTTTTGAAATAGAACCGAGCTCTTTGGTAATATCCTTCGGCAAATTTGGAACCACCCTCTTTTCCATAGGCAATGTTTAAAAGGTATTCCACATTATCATCAATCTCCATTCCAGTGACTTGGTCTTCTGGGTTGATGTTGTATTTGATTCTGACTTCTTCAGAATCTAAATCAATATAAAAGGATGCCAATTTTGCTAAAACAAAGAGAGTCAGTTCATCTTCAATGTTGAGAGCATTACGAACTTGTCTATGGTGGTTTAAAACATACTGAGGATTTTTATCTCGTTTCCACATTTCGATGTAAGTGGATAAAATCCCACCATGACCGATGGCATTTTTCGGATACTTTTCAATGATATCGTTATAATATTTAACAGCCGTTCCAAACTCTTGTTTGTTATAAAAAATCTTAGCAATCCCCGCGATCGCATCTACATTGTCTGGATCTCCACCATCGGTAAACACTCGTTTAAAGTATTCGATGGCAAGGTGATCGTTTTTATATTTTTTGCGATTACTACCCGGTGGAACTTCAATGAAATCCTTTCTGTGAAAAGAGTGAAAAGTTCCAAGGGCAATGTAAGTATCAATATCATGGACATTGTATTTTAGCCTTGAAGCAATATAAGCTCCGGCTTTTAATACTTTTCTTGGAACTTTGTCTTGAGAGGTAAGATAAAAAGCTAGTTCTGAAAGTGGTCGTCGGCCAGCGGTTTCGACACCAGCATCGTTCCATTCTGTTTTTTTCGCAAAACTAATGTTTGGAACTTCTTTTCTATTTTCCCAGGCCCGTTTGTGTTCTTTATCTTCTGGTTCATAACCGAAATCAGGTTCCACTTTTCCAAAACATTTTTCAAAGGCTCTTTCATACTGCCCAGCTTTCGTATAGGCAATACAATATTTATTCAAAAACTCTAAGTTATGTGGGAAAATCTCTTCCCCTTTGATAAAATAATTTTCGGCATCAGCGAGGAGTTTTTTCTTCTCGAGAGCATCTGTTTCATAACTAAACTCTTCGATTTTTTCAAGTCCGAGTGCATACTGCGCTTTTGCGCGATAAGGAACAATGACATATTTCCAAAGAGTTACGATTCCAAATACAAGAAATACAGCTGCAGCGGATGACAAAATCGTCCTACGGACTAACTCTCGTTTGCGGGCAGCACCTTCTTTGGTATACGCATCCCGACTGGCAATGATCGGAACTCCATCAGCAGCGAACTTACCTGTAGAATCGCTAAGTTCGACTCGTTCCCCAAGAAGGCCACTTAAGTAACTTGCGATGTCCTCTGGTTTTTGTTGTGCCTTGATGAGTTCAATGATTTCTTTCTGATTGCGAACCGGTATCCTTTGGTTCACAATCGTATCAATGATAGTACGACGAAGTTTAGGTGGGTAACGAAGTAATTCGGATTGGATGACTGCCAACTCTTCATCTGTTAGGTTGGCTTCTAAAGACTCTTCTGGTTCGTCTTCTTTGCCAAGAGACATGAGGTCTTCCTCAAATCCTCCAGGTCCATCAGAACCAAAGTCATCCATAGTGGAGACAGGCATATCATCAATGGATGGTGCTAAATCATCAAAAGAAGGAGCTCCTAAGTCGTCATCGAGGCTTGGTGGTTCCATACCCACGCCCAAGTCGCCAAACGGATCATCAAATCCACCACCTACATCGGCTGGTTCGTTATCACGAGATGGAGTGGACGGACTGTCCATATTCCCGAATGGATCATCACCGAAACTTTCTGTGGGTGTTGGGGTAGATCCCATATCTGCGAAAGGATCATCGCCGAAAGAAGTATCACCTGCAGAGGCAGGAGTGGAAAGATCACCAAACGGATCGTCGGCGGCAGGGGTGTCAGAAGCCGGTGTATCGAGTCCACCAAAGGGGTCGTCACCAAAACTTTCTGTGGGTGTTGGGGTAGATCCCATGTCTGCAAAAGGATCATCACCAGCTGGAACCGTGTCACCACCGCCTCCAAAATCAAAATCATCCCCAGCAGGTGTTGGCGTTTCTTCTCCAGAATCAAAACCAGCAAACAGGTCTTCGTCGGTCGTAGGAGGGGTATCTTCCTCTCCACCCAAATTTGCGAAAGGATCCTCACCAATGGCAGGTGCTGGTTTGTCCTCGAGGGGAGCTTCATCGACAGCATCTAAGTTTGCAAAAGGATCATCTTCACCAGAAGGTTCTCCTGGAGTGTCCATACTTGCGAAGGGATCTGGTTCGTCAGTCGTTCCTGAATCGGAAGCAAATGGATCCGTATCCTCTGTTGCGGCGGGGGCGTCAAAGTCAAAATCTTCTTCCGCTGCCGGTGTAGGACTTGGTTTTGGTGAATCTTCACCAAGTAATTCATCTAAATCTATTCCGTCGTCTTCTTCGGCTTCTCGGTTCGGAAGTTTGGGAGGACCAAAATCATCGTCCTCGTCATCGAGAGCTGCAAAAGGATCTCCACCTTCGGAATCCCCTGCTCCTTCGTTATCAAAATCATCAAAGGCAGAGCCAGAGTCTTCGTCAGTTTCACCTTCCGGTTCAGAAGGCGCAATGGGACTCGTATATCCCAGTTTCTCACGTAAAACCTTCGCCATCGGATTCAGTTCTTCCGAAGACTGCGGATTTTTATTGAGAGCCGAAAACATCGTCTCGATTTGTGTGATTTCTTCCGGACTCAATTTGTCTATCGGCTCAGCCATTACGGGTCTATTCCTAATGAATTATCGGCCCCTTCTTAAAATGACAGAATATTTTTTTTATTATGTCAGATGGTTCGTGCGGAAAAAAACCTTTCACTCTCTTTTTTCATTTCTGCCGAAAATTATCTAGAAGGACGCCTTAACGACCACGACTATGATGAAATCGAAATCCATCCGTATCGCCCTATTTTTACTCTTTTTCACAGGAATCGGAATCTTTGCCGAGGAGGGAATGGATTGGATTGGAAGTTTTTCTTCAAAAGAACTCGAGATGTCCGATGAAACAGAAGACCAAGATAAGGTCTATTACCTCTGGCAACTAGAAAGTCTTAAAAAAAATATTGCTCCACGTTACATTCGTTATCTCGATGTAGAGTCTTATGTTTCCTCTGGCCAACTCATCCGCAGAGGAATTCTTTTCACTTACAATGGACTGCGAGAGGAATCTGTGGAAATCTGTGGAAGTTTTAACAATTGGGAATGTTCCGATATGAAACGAAACCAATACGGAATCTATTACACAGTGGTAGAACCTACTCAAATTACAGATACCTATGAAGAAGACTCGGTTTATGAATATAAGTTCCGAGTGAATGGACTTCTTACTTATGATCCAGAGAACTTTGATAAGTTGGAAGATGGATCTGGATCCTACTACTCCCGTTTTATTTTAGAAGGAAAAGATACTGACCGCCAAACAAAAACTATGGTGCTCGAAGATTCCGCAAACGAAGAAAGAGACTTACGAACGGTTAAATTCCAAATCTATTTACCAAATGCCGAAGTGGTTCGAGTGGTGGGGAGTTTTAATGATTGGAACCCAGAACATGATTTTTTGAAAAAAGATAGAAAGGGAGTTTTTACTCTCGAAAAGAAATTACTTCCTGGTGAATACCATTACCAATTCATTGTGGATGGGGATTATATGTTGGATACTTACAATCCAAAAACCAATATCAAAGTGGATACCAATGAATCTGTTTCTTCATTACTCGTTCCCGAAAGAAGTTATGCCTTAGAACGTAAGATGTAATTCTGATAAACGAATTCTAGAATTAAAGATAATTATGGGATTGTTCTAATAGAAAAAAAATGTAAAGTTTACTGCTCTAGTGTGGCGGTCATAGATCCTTTCGAGGAACTCATCCTCGGGTCTGGGCCATAGTTTAAGATCCGTTCGTGGACAAACTCCGCATGTTCCAATTCCCCAGAAAAGACGATGGTTTTTTTTCTAGTGTCTACTTCCACCGCATGTTGGAAGGCTTTTTCCCAAGGCATTTGGCAAACATCCATTAACATCTCAATCACATATTCGTAGGTGTGAAAGTCATCATCCCAAAGTACAACCTTCCAAGGCCCATCATTACGACGTGGCCTCACTTCGGTTTCTTCTAAGATAGATGGTTGGGGAGCTCCGGCACCGGTCATAACCGAAACCAAAACCTTATTTTTTCTTTTTGGAAATAGCGATTTCTGCGTGGGAAACTACATCTTTGGCGCGAAGACCGAAGTAATCGAGTAGACCACTCCAAGTTCCCGACTTACCAAATGTATCTTTCATTCCTACTTTGATGACAGGAACTGGATACTCTTCAGAAAGAAGTTCTGACACTGCAGAACCAAGTCCACCAATGACATTGTGTTCTTCGCAAGTCACAATCGCCCCGCATTCTTTTGCTTTGGCGATGATGGCTTCTTTGTCCAAAGGTTTGATGGTTGCCATATTGAGAAGGCTTGCATGGATTCCTTTTTCTTTGAGAAGACCGACAGCAATCATGGCTTCGTTGACCATAACACCGTTGGCAATGATACAAACATCTTTTCCTTCGGAAATCACTTCTGCTTTTCCAATTTGGAATTTGTAGTTTTCTCTTTCAATTAAAGGAATGGCAGGTCGGCCGACCCTAACGTAAACAGGACCTTTGTAATCAGCGATCGCATGAATGACTTGTTTGGTTTCGTTAAAATCAGAAGGACAAATCACAGTCATTTCAGGAATGACTCTCATGATCGCAAAGTCTTCAATACATTGGTGAGACGCACCGTCTTCTCCCACAGTGATTCCACCGTGAGAAGCAACGAGTTTTACGTTTAACTTTGGATATACAACGCTATTTCGGACTACTTCCCAAGCTCTGCCCGATAAAAACATAGCAAAACTAGAGGCAAAAGGTACAAATCCAGAAAGGGCAAGGCCCGCTGCATGACCAACTAAGTTTTGTTCAGCGACACCAACATTAAAAAATCGTTCAGGATATTTTTTCTTAAAATCCGCAGTTTTAGTGGAACCGGAAAGATCCGCATCTAAAACTACGACATCTTGTCTAGATGCACCTAACTCAACTAAGGCTTCGCCATATGCATCTCTTGTTGCTTTTTTGTCCGCAGTGGATTGGCTAGGTGCTCCCATATTTATCCTTTTTTTAAAGCTTCTGCTTTATCAGTTTTTTCCCAAGTAAATGTATTACCTGTTCTACCAAAGTGGCCATAAGCCGCTGTTTCTTGGTATTTTCTTCCTTTTCCAAGAAGATCCAAACCATCTACAATTCCTTTTGGAGTCAGTTTGAAATTTGCCAATACTCGTTTTGAGATTTCTTCGTCAGCAATGGTTCCTGTTCCAAATGTATCCACAAGAACCGATACAGGTTCTGCAACACCAATTGCATAAGCAAGTTGGACTTCACATTTGTGAGCAAGACCAGCCGCCACAACGTTTTTCGCAATATAACGACCGATATACGCAGCAGAACGATCTACTTTCGATGGATCCTTTCCAGAGAAAGCACCACCACCATGACGACCCATTCCACCGTAAGTATCTACGATGATCTTACGACCAGTAAGACCTGTATCACCATGTGGTCCACCGATCTCAAATTTACCTGTTGGGTTGATAAAATAACGAGTGTTCACAAGAAGTTCTTTCGGTATCATTTTTTTGATACATTCTTCAATCACTGCTTCTTCAATTTGTTTGTGAGTCACACCTGGTTTGTGTTGTGTGGAGATAACCACAGTGTCCACTTTTTTTGGTTTTCCATCTTCGTATTGGATGGTTACTTGTGATTTAGCATCGGGACGAAGCCAATCGATTTTGCCAGTATGACGAAGTTCAGATAAATGTTCTAAAAGTTTGTGTGAGTAATAGAGAGGAGCTGGCATTAGTTCTGGAGTTTCTGCAATCGCAAAACCAAACATAAGACCTTGGTCCCCTGCTCCTTGTTCTGTATGTAAACCTTCTCCTTCATTTACCCCTTGGGCAATGTCCGGAGACTGTGCGTGCACGTGAGATGCAACCACAGCAAAATCAGCATCGAAATACATATTGATATCGTTATAACCGATTTTACGGATCACATCACGAGCCACTTCTTGAGTGTCTACTTTTCCTTTACTGGTGATTTCACCTGCGATCACAACAAGGTTTGTCGTGACTAAAGTTTCGCAAGCAACGCGGGATTTTGGATCTTGGGCTAAATACGCATCGAGAATGGCATCAGAGATTTGGTCGCAGACTTTGTCCGGGTGTCCTTCAGATACGGACTCGGAAGTGAAAATATAGTTTTTAAGAGAGGACATATTTTTTACCTTACTTGGTTAAACTTTAGATTTTAGGCGGTACGTCAATAGAATTGTCGGAGGATTGTCCACGTACAAAAGATTCCAGGATTTCCGCATTTTTCCCCATGGCAATTTCCAATTTTTTGGCGTATTCATCGATTTGGCTCTCCGATAGCCCTTTCGGAACAAAGAATGGCTCCCCGTATTGGATGAAAAGTTTTGCACCAAATTTAGGGAAAAAATGCCTATCCCAACTTTTAAAAGTGTAAGCCCTATCATAACAAGAATGTAAATACAGGATGGGAAATCCAGTGAGTGATGCCGTAACAATGACACCAGGTTTCACTTCCCTTCTTGGGCCTTTCGGACCATCGACGGTAAAGATAGGAACTGCACCTTGTTTCATCTCTTTTAGGATATTACGAAATGCCCCAGTGCCCCCTCTTGTAGAAGAACCACGAACCGAACGAAGGTTGGAGCGAGCAAAGGTTTGGTGGATGATCTCTCCATCTTTCGATTGGGAAACAAGGGCCACCATATCTGCTTTTTTCTTTCGTTTCAAATACTGGGTGGCATGCCTATAAAGGGAAAGGGTGGTTTCATGAAAAACAGCAATGATATAACCAGAACCTTTTTCAATGACCTTGGCACTTCCTTCTGGAATGATGAATTTTTGGTTCCGAATAAATAGATACCAAACTCGAACAATAAAGTGAACCACCCAACTGAGGATGATGTATTTGGTTTTGGAATAGGGTTTTTGTTTGTTATCTGGAATCAAAAAGAATGGTCCTTACCGATCTCCCAAAGGAAATCGTTTTCATATACTTTCACTGTAGGGGCCGCACCTGGCTCCGGTTTGTCGTGTAACAAAGAATGAATCATAGATTTGGCAACATATTCTGCGGGAATCGGTTTGTATTTTTTGAGTCCTAATAGGCCAAAAGGAATGAGATTGCCTAGAAACTCCCCTACCTTCTCCCCTACTCTCACTTCTTCCCTTTCTCCAATCAGTAAGGAGGGCCGAAAGATTCCTAAAAAGGGAAATTCTAACTTACGAAGTTCCGTTTCTATTTCCCCTTTCACTCGGTTATAAAATATAGAAGAGTTAGCATCTGATCCCATAGCGGTAATGATATAAAAACCAGAAATCTTTTTTGTTTTTGCTTGTTTTGCTGCGAGCAATGGATATTCGTAATCAATCTCTTTGAACTTTTCTTGGCTACCTGCTTTGTTAATGGTTGTACCCAAACAACAAAAAACTGCATCGATCCCATCGGGAATGGAAACCTTTCCTGATTGAAAGTCCTCCCACCTTACTTGCACCACTTCAATGGGAACATTGGGATTAGAGGCGGATTGCGAGTTTCTCGCCCAAACAATTACCTTTTTAATTTGGGGATAAAAAACAAGAGAGAGTAACACTTGTTTACCGATAAGACCGGTTCCACCAAGGAGTAATATTTTCATTTGATCTCCAAACTACGTGCAAGCATAGAATCCGTAAGATTAAGTCTTTCTTGGAATTGGATTCCCGCAATATAATAAATTACATTTTTAATTTTAGAAGTTTGGGTCCACATCACGGTTCCTTCAAAGAACATCCGTTTGGTGCCTTTGGCCCAAACAATACTTCCCAAAACCTGGGACTCAATTTCATCGCTGAGTAAGTCATCCTCACCCAAAAAACAAAGGCCTTCTTCTGAAATATTCCCTAACTTTCCGAAGAGTGTGATCCCTTCCAAATCCAATTGGACCTCAAATTCAGAAAAGTCACCGGGGGATATTCTTGGAAGCCTTCGCTCACTTTCCATAGCAACAAGGTACAAGGATTCCCATTATTGGAAACGAAAAAAGCAAATTAGAACTGAAAGTAAATGAACGGAACAGAATTTTCTGGTGTAGCTAAATTTAAGACAAGAAAGAGAATCGGGTAGACCGCAAATTCCAAACTGGCCGGAATCTGTTTCCCTTTTCCCTTTTCAAAGATAAAATAACCGATGATATGGCCTAAATATAGGAAGAATAGGATCCAAAGGAAGTCCTTCCACATATAAGGTCGGATTTGTCCTGCCTGAAACGTAAAAATACCACGAATGTGGATCCAGGCGTTTTCCCAAGTGAGGGAACGAAAAAAAACTGCCCCTAAAAAGAAAACGGAGCTATTGAGAAGATTCTGAAAGAGCCAAAGAGGGATCTTATACCAAGGTTCTGTTTCTGAATTGCCCTTTTTGTCAGGAAACCACTCCTTCCAAACCTCCTCCAAAACATAAAAAACACCATTAAGGGAACCCCAAAAAACGAAGGTCCATTGGGCTCCATGCCAAACCCCACTCACAAACATAGTAAACCAAAGATTGAATTTTCGTCTTACCGACGTTACCCTACTTCCTCCCATAGGAATATAAATATAATCCCTTAACCAAGAATTGAGTGTCATATGCCAACGACGCCAAAAACCAGAGACAGAAGTGGCAAGAAAAGGTAAGTTAAAGTTAGTGGGAAGTCTGTAACCAAGTAACATGGCACTTCCAATCGCCATATCAGAATAACCACTAAAATCTAAATAAACTTGGATTCCACCGAGAGCTGCAGCAATTAACAAAGCATAGGCGTGGTGACCCGCTGGATCTGCATAAATGGTGTCAATGGTGGGAGCCACCATATCAGAAAGGACTGCCTTTTTAAAATAACCCAACATAAAGAACCGAATCGCCACGCGAAACTCAATATCTTCTAGTTTCTTTGGAGTGTACAATTGTGGCATAAAGGTCCTTGCTGTCACAATCGGACCCGCTACCAGTTGCGGGAAAAAACTTACAAAAAGTGCAAAACGAATGAAATCTTTCTCAGCAGGAATTTCCTTACGATATACATCAATAGTATAAGACAAAGACTGGAAGGTAAAAAAAGAAATTCCAGCAGGAAGAATGATCTTAAGAACAGGCAATGCATCTGCACCAAACATTGGATTGGTGACAGTGTTAATAGAAGTCACAAGAAAATTATAGTATTTAAAAAAACCCAAGATAAAAACAAGATTAGTAATCAAACTAAAAAGTAAGAGATAATATCTTACCCTCTCTCTCGATTCATCAGACAGTCTCAGTCCAACGTAGTAATCTATTGCTGTGGAAAGAAGGATGAGAGCACCAAAACGATAGTCCCAAGACATGTAAAAGAAATAACTACTAATGAGCAGGAATACGTGTAAGATTCGTGTTTCTTTAGATTGGTTCGAAAAAATAGTTGGGAATACGTACCAAACCGTAAAGAAAACGAAGAGAAAGAAGACAAAGTATTCAAAATCAGAAAAGATCAATGGGTTAAGCCTTCTTTCAGACCAGGTTCATCGAAAAAATGAACATGTCAATCATTTCGGCTTGCAGATCCTTCCAGAATCGCCTATGATTAGTCACTAGTTTTCAGATAAAAAACTAAGAGGTAACAATGAAAAAAATATTAAAAACAGCTCTTGTCGGACTTCTGTCCGTTGGTTTACTTTCGAATTGTTTTGGAAAATTTGGCGCGATCAAAGCAGTATACTCATTTAATGGGAACATTCAAATTGGTACAGGAAAACTCGCTGGTTTCTTTCGCTCGTTACTAATGATTTTTCCTCTTTATATTGCCTATGGAATCGGTAGTTTCTTAGATATTCTGGTTTTCAATTTAATTGAATTCTGGACAGACAGAAATCCGATTGCTATGGCTGAATATGACTTTGATGGAAAACTTGTAAAAGAATACTCACAAGATGGCCAAACCATCACCCTCACTTATTCTGAATGGGGAAAGGTATTGAAAATGGAAGCTCCTTCCCAAAAAGGAATGGAAACTGTATACTTCTTAAAAGACAAACCGGAAAAAGCATTCCGTTTGGTAAATGGAAAGTATGTAGAAATCCTACAGGCCAGTGGTCCAATCCTTCCTCCAGCCGGCGTAAAACACATCTAACATCGACATTGCCCCTAATTTTAGGGGCAATCCGTGACCGATAATCAAAGTATATGAATCGTTTATTTTTTGGTTCCTTCCTGTTACTTCTCTCTTTCGGATGTGAAACTCCGCAACAGGTAATCACTCCTACCTTCCCTACCCATTCAGAACAGATCAATCTCAACCGAATTAAGATGATCACAAAATCGGAAGCAATTCATACAGAATCCAAAGAAACAAAAAAACCTTTGGCCCAAGAGCCTGGGGTTAGTGTAGAGTATTCAGAAAATAAAATTCCCTTTATCCAGTTGGATTTATTTTTTGAAGACGCAGGAATTAGCATCATCGAAGAAATCATAGCCGGTACTATTTTAGACCATCATATTGTTGTACTCAATCAAAAGGGTGAAATCATAGCCAAACAACCAGTCAACTTTCAAGCCTATGAAATTTCTGAAACAAAAACAGAAGTGATGCGAAATAAGGTAATTGTTGGTGAATCCAAAAAACCAGTAAAAGTAAATAGCACCATTCCAGAGACAAAAATCTCACGTGAAGCGATAGAAAGACAATATACTGATAGAGACACCGTTCCACAAGTATTGGAAATCCAAGAAGGCAAAGTCCCAAACCCAGGCGAATACATAAACATCTACTTAGAACTTACCTTCGTGAATCCCCACCTAGAACCCAATTGTGAATCTTACGGGGGAAATTGCATTGGAGCCAAACAAAGATTTTTCGAAGATGTAACCGCGCGAAACCGTAGGGAATTAGATATTTTACGAAATCGTTATGTGGATGGTGAAGTGGCACAGTTCCCCAACCTAACACAAGAAGAACAAGCGGACTATAAAGCCAATATCAAAAACAAAATTGAATCCACCAATGGAATGTTTGGACCCAAACACGGGTTTACAAAATTCTTTTTTAGGGAATGGAACCTGGTCTCCTCTCCCCGATACTTCCGGATATTGTCCGTCAATAAAAATGGAAAACAATCATTACAGGATGAACGTAGTGATGATAAAAAATTAACGGACGAATCACAGGAAAAATCGAAAGCAGATGACAATGATTCGCATTCGATATTCGATTCCCCAACCCATACAAAACACAAAAAAAGGACAATTCCTACCCCTTAACAAGAATAACGGGTGAAGGGAATTTCCAACACCCGCCGTATGATCCTACGCGACTTTCTCCTCTTTTTTGCGAATGCTATCAAACCGAACTGTGGAAGCGGTGACTTTAATTCTGGATCTATTTTCTCCTTCAGGGCTCTTCCACCGGTTTTGTTTCAGATTTCCCATTACAGTTACTTTACTGCCCTTTTTCAGGTATTCTACACAGTTCTCACCTAGTTTTTCCCAAGCTTCCACTTCAAAGTAAGAGACGTCTTCTTTGTCTTTTCCTTCTTGGTTGTTGGAAGTATGGTTGACTGCAATTGTGAAATTGGCTAACGACTTACCTCCCGCAATGGTTCTTTCTTCTGGATCTGCGGTTAAATTTCCGTCCAGAATGACGTACGATAGATTTTTCATTTGAGTATCCCTTAAATCAATTTTGATGGCCACACAAAGACTGGTTCGTTTTTGAACGGGTTGGTTGTAAAAAAAATACGATTGAAAGTAATTTTATAAAATCCAAGTTCCCGCAGCATTTCGGATAGACAAGCCAATAGAATCAGAGAGGATTCTGTCTGTGGGACTTCCCGATTCTGAGATACTTCATCTATTAACAGCCATTAGCCGTGAGTTGGTTTGTTTACATGAACCGGACGGCACTTACATATACGTAAGCCCGAACTCAGAAAAAATCATTGGGTACAAAGCGGATGAGCTAGTAGGTAAAAATCCTTATGATTATTTTCACCCTGATGAAAAAAGACTGATCCAGGAAAGGTCACACCAGCCCCTTCTTCGTGGAGATGAAAACATTCACACAACATTCCGCTTTTTACATAAAAATGGAAACTATATTTGGCTGCAGTCTGACAACCGCTTAACGATTCATCCTACTACGGGACAAAAATATTTACATACCTCTTCCAGAGATATTTCAGAAAAAATAGACACTGAAGCGAACCTTGCACTCGCCGAACGTAGATTCAAAACTTTATTTCATGACTCACCGATTGGACTCGTCCTCACAGGAAAACACGGTTATATTGACGAAGCGAATGATTCCTTTGCCAATTTTTTGGGTTATAAAAGTTACGAAATCGTAGGGAAACATTTTTCTGAAATCAGTGCAGGTGAGGAACTAGAAGAGAATTTTAAATATAGAGATGAAGTTCAAAAAGGGATCATCGATAACTATTCAATCGAAAAACAATACATCCACAAATCGGGAAAAAAAGTTTGGGCTTATATCACGGTCACTGTCCTTCGCGACGAATTAGGCCATCCTATTCACTACCTTGCTCAAATCATTGACATAAACGAAAGGAAAAAATCGGAAACACTCCTTCTCGAAAATAATGATCGTTTAAAGGCTACAACCAATTCGCTTTTAACACAAAACAAACAACTACAAGCTTATAACCAAATCATCTCTCATCACTTAAGAGCACCTGTGAGTAATCTAAGAAGTCTTTTGGATTTGATGAAAGAAACAGAAAAATTAGAAGACATTAGAGAATTAGAAAACCATTTAGAAGATGTTACAGAAACTTTGGAAACAGTCCTCTCAGAACTGATTACCACATTAAGAATTCAAAATCCAAACTCTCATAAGTCGGAACCAGTCCATATCAGCGAATCGTTTGTGAATGTCACCCAACTGATGGAAGGTGAATTAAAGAACAAACAAGTAGAGATCCAATCCGATTTTTCGGGCGGCGAAACGATTTATTTTTCAAAAGAATTTCTAGAGACAATTTTCCTTCATTTACTAAGCAATTCCATTCGGTATGCTTACCCGGACAGAAAACTACGTATTTCGGTTGAATCCTTTCAAATTGGATCACAAACGGCAATTTCCTTTTCGGATAATGGGACGGGGATCGATTTAGAGCGGTATGGGGATCAAATTTTTCAGTTGAGAAAGACTTTTCATCGTCATATCAGTGGTAAGGGTTTGGGGCTGTTTTTGATCAAATACAAAATGGAATCTGTAGGTGGAAGGATAGAAGTGCGTTCCAAACCAGGGGAAGGGGCCACTTTCCTTATGTACTTTCCCGATGGGAGTGAAACCAAATGACTCCCAAGATTTGTGTCATTGATGATGATAAAATTTATCAGTTCACTACCAAAAAAATCATTTCTAATGCCGGCATCAAAGGAGAAGTCCTGATTTTTTCAGATGCCGAAAATGCATTGGAGTTTTTCAATACAGAATCTGAAAATAGAGACCAACTGCCAGATATTATTTTTTTGGATATCAATATGCCCTTTATGGATGGCTGGCAATTTTTAGATGCCTTCGAAAAGATCTTACCCAAATTTCCAAAATCCATAGAAGTGTTTCTTGTGAGTTCCTCTGTAGATGAGGCCGATACGGATCGGGCTGCAAAAATTCCGATCATCTCTGGATATATTTTCAAACCATTCACAAAAGAAAAACTTTTGGAATCTTTGTCTCGCATCCAATCTTAGCTTGTCATCTTTTTGCTTTGAATATAGAAATGGACGCACCCCATATGGACCAGATACTTACTTGGATTGAAACCTATCCCTTGTCTTCCACTTTGATTGGAGTATTGGTGTTTCTTGTCTTAGTTTTCCTAAGAGACATCACTCAAAAAACGCACACGATTCAGAGAAACTTTCCTATCGTGGGACGGCTCCGTTATTTTCTAGAAATGATCGGACCGGAACTCAGGCAATATTGGGTTGCCCATGATAAGGAAGAACGTCCTTTTGATCGAACCGAAAGAAGTTGGATTTATGCAACTGCCAAAGGACAAAATAGTAACTTTGGATTTGGAACCACCGAAATCCAATACGAACCTGGATATCCCATTATCAAACACAAAGCTTTTCCTTATCCAGAAGCAAAAGCATACATCCATAACAAAGATGTTAGTTGTATCCCCTGTTTAAAAGTCATTGGTACCAAAAGGAAATTTCCTTATCGACCCTATTCCATTGTGAATATATCTGCAATGTCCTTTGGGTCTCTTGGAAAAAATGCAATCATGGCACTCAACAGAGGTGCGAGAGATTCCGGCGCCTATCACAACACAGGTGAAGGTGGACTGAGTCATTACCATATGGAAGGGGCCGATATGGTTTGGCAAATTGGAACCGGTTACTTTGGTGCTAGAGACCATTCTGGAAAATTTAGTTTAGATGTCCTAAAAGAGAAAGTGGGAAAGAACCCTTGTATCAAGATGATTGAAATCAAATTATCGCAAGGCGCCAAACCGGGAAAAGGTGGGATCCTTCCTGCAAAAAAAGTAAATGCAGAAATTGCTTCCATCCGCCATGTCGAAGAAGGAAAGGATTGTATTTCTCCTAACTCCCATAGTGAGTTTACCAATGTAAAAGAACTCATTCAATTCATAGAAAAAATTGCGAACGGAACGGGACTTCCTGTGGGGATCAAAAGTGCTGTTGGCGAAATCGAATTTTGGGAAGAACTCGCTCGTGAGATGAAACAAAGTTCACAAGGACCTGATTTCATCACGATCGATGGAGGAGAAGGGGGAACGGGGGCAGCCCCCCTAACCTATGCCGACCATGTTTCCTTACCTTTCAAAATTGGATTCCAAAGAGTCTATACTCTCTTCCAAAGCCAGGGTTTGTCCGAACAAATTGTGTGGATTGGTTCCGGAAAATTAGGATTTCCTGATCGAGCCGTGGTTGCGATTGCCATGGGTTGTGATCTCATCAATGTGGCTAGAGAAGCCATGTTATCCATTGGTTGTATCCAAGCACAAAAATGCCATACGGACCATTGTCCGGCCGGTGTTGCCACTCAGAATTGGTGGTTACAACGCGGTGTGGATCCAGAGATCAAAGGAAAACGTGCAGCCAAATACATCCAAGGGTTTCGAAAAGAACTTCTTAGTTTGGCTCATTCTTGTGGATACGAACACCCTGGACAATTCACCGGCCAAGACGTTGAAATCAGCATGGGAATGAACCGTTACCAAACCTTAGAAGGACTGCTCGGATACAAACGAGACGAAGTCAAATTTACAAAACTTCAGGATTATACGGTATTTCCGAAACGACAAGCCTAAATGAAAAAACTCTTTCTTATCCTCATGTTATTCCACCTTGGTTGTCTTTCTGAGGAAAGGAATGTAAAAGCAGAAACAAAGAAAGGGTATTTAGATCTTAGCCAACATTCTTTTACAGACCAACCCTTTGTAGCACTGGATGGGGAATGGAAATTTTTCTGGAACACAGCTCCTTCCCAAATACAAGAAACTGATTCAGATTTGTTGCTCAACCTTCCCAAACATTGGAATGGATACAAAATGAATTATGGTTCTCTTGGTGGATTTGGTCATGCAAGTTTCAGAATCAAATTAAAACTTGCAAAAAATCTTAACGAGACTATGGCACTTACGGTTCAAGAGCAGGACACTTCGTACGCTATTTATGTTAACGGAAAGTATTTAGGTGGATCAGGAAAACCAGGAACCAATGCAAATGAATACATTCCAGAAGTAAAATCCACCATTGTGGTTTTGCCAGAAACATCTGAAATCACCATCGATCTCTATGTTGCTAATTACGTACATAGAAAGGGCGGGATTTGGAATGATATTGTGCTTTCAACTTACACCAAAGCAGAAAGTCGGCTCACCAAACGGAAGATCAACGAAACCATGTTGTCTTCGATCCTTACATTTGTTGGATTTTTCTTTTTTGTAATGTATTTTTACAACAAAGATGGAAAACATACAATAGGAATCTTTTTATTTTCCTTAGCTGTATTGCTTAGAACCATTTCTACTGGAGAAAGGATCCTAATCGAATTTATTGATCTTCCTTACTCGTTCCTATTGCGATTGGAATATCTCTCTTGGTACTGGTCGGCACCACTACTCTACCATTATTTTTATACAATTTTTCCTGAAGACTTCTCCAAACGAATGGGAACTTTCTTTTATGTTCTTTCTTCGGTATTAACGATTGGTCTTTTGTTACCACCAGTTTATTTTACTGAGACTGCATCTATCTACCCCATTGCTTTTGTTGCCAATGGCATTATTATATTCATTTATTTATATCGTGCTTACCGGAAGAAACGGATGGAATCCAAACCATTATTGTTTGGTATGCTTTTAGTTCTCATCGCTGCTACCAACGATGTCCTTCATGCAGAATCTTACATCCATACAACTTATATAGCACCCGCAAGTGTTGTGATCTTTGTATTTTTACAAGTCATTACCTTCGGACGGATTGTTCGCCAAACCATGACAAAAACTCTGGAGTTTGCACAGGAACAAAAACAACTCAGTAATTCCTTTAGCCGTTTTGTTCCAACAGAATTTTTATTCCACTTAGGTAAAACAGATATCCGATCTGTCGATCTCGGAGATCAGGTCCAAAAAAGAATGACAATTCTCTTTGCTGACATCAGGTCCTTTACCGAATTTTCAGAAACGCTCACTCCTAAAGAAAACTTTGATTTTTTAAACAGTTACTTACAAAGAGTAGGACCGATCATTAGGCACAATAATGGATTCATCGATAAATTCATTGGTGATGCTGTTATGGCACTATTTCCTTACGATATCAATGATGCCGTCAAAGCGGCTGTCGAAATGCAGGATGCCATTCGTATTTATAATGGTCACAGAGCCAATTGTGGTTACATTCCCATCGAAGTGGGAATCGGGATCCATACGGGAAACCTCACCTTGGGAATATTAGGTGAGCACAAACGAATGGAAGGGACTGTTATTTCCGACGCAGTCAATTTAGCCTCACGTATTGAAGGGATCACCAAACTCTTTTCTTCTAGAATTGTAATCAGTGCAGATACTTTCATTGAAGCCTCTGAAGGCTTAGGATATCACTACCGGCTACTTGACCGAGTAGCAATCAAGGGAAAAACAGAAACTGTATTTGTTGTGGAAGTTTTGGATGGATACGAGCCAGAAAAAGCATCCAGACTCATTTCTACTAAAGATGATTATACATTAGCATTGGATGCATTTCGGCGAGACGATTTTGAAGAAGCTATCGATGGATTCTCAAAACTATTGGATAAAAACCCCGATGATTCTGTCTCGAGGTTATTTTTAGATCGCTGCAGAGAAGCAAACGAAAGAGCTAAAACGGAATTTGGAAGTTAAGTTCGCTTTTGTTTTAAGTGATAGCCAATTCCCAAAACCAAACCAAAACCTAAAACACCAAGTGCCAAATAGGGTTCAGAAACACAAACCGAACCACAAGCCACAATTCCAAGAACAAGAGCAACAGCGGGTAACACAGGATAAAGTGGGGCTTTGTAGGGCCTTGGCATCTCTGGTTCTTTTTTCCGTAAAACAAAATAGGAAACTAAACTGAAAAGATACATCCCACATGCACCTAATGCGGAGATGGTGATGAGTTCAGCTGTGTCCAAAAAACACATACAGAAAATACCCAAAACCCCACCACTAAGGACTGCATTTTGCGGAACCAAAGAACCAAAACTCAGTCTGGAAAGGTAATTTGGTAAATATCCTTCTTTTGCCATCGCATAAATCAAACGAGAGTTTCCCAGAATGATTCCAAAGAGTGATGCCACAAGGCCAAATAAACCAATAAAAGTAAATACAAAAGGCCAGATTTGGTCAACACCATATAACTTTTGTAACACATAAGACAAAGGATAATCCAACTCAGCAATTTCTTTAATATCGACAACAGATGCGGTAAAAATAAAAATGAGACCCGCCAAACAAAGTAAAGTAAAAATACCTGCAGTGTATCCGATAGGGATATCTCGCGCTGGATTACGAACTTCTTCCGAAGCTAAAGCCACACCTTCTACTGCCAAAAAAAACCAAATGGCAAAGGGAATTGAAAGAAAAACAGAACTCCATGACATGGAACTGACTTCAGGAAATTTTGGAATCCGATCGAAGGAAACATGAGGCCACAGAAAGGCAAGATAAAACAAAAGTCCAAATACAGCAACAATGGTAACTAAGAGTTCAAACCGAGCCGTTTGTTTGATCCCGGTTAAATTCATTAATAACAACAAACAAAACATAACGATACCAGCACCAAATGCTGGTATAACGGGAAAAAGAAAATGGATGTAACCTCCAAGAGCCGAGGCAATGGCTGGTGGGGCCAGTAAAAATTCAACCAAAACCAAATACCCAGTAATCAATCCAAACAAATCTCCTAGGGCCCTCTTCGCATAAGCAGAAGGACCTCCAGACTGAGGAATGCTGGCTGCAAGTTCCGTAAAACAGAGCGCAAATAACACGTAGAAAGTGGCAATCCATACTACAGCAAAACTGAATTCCCAAAAACTAGCCTTGGACCAACCGAAGTTCCAACCAAAGTAGTCACCGGAAATAACCAGTCCGACTGCAATGCCCCATAAATGGACAGAATGTAGAACTTTATGCATTTTTTGATCTTCTTTCATGTCACCTCATTGTAACAAAAACCGCTCAATATTAAAAATAATACATTAGCAAATAAAATACCAGAAAACAACGTAATATACTAATTTTCTTCCTACCTATCTTGCAAGTTCTTTCAAAATCCGATTGGTGGGTGTTTGGTGGACATAACCTAATCGGATCCGATTACAGAACATTTCTTGAAGTATTTCCACAAAACATTAAAATTCGGAATTGCAAATGATTCTAAATTCTAAAATTATAGGGGAAATACGATAGTGGAATCAATCATGCGAAACTTAAAACTAACCTTAATTATACTTTTATATTTCATCTCTCCCCTAAGTGCAGTGCAAACCATCCTTCTCAAACAAGGTAAATCCATCAAAGGGATCGTTACCAACCAAAACGTAGATAGTGTCGAAGTGGACACTCAAAACGGGAAACATATGGTCATTTCCAAAAAATCCGTTTTGAAAATTATCTACAAAGATATAGCAGAATCGGAAGAAGAAATCATACGTAAGGACGAAGAAGAAAAAAGAAAAAATGAAAAAGAAAAGGCCATTGCAGCCAAACAAGAAGAGATCCGCAAACGTAGAGAAGAATTGACACGACAGGAATCGGAGAGAAAGGCCAAAGAAGAAGGTGGCGAAGTAGTGACCCATAGCCTTCGTGATTCCTTCGTCCTAGGTTCCGTTGCCGATGGAAATATGATCACCCTTGCTCCCGACACTGCAAAATGCCAAACCTTTCAAGAGTATCCAGAATACTTCTGGTTGTTTGGTGGTCTTCGCTTCAAAGAACCGGATTGGAATGAACTCCTGCCTAAAGACAATCGTCCTGTACGCATCAAACAAACTTCCACCTGGACAGATATGGCTGTTACCCTTCTTGGTGGATTTCTCATCACAGTCACTCGTAAAACGATTATAGTTGATGTTTGTGAAGGAAGTGGATACCGTATGGTTTCCGATTCTGAAATCAAACGCATCAAAGACGAAGCAGTCGAACAAATCAGATCCGAACAAGAACTGAGAGAAGCTGAAGAAAGATACGAGTTAGAACAACTAGAAAAAGATTTAGAAGCTTTGAAGAAAAAGAAGTAAAAGAATAGAGACCAATGAAGAAATATCTCTCACAAAAACCTATTTTCGTATGTTTCGTCATTCTATTCTCAATGACGAACTGTTACTTCAATCCGTTGGTGTTTGACTTACTCAACCCAACGGAGGCAAAAGACAACTCTACTTCCTTGTTGAGTCTGACCGGTTTTAGTAACCAGGCCACAACCGTTAGTATTACAGGTCAAATTAAGAAAGCTGGAGTTGCCTTTGCGAATGCTGAGATCAAAGTAGTGGATTCACCTCTTTCCTTGAAGAAAAACCAATCCAATTCTTCTACAACGAACAGCGCAGGCAGATTCTACTTAAATATTTCAACGGGTTTTGCGACTTTGCAATTTGCTGACGCAGGGACCATTGTAAATATCGATATCAATGTTACTCCCTTCTCGGCTACAGCTATCTCTATAAATAATCTTAACTACCAAATTCAAAACTTAGATGTCTATGAAATTGGTACAGAAGCACCAACGTATCTTGAATTGGTATTGTCCATGCCATATGATGGAATGTTTATCGATGACGGTAACTATAGTATGATTTCCAGCAGTTTCCAATTTGGTTTCTCAGAAGATATAGCAACGCCATCCGACCAATTTCTTTGGATGACAGAAAATTTCATTATCAATCCCCAAATTGCATTACAAACTCCCAGTATTTCCAAGAATAACGTGACGGTTATTCTCAGTGGTTCGGTAAGTCAAACTACCGGCTATACCCTTACATTGAATTCTGGAATCAAATCAGTGACAGGAAAATCGATCAAACCATCGACAATCCAATTTATCGTCGGACCTTTATCCTTATAAGGCCAGAGGATCTGCTTTAGGATTCAATGCATCTTATAATCCATCGTGAAAATCAATTTTCTTTGAGTTGTTATTCTATTCATTAGCTTAAATTTTTTTAAAAATTAAAAGGAGAGTCATTTATGAAAACACCGAACAACAAAATCCTTTTTCTAAATTTATTCCTTCTCATTTTTTCTAACTGTTACTTCAATCCCTTGGTGCAACCCATAGTCAATCCAGAAGTAAAAGAAGAAACAAATCCGTTTCTAGCACTATTAGGATTGGGCGGTGGGACAAACTTTTTTATCACGGGTCAGATTCGTGATCCCAATGGGGTAGCCTTGGAGGGTCTTATTTTGGTTCCATCCCCAACATCGTTTCAATCCAAATCAACTTCACCACC
Organism: Leptospira sp. WS4.C2; assembly: GCF_040833985.1. NCBI lineage: Bacteria > Pseudomonadati > Spirochaetota > Leptospiria > Leptospirales > Leptospiraceae > Leptospira > Leptospira mgodei. The sequence goes on from NZ_CP162139.1 coordinate 3,228,797, forward strand.
TTACACAACAGATGTGGGAGGACGATTTTATATTCCTTACCAAACAGGTAACTTTACATTTACTGTAATTCGCAATGGCCTTTCATTTTTTGTACTGACTTTGAATGTATCTAGTCCAAGCCAAATCACCTCAGCAACTTCTAACGCACCACCGGGACTGGAGGTTTTGAACCTAGGGGCAATCAATGCAAACGAGCCACCTAACTTTTTCGAGTTGGTGAAAGTATATATTTTAGATGGACAAATGAACGAAATACCTCTGCACAATACAAATTTATATACATCACTTGGGTCCATACATTTAACTTTCAATGAACCGCCAGCATATGTTGATTCTGGAGACATTTCTTGGATTCAAAATTCTTTGATCATTACTCCCACACCGACTGTAGGTTACCTCGCCTTGACTATATCAGATAATCGAATTTCTCTAGTAGGTGCGGAGGGGTTTACATTTAATACTGAGTTTACTATCAATTTTACAGAAAACATTAAATCGGCCTCGGGAAAATCACTGACTCCGAGAAGGGCAAAATTTTGTTATGAGCCTTCGGTAAGTTGTGTGTTCTTTTAAAGTTTCCCCTGAGTCGCTTTTAAGATATTTGGCCTATTTCAATTCTATAACCTATTGTTTGTAAATAAATTTCTTGCAACACATCCTCGAGTCCATTAGTGTTAATGCCATGGATACTTTCATCAGCCAAGTTAAAGTTTCCTTTTCGAGAAAATCAGCCGGACTTGTGGAGCCAATTCTTATGAAAAGCCGTCCTAATTTACTGACTTCACTCATTTTAGTTTGTTTATCGATTCTTATCGGAAATTGTTACTTCAACCCAGCTGTGCAGTTGGTTGTGAATCCGGAAACTTCCGAAGATGCAGATCCAGTTGTGATGCTCGGAATTGCATCAGCCCTAGCAGGACCAAGGACTGTTCAAATCACAGGCCAAGTTGTTGATGCAAATGGTGTTGCCGTTGCCGGTGGAACCCTGACCATTCTAAGTCGAACGAATCAAATATCAGGCCTCACAGATACGATCACACTAAACGAAGGAGGAAGATTCTATCTGACCTTAAGTATAGGAGAAACAACCATCCGAGTGGACCAATCTGGTGTGGAATTATTTACATTTAAATTATCAGTGTTGGGCCCAGGGGTTGCTTCTATCATCGAAAAATCACTGGCAGGACCGAATGCTATCAATTTGGAATTTTACACTCCAGAGTTTATACCAATCTATTTTGATCTCGTATCTTCGACTCCCTATGACAATGCGACCTTTACAACATGGCCAACATTAGTAACAATTACTTTCTCCGAAAATCTGGAAACCCCATCAAATATGCAGAGCTTTTTAGATGCAAATGTCATCACGAGCCCGGCGATTTCATTAGACGGTTCCAGCTCCTTCATAATGAACAATGTTTTGCAAATCTACAACTCATCTAGTTTTTCCATTGGAACTAATACATATACATTTAGATCTGAAATTAAGTCCTCTACCGGAAAAAGTCTAGCACCTAGGACGATTACCTATATCTGTAATTCTCCTTGTAATGGATCATAACTGAACTAAGCGTAGAGTTTTACTCTTCCTTCGCAATCTCCCTGAAGAAAGAGAGGATTTAGCCTTGTTGGCAGAAAATATTACGCTCTATCCTACTATTTCTTTCGGTAGTGCACTTGACATCCAAAGTGGATCTTCTACTGTATAGCGGTCGTGAATGCACCTTTAAAACAAATAGAAATCTACTCCCGTAAAATTTTACTTGCTCTCGCAGTAACAGCCTCCCTCCTCATTACTTTTTCCTGTTCCCCTTCTCAAGAAGGAATCGACTTACGAGTCGCCCAGGTTCCCAATCCCAAAGAACTAAGAAACAGTTGGGTGGAAGACAGTGCCGGAGTATTAACAGACACGGCATCCATTGACCAAATGATTAATGCAGAGGAATCATCCTCTGGAGTCGAAATTGCTGTTGTGACTCTTCCAACAATTGAAAGTTATGTGCCGAAAGATTTTGCTGTGGCTCTCTTCAACCATTGGAAAATTGGAAAAAAAGACAAAGACAATGGAATCTTAGTCCTCCATGTAATCGACCAGAGACGAGTTGAAATTGAAATTGGATATGGGTTGGAAGGTGACCTTCCCGATGTGATTGTCAAACGAATCATTGATACTTATACAATCCCTGCATTCAAAGCAGATAATTTTCAAAAAGGACATTGGGACACAGTGGCAGCACTGATCAAGAAATTGAACCACCCTGAACTTGAAGTAGAACAACTACTTTCAGATACTAACAATGTTTCCACAGCCGATGTTGCGGTAGAAAATACAAACGAACAAACGGCAGACTTAAGAACCGACTACTATGATTACAAAGGGAAATCCTACACTCAACTGAGTGACGAAGAAAAACAAACCTTGGACAGAGCCATAGATACTTACAATACGACTTCTAATTATTTTCTAAATGATGAAGAATCTAGATTGTGGGCTGAGAAAACTAGCGAATTAGAAAAAATTGAAAAAGAAGAGAGCATCCGATATAAACAATATTTTATCTTTGGCTACATCTCTATTTTTATACTATTACATCTTTTGCAAAGAATCGTTGTATGGATCATTCCATCACCGACCGCAAAATACCATATAGTTCACAATACAGACTTCCCCTTATTCTATGGTGTGATCATAGCTCCTGTTGTATTTACCATTACGATACTCTCGCAATTTCTAGATGATGCCATTTTCCCAGTTTCCATTTTCTTAACCATTGCCTTCATCGTAATTTATGCCATCTTTTGGGGTGACTTACGATTGCGTAAATTAAGCGAAAGACTTTTGAAAATTAGAAACATCGCTAGAAACTGTAAAAAATGCGGAACGAAGATGACAAAACTTTCGGAAGAGGAGGATAACATCCATTTGTCGAAAGGCCAAATTTCTGAAGAAATTGTAAATTCCATAGACTATGATGTATGGGTCTGTCCAGCGTGTGAAGCCAACGCCGTCCTCAAATTTCCTAGCATCAATCCAGAATATATTTACAAAGGTACTTCTTTTCGAAAAATTAAGGCCTGCCCCGAATGTAAGTTTGAAACCTTTGTTTGTAAATCGAGCAGAATTATCAGTGAAGCAACTTATAGTAGTTCTGGGTCAGTAGAAGTGAAAAGAACTTGTGCCCATTGTAAACACAATGCCGTTGAATATGAAACCATTCCCAAAAAACAAAAGAGTAGCTCCGGTGGTTCTTCTGGTGGTGGCGGCGGTGGGGGTAGTTTTGGTGGCGGTTCCTCTGGCGGTGGCGGAAGCGGAGGAAGTTACTAAAGGCAACTTAAACCCTAAGTTTCCATAAGAACGAAATTTGAAGAAAAATATAGTATTTATCCCTACTTAAAAATCTCTCCTTTTTCGGAACCAAACATACATTCGCCTATTCTATTTTGACACCAATTTAGAATATGGCTTTATGTACAATTTGTATCAGAAGACAAACAAACAGCTGTTTATTTCTATTAAAAATAAATTTCAATTTCTTTTGATTTTTCTATTTTTGAGTCCATCTCTTTGGTCGAATGAAAATAGTAACCCACTTACCGTACATGATAAAAAAGGGAACTGGAATATCCAATGGGGCTACAACAGAAGTTATTATACTCAAAGTGATATTAATTTTCGCGGCCCAGGGTATGAATATACTCTCAAAAGTGTAGATGCAAAAGATAAACCCGAATCGTTCAAAGCGGATGTTTACTTAAACCCCTCAAAATTCGAAATCCCTCAATACAATGTGAAATTTAGTTATTTCTTTACGGATCGTTTCTTTTTGGCATTTGGCCAAGACCATATGAAGTATGTAGTTACGCCTGGTCAACCTGTGAAATATTCCGGTTATATTGATCCAGGTGTAATTGCTAAAAACCAATTGGCTTTGTCTACGGAAGCGGCAATGTTTATTTACCTCTTTCCTGAACATGTGCAACAGATGGCGGGTTATCATGGTGGAGACCAAACCGTTTCCTTAACGCCTGATATTTTGAAGTATGAACATACAGATGGATTGAATTACCTTTTTTTAGATTTTGGATGGATCACTCCGCTTTATACTTCTTCCGATGGACTTAGTGGATTGAGTTTGGTGTCCACAATTGGAGGAGGACCTGTGGTCTGCCGAAGCGACGTACGAGTGTTAGGTAAGGGACAAAATAATAATTTCCATCTTTCTGGTTATGGTGTTTCTGGATACGTGGCAACCCGTTATGAATTTTCTAGGACTTACTTTTTAGAATTAGGCGGAAAAGGTGGGTATATTGATCTAACGGATGTTCTCACAAGTGGCGGCTCCAACCGAGCCTCGCAAAACTTTGGATTTTTAGAGCTAGTTTTGTCCGGCGGAGTTGCGATCTAAGATACTGATCAATAAGGTTTTGGTTCCAGAAACCAAGACCTTTCTCCAATTTTCTCACTCCCTGATCACTTAAATCATCTCACGACAACATTCTGTCATCTTTCAAATTTAATAGATTGCCTAAGCACTCTCCTCTGAATTGAGTAGAACAATGAATGAATCTATTGTATACGAAATCACTGTTCAATCTTTCAAAAGAGGACTCGGGAATTTAATTAAGATTTTAGAAAAAGCTGAAACCCACTCTGTTACCAAAAAATTTGCCTTTGAAAATTTACTCAATGCACGACTTTTTCCTGACCAATTCCAACTAACAAAACAAATTCAAATCGCGTGTGATACCGCTAAACTTTGTGTAGCTCGCATAACAGGAAAAGAAGCCCCGGTTCACGAAGATTCAGAAACTAACTTAGAGGAACTAAAACTTAGAATTGGTTCCGTTCTCCAATACTTAGAAACCTATAAAGAAGAAGATTTTAAATTGGTTTCTGAAATTAAAGTGTCACAACCGAGATGGGAAGGTAAATATTTAACAGGATTCGAATACCTCACAAACCATGCCATTCCTAATTTTTATTTTCACATAACAACTGCCTATGCGATTCTCCGGCATAATGGAGTTGAGATTGGGAAAAAAGATTATTTAGGTGAGATGCCATTTAAGAAATAGAGCTTATCTTCTAAATTACATATAACTTACAGTCTATCATCCATCGGATCAAAGAATATTTTCAAGATGGATGGATGGTATACTTTTAGGATCTATCGGAGTGAATTGTAAGATTAGAAAACTTGGCTCCTTATTTTAAAAAAGATCTCCTACATTTGCATGGATTTAGCCCGAGTTCCTTACCAAAAGCGGAACAAACATTAAAGGAAATAGGGATGAAATTGAAGGTTTGATCTTTAAGTTAATGTGGGCTCCTATCTTTACTTTGTGAATTTAATTTTTTAGGCAACCGATAAACCCTTTCGATCTATTAATAGTGACGTGCAATCTTATTGACTTTATTTTCAAATATGAGAGTATTGTCAAATTATGCCAGTTCGCCAATATACACACTATTTAACAAAGAATATAAAACGGCATGACTTAAATATACTGTTTCGCCATTTATCAAAACTATTTACTATCTCCTTATATTTGTTTATTGTTTCATACAATCTATTACATAGATCTTTTCTCGCGGATCGTTTGATAAAAAATGAAATATGAAAAAACTTTTGTTTTTGAAGCTGTGAATGTTCTTAAAGTTTATGGATTTACTGTTTCCCATTCGACCGTAGAACAAGAATTTGGTTATCGAATTGAGGTCGGAGGAAAATCCATCGTAATTAGTGGTGATACAAGAAAAAGTGACAATTTACAATTTCTCCCACAAAACGCTGATGTTTTGGTTCACGAAGCATTGAATAAAGAAATTCTGCAAAAGTTTCTAGATATCTCTAAACAATATCCAGATGACCCTTCTATGAAAACAGCAACACTAACAGCAGAAGACGGCTTTCATTACGAATTGCCAATTCACTGAAATAAGCATGATACAAATTTTGAATCAATACAAATGGATGGGATTTAAGGCTAAAATAACAGCGTTGTTGTTAGGACTTACCATGCCGGTATCGACATTTGCCGAACGCTCAAACGTAAGTGCGATCTTAGCGAGATCTGAAATTGCCACAAATGTTTCCTCATTTTCTTATCGAGACCAAGCAAGGTGGGTCGAACTACGAGACCTCTTCACTCAGGATGCAACGATATCGATCAGTTGGCATGAGGGAACCGTGGATGGTTTTGTGGAGCAATCACGTCGCATGGTAGAAGAAGGTGCACCTGCCACCAAACACTGGATCTCCTCACCAAGAATCACCGTTTGTGGCAACCGTGCCTTAAGCGAAGCCGATGTCATCATCATGGTACGAAGCAGTGCCGGACCGATCGATCTGGATGTAACCTCATACACAAGGTTTTACGATCAGTTCGAACTGGAAGATGATGGAGTTTGGCGGATCCACAACAGAACAGGCATCTACGAGAAAGATCGTATCGATAGCGTTAGTCCCTCTTTTTTATTTTGGGTGACCTACCTCTTTATGCCTCTCAGCAAATATCCAAAAGAGTTTCGTCATCTAGCCTTTGGATTGGAACGTAATGGTCTTTCGATTATGCCGAACGTTGTCACCTCTGGTAGTGATAGGGAGCGGACTCTGAAACAAAAAGCCTGGGAGTGGAGCGGTTGTTCTGCGATCTTAGACGCAAGACAACCATAAATAAAAAAGGGTCAAACCACTTTTGCTTTAGCGATCACCTTAGAAAAAAATCTAGGAAAATTTTTATGCAAAAAGATGGCAAATTTTTCCTTGGGCCTTGCAATCACGGATTCCAGTTTGCCTGAAACAATAGCAGAAAGAATTTGATTGGCACAGGTTTGAACATCGATCCCCTCCTCAATTCCTGGATCAATTTTTCCATGTTTGGAACCATCTCCCGAAAAAGCGTTTTCTGAAATTTTTGTTTTGATGAATCCAGGATAAATCAATGTTACTTTTAAATTTTCATTTATGTTTTCTGCCCTGAGTGCTTCATAAAAACCAGTTAATGCAAATTTGGAAGAAGAGTAACCCGTTCGAAAGGGAACTCCGAATTTTCCTGCGATACTTGCAATGCTTACGATATGACCTTCTTTTTTATTTCGAAAATAGGGTAGTACTGCCAAAGACAATGCGATATTACCAAAAAAATTAATATTCATAAGTGATTGGTAGGTGGAAACAGTAGTTTCATGCGCCAGAGACCTTTGGCTAATACCTCCATTATTGATTAAAATATCAATCCGTCCAAATTTTTGGATCACCGAGGTAGGTAGGTCTTTTAAATTATTATAATTTTCTAAATCTAATGGAAGAATCATTGAGTTTTCTTCTTTCCATCCCGACTCATATCTTACTCGAATTAATTCCTCTTTTCGTCTGGCGGATAAAACTAATTTTGCACCAGAATTTTTTAACGAATGAACCAAAGCCTCACCGATTCCTGATGAGGCTCCCGTGATCCAAACCACTTTATCTTTCCAAAAAGGATATATTTTTCCTTCTTGAAATTTCATGATTCTTGAACCACCAGTAATTCCTGGTCACCTAAATCAATTCTGCGATCTGCAGTTCGGATGGAAGATTGAATTTTATCTCCAGGCTTTAGATACTCTGATCGTTTCAATTGCCCTTTGATGAATAATTCCCATTTCTTTTTTTCAGGGATAAGGGCTGCAATTTTTTGTAATAACTTTCCAGGGGCTCGGAGTGCACAACCCGAAGGAGTTCCCGTAAGTAGTACATCGCCTGGTCTGATATTACAAAAACGAGATAACTCTTGGATGGATTCGGCAGGTGGAAAAACCAAACTTGAAATTGTATCATGTTGTCTTACCCTATTGTTTACGAGTAAGGTAAGTTCCAAACTTCCCAAAAGAGAAAAATCACCATCCTCCAAAACAGCAAGGACTGGTCCTGCCGGTAAAAAACTACGGTATGATTTTCCTTTGTACCATTGTAATTGCGGAAGTTGTATGTCTCTTGCCGAAACATCATTTGCCATAAACAGTGCAGATACATAATCAGAAACATTCCCAGAATGAATCTCCAAAGGACCATTGATTGTTTTACCAAACACTAATCCCAGTTCAATTTCATAATCCAATAGACGGACTTGCTTCGGGCGAATCACTTCTCCTATTGGTGGAGAAAGAGAGGCATCGGATTTTGTGAAAAATAAATTATATGATTTTTCGTCAGGATCCAATCCTGATTCAATCAAATGTTGTCTGTAATTGGCGCCTTGGCAAATGATTTGGCACGGGGCTGTGATTGGTGAGAGGATCTGAAAATCTTTCAGTTGATGCACAGGAGAATCTGGCAAAACAGGTTTTGCCTTTATGAATTCTAAAAATTCACTTGTGGTCAAATCTCCAATACCCAGTGGAATCGCTTTCCCATGTTCCCACTTAGCCCAATCGATTTTGTGATCTTTTTCAAAACGTATATAATTCTTAGCCATATAAGATTCCTTTAGTATTAGTATTTAATCCAATTTCTAGGAGAAATTTTCATCGTTTTTTGGAGTGCCAGTAAAGTATCCATGCTAATTTCTTTTCCAGAAAAAATCCCTTTTAATAGTTCTTTTAATTTATGAAAAGATAAAGTTAAATCCAGAAAGTTTTTTGGCATGTCTTCCCCCCATTGGTACAAACTTTTGCGGTTAATCCAATGATATCCTATGGGAACGGTTTCATCAAACTTATCTCCGTCTGAGTAATGTTCTACGAGCATTCCGGTCGGATCTCTGTGGTAATCAAAAATCTGACTTCCTAAAAGATGCCTTCCAATTCCCCATGCAGATTTCCAACCTTTTCCCAGTAACCATTCTCTTCCTTTCGCAACTTCATCTAAATCTTCCAGTTCAAAAGCACAATGTTCCAATCGATCATCAATTCCATTAGCAATAACGATTGTATGGTGGTCTGTGAGTTTGTCTCCTCCGTCACATCGTAAAAAAACGATTACAGGTTCTTTGGATCCAGGAAGAATTTGAATGTCGGAAGGAATGAGGCCAAATGTATCACAATACCACTGAGCATTTTTTAAAAATTCTTGTTTTAGTAATACGGCATGTCCTAATCGAATTACCTTTGCTGGCCCTGACTCAAAGGGACGTGGTAAATTAATTCTTTCTGTTTTGCCCGGTGCGTTCCAAAATTTTTTCTGAGATATCTCTGGACTCATTAAGTCTTCAAAAACCTCAGAGAACACTGCGTCCACAGAAAGGCCGGATGGATCGGTTACATTGACAAACGGAGATTCTCCGAATCTTCCCGATGGAAAAAACTTGGCACCTTCTAAAGTTTTGAGTCGTTCGAAATCTTCTTTGGAAGAAATATAAAAACCCAATCCAAGCAAAACATCTCGTTTATTTTTTTCAATAGACCAACAAGGAAAATTCGAACCATGACCATGGAACAAAATTCTTTCTTCTGTTTTTTCCAACAACGAAAGGCCAAAATCAAGATAGTAGCGGAGGGAAGACTTTAGGTTTCTTCTGCCCAATCGAATGTATGCAATATCTTTTGCTTTACTCATAGGATTAACGGCTCGCACAGGACAGGCAGAAGGAGATTGATTTTTTTTCATAACTTAGAACCTAAATACATTTTTGAGAAGTCTTGAATGGCCCTGTTTGCATTTTCAGAAGAAAAAACAGAAACAACAATTCGATCGGGGCGAACAATCGCAAACCTTTCCATGCCACCGAAAGCAGAGAAAAAGGAGGATGTTACATCTTCCGCATCCGGAATCATGGAATCCGATTCAACAACACTTTGTTGCGTTGCAATGAATAACATTTTTCCATCCATTTGATTCCATAACGCTAAGGAGTGAGAATCTAACACAGAACTAGGGTGTTTGCCAAACCCAACCAAATAGAGTGTTGGATCAAACAAGTTGTCTGATAATTTCCAAGATCCATCATTTAATTTAACTGGTGTTTGTGGAAAAATAGATCCAGGTGTTAGGTTACTCTTTGATAGTTTGAACCTTTTCAAAAAAAGACCATGGTTGAACGAATTTTTGGGTCTAATCCTCAAATCCAATAGAAAACGTTTGAGCGGCGTATAATATAAAAATTTAAAAACAATATCACGAAAGACCGCTTTCAGCTTACTTCTTGTCATAATGACAGAACCTAAAAGAACTGCTAAACGTATTGTTTTGATTGTATGTGGTTTTCTTTCTATATGATAACTGGAAAGTATTTTAGGTGAGGCAGAATTTTTTAATACAGCCGCTACCTTCCAAGAAAGATTAAAACTATCTCTCATTCCACTCACCAATCCTTGGCCCGCAAAAGGAGGAGTTAGGTGAGCTGCATCTCCGAGTAAAAATACTCTCCTCTTTCCCATACAATCTACAACTTTTGCTTGGAACCGATACACAGCGATTCTTTGCACTTCCATGGAAGAAACATCTCCCCATGGTTTCATTAATTCCCGAACCTTACTTGGCTTTTCCATATCTTCCCTTCTCTCACCGTTCCGAAGAAGGAATTCCCATCGCTGCGAGCCATTGGGACCAGGAACATGAGCCACTGGCCTTTTCGGATCACAAATAAATTCAACTTTATCCAATGTTCTAGGAGTTTTAGCCACATCCAAAATGAGCCAGTCTTCCTTGTAGGACGAACCCTTCAAACTCCAACCCTGTTTTTCTCTTACCCTGCTATGAGCCCCATCACAACCGAGAAGATAACCTGTGGTCACCTTACAATCAACTCCTTTCCAACTAACATTGATTATCACTTTCAATTCTGTTTCAATATGAGAACTATATGTGCATTCAGACAAGAGACGGACATGAGGAAATCGTTTTAAGCCGTTTCTTAAAATTCTCTCTAGTTCAGGTTGGTAAATGGAAACAAGATGAGGATGACCATCAAACGATCCGGCGGAATTAATTTTTGCAAAAGTCCCACCAAAAGGAGAAATCATTTCGATTGAGGAAATCGATGGCATACATTTCGATACCTCCTCTCCAAAACCTGCCGCTTGTAAAATTCGCAGTGCATCCTGATCCAATGAAATGGCTCTGGGGATCTCCAAAATTCCAGGATTTTGATCCACCAAAAGAACAGGAATCCCTTGTAAACCGAGAAGATTGGCAGTAAGCACACCCACTGGCCCCGCTCCAACGATTACCACATTGGGAGTCCCGATATTCTCTAAATTGATGTCTCTTTCCATAAATGTAAAATTGACCTAATTTGAGAGATATCTCATTTATCGATATATTGTCAATTATAATTCTCTAGATTGTCATACTAGTTAAGGTAATTCCATCGATTTGCCATTTTTCGAACGTTTTAGGTTGGAACAGGAAGGAAGGGATAGGCAAACCATCCCTATGCCTTCTGGTCGTGGAAATTTGTTTTCAGTAGAGAGATTTGAGTTTTAAGAGGAACTGTCGGGGATCGACAGATGAGTTTCTATTTCCAAGCTTTATCATATGCTCGTTGGCTAATATTTTTGGCGGAAGTTTGTGACAGACCAAAGGCTTTTAAGACCAATACAATCATATCAACATCATGCGACTTATGATTGGCTCTTCCTTCTAAAATGTTTCGAATTCCATAATGAATTGCTCCAACATACAATCCTAAGGCGGACTCTTCTGATTCAATTGTAAATTTTCCAGAACTAATTGCCTTTTTCATATCTCTTAAAGGGTAAGCACGAAGGAATTCACTCATCCTGGGAGCCACGGAGGCAACTCGAATCAAAGCCCAAGCCCAGTCAGAATCTTTGCGTGCTCGCTTTAGAAAAAGGATAGCACCAAATGCTAATCGCTCCACTTCATTCGGAAGATCAGACATCAATTCTTCCGCTTCCGCAACCATTCTTTCTGCCAAAACTAAAGCAGAAGCATCCAACAACTCATCTTTAGTTTTAAAATAATTATAGAATGTTCCGTTTGCCACTTCCGCTTCTGCAGCCACCTCAGCAATGGATGTTTCGCCTGCATCTTTTACAGCAAACAAACGTAATGCTGCATTCATAATTTGAGCGCGGGTTCTTTCTTTTTTTGGAAGTAAAGGTTTTCTAGATTTCAGAGTCACCATCTTCTCTATGAATTTCATCCAAGATGTACTCAACAACTACATTATTGAGAGATAACTCATTTTTTAAGTTTTTTGGGAGTCTGCGCCAGGGCTCCGAAGAGCCACGGTCTCACCCACTTTGGGTGAGACGGGAGCGTAAGCGCACCCCGGAGGAGCCCGGTCGGTGTTAGGATCAAATACAAATCACCTAACCGATTCGAGGCGCCCATATTATGAATCATCCAGGCCATCGTCCTACGAATCGATTCGCAGGAAAATCCTTTACAAAGGATCCAAATAAGTTCCATTGGAATCAATTCCCATGGAGCCGATTGTCACCGAATACAAACCTGGGCCGCAACTCAGACATTATGTGGAAAGTTATCTTCTCATTCAATCTGATGAAAGTTTTAGTAAATCAATCATTCCGCACCACTCGTTTGTTTTGACGATCAAACTCAAAGGCAATCATGACTATCGTATCCATTCCGATCGGAACCAGTTGCCATCTATTTCGTTATCGGGACTTCGTAAGACAGTAAAACACAATACACTTTCGAAAGGGACGGAAATCATCATTGTAAAGTTCCAACCCTGGGGTGCCTTTTCTTTTCTCAATCGGCCCATGTATGAATTGAATGAAATCGGCATTTCCGGATATGACTTATTTAACAAAACAGATCTAGATGAAATACATTCACGGTTACAAGAAACAAAAGAGAATCGTTCCAAGATAGAACAGCTTGAAATTTTTTTATGGAAGGCAATCAAAAATCAAACGATGGACAAAAGGATCATTGAGGCGATTTCGCAAATGAACCAAACCCAAGGGAAAATCAGAATCCAGGAGATAGCCTCCCTAGTGAATTTAAGTATTGATACCTTTGAAAAGAAATTCCGTGAAATTACGGGAGTCACTCCCAAAAGAATATCATCGATCATTCGCATGAGTTCTGCGATTCGAGAGATACCGAAGTATACTTCTTTTACAAGGCTTGCTTACGATTTTGGATATTTCGACCAATCACATTTTATTAAAGAATTCAAATCATTCACAGGCCAAACACCGACACAATTTTTGGCTTAAAAAATCCCACCGCCCTGATTTTTTACAATCGTTCCTTTTAAAAATCCGCTATAAAGATTCAATACTTATCTATCAAAGGAATTGTTTATGTTAGAGATTTTTTTAGGTTTGAACTGGATTGCCGTATTTTTGGCGTTCTTTGTATATTGTTTTCTTGGGTTTATTTGGTTTACCATTTTGTTTAAAAAACTCTATTTAGTTTCCCTCGGAAAAGAAAACGCAGCAGAACAACCGTTAGCCATGATATTTATAATTGGTCCTGCGGTTTGTACACTTGTGATCACAATCACCACAGCGATCTTATTTTCTAGATTAGAAATCCAACAAACGATGGATGCTCTGGTTTGGGGAAGTTTCCTTGGAATTGGGTATTTATCTGCCAATACGTTGAATATTGCCATCAATCCGAATATTCCAAAACCAATGCTATATGGTGCGATTTCGAGTGTTTACCATTTTCTGGGAATCAATCTTGTTGCTTTGATTTTAGTTCAAAATATCTAAAGATACCAAAAAATTAAAAACCCATCCGAGGTTACCCAAGGATGGTTTCTCATTAGCTAACAGTAAAATCTGATTTTACATTTTTCAATTGTAAATTTGTGATTAGGTCCAAAACGAATTTAGGATAAATTTTTCATAAAACAAGTTTTGCCCTTCGGATCAAATTTTGCTTTATGAAAATATTAAAATTCCAATATTTGCTCTGTAGACATCATTCACTTAGAATGACCTCATAAGGATACAAAATGAGACAATTTTTACTTTTGGTTTTGGCAGTTTTTACCTTCAATTGCCTTAGTTTTCGCAGTGGTGAACATAAAAATGCACCAACCGTTTCCCAGTTCAAAGTGGCCTCAACGCCAATTATCAAAATCGATCTAAAATACGAATACCGTGTGAATGGTTCTCTTGAAAAAGTACAAAACCAAGCATTAGTGGATGCTTGGCTAAAGTTCGCAGAAGATACGTTAAAGGAAAGTGGGAATGTTCAAATCACAAGAGAAGATATTTTAGCCACTCACGTTTTAGCGATGACAATCAAAGAAGAAACCGATTTTTTTTCGGATCCAATCTCACCGACACTTAGCGCATTTACATTGGGTGTAATTCCTGCTTATATTGGATCTGACTTAACAGTGAATACTGTGGTCAAAAATAAAAATGGAAAGTCGTTAGGTGAAGTAACCAAGTCAGAATCACTGACTTTGATAGGACATATTCTCTTGTCATTTGTAAATGTTTTTGTAAAACCAAGCGATACGATCGAAGCCCAAAGGACAGATTTACTCCGAGCCACTTACAGCGAAATCCAAGTAAAAAATTTCATTGGATCAAAATAATAAATCGTTCAAAGCACTATAGAATCAAAAACCATCCAAGGTAACCCAAGGATGGTTTTTTTGTTAAATTCTTGTGAATGTAAAATGATTCTCAGTAGCCGCCTAATATAAACTAGGTGACAATTTCATCTTCTTACATCCTTTTCTTACGCGATCGGACCAAATTGGCTGTAGTCAAATTCTTTGGAACCAGTGAGGTATTTTTTGTAGTTCTCAATGAATTGTTTTGCAAGGTCCTGTGCCGTTTTATCATACTCTTCTTTGTTTTCCCAAGCGTTTCGTGGGTTTAGGATATGAGAATCCACACCTTCTACCGTTTTAGGGAAAGACACTTGGAATATTGGGTGTTTTTCAAACTCGGATTTTTCAATGTTACCGTTTAAGATTTCATTGATGATTTGGCGAGTGGCAGGAAGGTTCATACGTTTTCCTACACCATACTTTCCACCCACAAGTCCTGTGTTGATGAGATATGCATTTACTTTGTGAGTTTTCATCTTTTCACCAAGTAACTTCGCATAGTATGTTGGGTGAAGTGTCATAAACGCCTGACCAAAACATGCAGAGAAAGTTGCTTGTGGTTCTTTCACACCACGCTCTGTTCCCGCAACCTTAGCTGTGTAACCAGAAAGGAAGTGATACATTGCTTGTTCGATAGAAAGTTTAGAAACTGCAGGAAGAACACCGTAAGCATCGTAAGTAAGGAAGATCACAGTGTTTGGGTGACCTGCTTTGGATCCTGGTTGGATGTTATCAATGTGGAAAATTGGGTAAGAAACTCGTGTGTTTTCTGTTTTCGCAGCAGATGAGTAATCTACTTTCTTAGTGCCAGCGTCAAAGACTACGTTTTCCAAAAGGGCATCACGACGGATGGCTGCATAGATTTCTGGTTCTGTTTTTGGATCTAGATTGATGGTTTTTGCATAACATCCACCTTCAATGTTGAAGATACCGTTGTTGTCCCAACCATGTTCATCATCACCGATGAGGCGGCGGTGTGGGTCAGTGGAAAGAGTGGTTTTTCCTGTTCCCGATAGACCAAAGAAAAGAGCACTATCTCCATCTTTACCAACGTTCGCCGAACAATGCATAGTGAGCACGTTTTTCAATGGCAAGTAGTAGTTCATTACGGAGAAAATTCCTTTTTTCATCTCTCCACCGTATTCGGTTCCACCAATGATACAGATTTTTTTTGCTAAGTGGAAGATTACGAAGACTTCGGAGTTGAGGCCGTGTTCTTTGTATTTTGCGTTTTTGTAACCAGAAGCGTTGATGATGGTAAATTCTGGATGGAGTTTTTCCAATTCTTCCTTAGTCGGGCGAAGGAACATGTTTGTGCAAAAATGGTGTTGCCAAGCTCTTTCTGTGACTACACGGAGAGAGATTCGTGTGTCATCATTTGTTCCTGCGTGACCATCAAAAACATAAAGTTTTTTGCTATCGAGGAATTTGGTTACTTCTGTGTATAATTCATTGAAGATCGCTTCAGAAACCTTTGTGTTGACCGGTCCCCACCAAATGTTGTTTGTGGAAGAAGGTTCATCGACAAAGTATTTGTCTTTAGGGGAGCGTCCCGTAAAAATCCCGGTATCTACCATCATCGTTCCATTATCAGAAGTTACGCCTTCTTTGTTGTTCAATTCGTGCTGGTAAATTTCTTCGTAAGATAAGTTATGGAAGACTTCGGACGGTTTTAGGCCTAATTCAGCAAGGCCGCGCAGATTAGTAGATACTGACATGGATCTCTCCTCGATTTCACTTTGTGTTTTTCTAGCTTCTTACTTTGCGAGTCGGTGTCAATAACAGAAAATGAAGATTCTCCATGCATCCGCAGAATATTTTCCCTACATTAAGATGGGTGGACTTGCCGACATGCTTGCCTCCCTCACGAAAGAACAGGCCAAGACGGAAGAAGTTTATGTCGCATTACCATACATTGGTGGTTTAGGGAAAGAGCCTCTGTGGACGGGCAAAGAATTTCCGGCCCTTCTTCTTGGAGATACGAAAACAGATTCGCTTGTGGTGTCGGTGCTCAAAGCCTCTCGGTTTTTGGAAGCCGAAGAATCTGGGGTCAAATTGTACTTTTTCCAATCGGACCTCTTCCAATCTTTAGATTCCATCTACGGACATGCGGAAGAACACTTTCGATTTGCTATGTTCTCTTACGCTTGTTATGCGCTCAGCCAAATTCTAAAAGTGGATGTTTTCCATGCGCATGATTGGCATACGGCCCTTTCGGTCGCGCTACAAAAGGACTCCGCTTTCCCCATCCCCACCGTTTTCACCATCCACAATTTGGCTTACCAGGGGGATCATCCCTTTTGGATGACTGGATTTTTAAAAGAGGAACCCTTTCGTCTGGTCACAAGTCCTTATGACCATAATGGAAAGTGCAATTATATGAAGGCCGGGATTCTTTCCGCGGGGCAAATCACTACCGTGAGCCCTGGATACAGAGAAGAAACACTCTCCGAACCCAATGGATTTGGACTGAGTTATTGTTTAAACCAAAGAGCTGCCGACTACTCGGGAATTTTGAATGGAATTGATTCGGACGAATGGAACCCAGAAAAAGACAAACGGATTTACAAAACCTTCACCGATTCGAATTGGAAAGAAGGAAAATTAAAAAACAAACGAGAACTGTACAAGGAAATCGGACGGCCATTTTTACCGTTGGATGCTCCCTTGGTTGGTCTGATTGGTCGGCTTACCTACCAAAAAGGTTTTCCCACATTCTTAAAAGCATTTTTAGAAAGACGCCACCTTCCGCACCGTTATGTGGTTCTTGGTTCCGGTGATCCAGAAACAGAAAATGCTTTTTTTCATCTTTCAGAAACCATACCCGAAGTTTTTTATTTTTATAAAGGATACAACGAAAGCCTGGCTCACAAAATTGAAGCCGCCAGCGATTTTTTTCTCATGCCTTCCCTATTCGAACCGTGTGGCCTAAACCAAATGTACAGTCATGTTTACGGAACCATTCCCATTGTTTCTCGTGTGGGGGGTTTGCGAGACACGGTAGAAGAATCCAGTTTCTTAGAATACAAAACAGGAATTGTCTTTGAACCGAATGACACGAGTTCGCTGGGATATGCCTTAGAACGAGCCAATGATTTGTTCCGATCAAAAGAAAGAGATATTGTAGTGGAAAACATTATGAAATTGGATTGGAGTTGGGAAAAAAGAAAAATAGAATACCAATCAGTCTACTTTCATGCAATTGATTTACAAATTTAGTCAATTTATTCTGTTCATAAAGAAGGGGTTTGGTTTCGATTGTTATCATTAGTATATGAAGTTTTTCTCTTTTTCTGTATTTGTTTTTGTTCTATTCACATCCTCCTGCAAATTAAATCTCAATAACCCCAGCGACCCAAAATCCAAGGATTTTTTTCTAACAAATTTACTAAAAGAATTCCTTATCTCTGATCCATGTCTTAACTTTCAAACTTGGAAAAAAACTTATGGATCAGGCACATTCAAAACCACAGGATCCGATTTAATCGTTTTATCCAACGGAGACTATTTGGTTTCTGGGATCACAAGAGAATATCTGATTCCTGGTTCGTCTTCTGGAGTCACAAATGGTTTTGCCGGAAGTGCCGGTGTCAATTTGAATACATTCCTAATGCGAGTCTCTCACACTAACGGAGCGATCCTTTGGGTGGACTATCTTGGTGAAGCCAGTAGTGAGGTAACTTATAAACCGAAATTAAGAAAGTATTCCAATGGCGACATCTCCGTAGCTTTCATTGTAAAAGGATCAGAACAACCAGGAACCATTAATGCAAAATCTGGAATTGGAACGGCTTCAGCACTCTTTGTAGGAAGGATCAGGGAGGATGGAACTCGTGTTTGGTTTACCTACTTAGATTCCGTAAGTATCGGAGAGTATATAGTTTCTGCAATGGATACATCCAACCGCTTACATGTGTTTATCGAAAATTATGGCGGCTCTCCTGCAAACTCACCCTTTGTTGATGGTCCAGCCATTAGCAATACATCGCTTGATCCGGGATCCGACTCCGATATGATCCACTTGGCAGTCAATGAAAATGGTTCCATGATATTCCAACGTTACTTTACCAGTGCGGGAGGTGATTATATCTTTGGGGCCGAAGCCAATGCCTCTGGACTTTTTATTACTGGAACAACAAACCAAGGTGCCAATGGAACCATCCACCCCAACTCTCTCTACCAAATGCCATTTGTTATGAAGCTGAATGAAGTTGATGGAACTACAATTTGGTATCAATACTTTGGAACCACTGCGGAAACAAACTATGGTAGTACGCGTTTTTTTGTGAAAGATGATTTCATTTATATGATTGGTGCAGGTAGGTATACTTACGGAAGTCCCTCCGAACCCATCGTTGCTGCCGACGGAGCTAATAAACATTATATTTTTACTAAATTGAATACCAGTGGAGCTGTCCTTTGGAATTCTTTTTTAGGAAGTGCCACAGAAAGTGTAATGGATACAACAGAATCCGAACCAACATTTCTTTCTTCTTCCCAACTTTTCGTAAGGATGCAAACCACCGCCACGACAGGTCGGTTCACCTCTACACCAGACTCTACCACAGGCGATGGATCAGGTCCCTACACACTTGCGGATGTTTTCATTAATCCGCAAACGGGAACTTTCAACCGGTTTCATTATTCTACCAACTTAGCACCACCTGCCATGGAACAAACTGAAGTTATGCGAGAAGTTTGTTCGGGAAAAATGGTGCGATTGAATTATACTCGATTTACAACCACACCTCCGATTGAAGCCACACAAATTGGCATCGAGAATGTAAATTTACCTTAGTTGGGAAAAGTTTTTGGCCGCCTCGCGAATGTTTGGTGGATTTTACTTTAATGGTTCAAGCGACCGCGTTTTACGCTCCAATCTTTCCCGCGTTCAATGGGTTTTTGGAAGTCTCTACAAAACCGGCGACAGAAGAACCATAAGAATTTTCGTTTCTTTTTTTGTATTTTTTTCTCGTAATTCTGTCACAAACAGTAAAATCAATTGTCCCAAGAAGAAAATCATTCTTTAGGAGAATTTTATGAAACTCACTTCTCTCATCCTGACTGGCTTTGTTGCCATAGAACATGTGTTCATTTTAGTATTGGAAATGTTCCTTTGGAAAACAGAGTTTGGAATGAAAGTTTTCCAACTCACACCAGAAACTGCTGAGATCACTTCTAAATTAGCGAAAAACCAAGGGCTTTACAATGGATTTTTGGCTGCGGGACTTTTTTGGGCACTTATCTTTATCAAAGACCAAAAACAACAATTCCAAACCATTTTGTTTTTTCTCATCTGTGTTGTGGTCGCAGGAATTTATGGTTCGGCAACTGCTAAGTTTTCCATTCTTTTTTCCCAGGGCCTACCGGCGTTACTTGCGCTAATTGTTCACTATATAACTAACAAAAATCGATGATAGACGATCCGCATCTTTCTCTATTAGAAAGTTCCCTTGCTGGTAAAACAAATGCCTTGGAAGAATTGATTCAAATCTTCCAACCAAAAGTATTTTCATTAGCATTGAAATTTTTATGGAACCCAGAAGATGCGGAAGACGCCACCCAAGAAATTTTAGTCAAAGTGATTACCAACTTAGGTGGTTTTCGAAAAGAAAGTAAATTGTCTACTTGGATTTACCGGATTGCCAGTAACCACCTAATCAATGCACAAAAATCAAAAATGGAACGACGTAAAGTTCATTTGAGAGCAGTACGTGAAGAATTACATAGAACTCAAGTCCCGTTCAATCCTTCTTCCTATTTTCCAACACAGGTTATGGAAGAAGAAAATTCACCCAAAGTTTCCGAATTGGTTTTACATGTCCAAGTGGCTTGCACCTACGCAATGTTACAAGGTCTTACAAGACCCTATCGGATGGCTTATCTTTTAGGAGAAGTATTCCAAACTTCGAGTGAAGAAGGTGCCTCGGTGATGGGGGTTCGCCCAGAGGCTTTCCGCCAAAAGTTATCAAGATCTAGAAAACAAATGGAGACCTTTCTTGGAAAAGAATGTAGCTTAACAAAAGCAGAAAATCCATGCCATTGTCCCAATCGAATCACTTATGCCACTAGGGCCGGTAGGATCAAATCCTATCTCAGACTTTCCGAACAAATGAAATTAGATGGAAGATGGAAAGAAATTAAGCCTATGATGGCTGATACATCCAAAATCAGAAAAGCCGCTGAGGTATTTCGTAATCACCCCGAATACCTACCGAAAAAAAACCAATTAGAAAATATACGGACGCTTTTACACAACTCGTTTCCACTCACGACTCGGTGAATTTCCAAAAATACGTTTATAAGCTTTCGAAAAGGAAAAGGCAGACGCATAACCTACGTTTTGTGCAATCTCTTCCAATCCCATATTCCCTTTTTGGAACATTTGTTTGGCTTTTTCCATTCTGAGTTTAGCCAAATACTCCATTGGAGGAATCCCAAGTACATCGCGAAATCGGTTGGCGAGGTTTGCACGAGAGACTCCCGTTTCTTTGGCCAAAGATTCAATCGTCCAATCTTTATTATATCCATTGTGTAATTTTTCCAAGGCATACAATACGAGCGAATCGTGAAAGGCTTTGACCCAACCAACTTTCAAATCTATATTTTGGCTGAGCCACATTCGCAACATATAATATAACAAAATGTCTGTTAATCTTTGCACAATTAAGTCGGTTCCAAGATTCAGTTCCAATTCACGAGAAAGGATTTGAATGATATCTCCCAGAGCATGATGGGCTTGGATGTTTTCATAAGGTATATGGATATAATCTGGTAATTCCAAAAACAATGGATGGACTGGGCCCGGAGGAACTTCATAACGAACAGAAACAAATGTAGTGACAGGATTTTCTTTTTTGATTCGAATTTCCTTATCACCTAAGAAACGTTCAATGGTTACTACTTTTGCTTTTGGATCTGATAAAAGCTCGTGGTTGATTCCCCTGGTAATAAAGATGAGATCCCCCTTATGCAGAGGAATGGTGGTAGCATTCAACCTCGCATAACAACTACCTTGTGTTACCACATGAAAACCGCCGCTCTTTTCACAAGGGAAGTGAAACCCAAAACTATCAAAAATTTGCCCTTTGGATAGTAAGTCGTTTTTCCAACCGGCCGAGGCGAGAATATCAGAAAGTAAATCCATAAGCCTTTTTACCCTTATATTCACCAAATGTCTACCGATTTATACGATTAGATATATTTTTAATATTTTACGACATAGACAGTATAGGTTTTCCAGAGTATATTGGAAGAACAATAACGGATTCATTTCCGAATTCAAGGATTAACTATGAAAGTATTTGTATATGGCGGCTCAGGACTTGTCGGAGGCCACCTCGTCACTGAATTATTAAACGGGGGACATGAAGTCTTTGCAGGATCAAGAAAACCGGAGTCCCAAAAGAGTTCCTCAAATTTACATTGGGTATTTGCCGATTCTAGTGAACTTAACAAAGGATTGGAAGTTTTGGAAAAGGTGGATGCTGCTTATTTTTTAAGCCCTCCAGGCCAAACCAACCAATATGAAATTCTATCCCCTTGGATCGAAAAAGCAAAACAAGTTGGCCTAAAAAAATTAGTGCTGATGACAGCAATGGGTGTAGAACATGCACCACCGGAAGCACCATTTCGCAAAACAGAGATTTTGTTAGAAGGATCTGGAATTCCTTGGAATATCATTCGTCCGAACTGGTTTATGCAAAACTTCCACACCTTTTGGATTTCAGGAATCAAACAAGATGGGAAAATCTATTTTCCAGGTGGAAATGCAAAAACAAGTTTCATTGATGCAAGGGATATCGCTTCTGTTGCCGCGGTGCTTCTAACTACTTCGAAAAATGATAACCAAGCTTTTGCTTTGACTGGACCCGAATCCATCGATCACAGTGAAGTGGCTAACCATTTAACTAAAGTAAGTGGAAAATCAATTGGGTATGTAGATGTAGATCCAAAAGTATTTGAAACTTCGCTTGTATCTGCCGGTCTCACAAAAGACTATGCGGCATTTCTTGTGATGATTGCAGGTGCCTTAAAAGAAGGATTTGCTTCACCTATTCTAGATACAGTGAAAACTTTGACAGGAAAAGATCCCATTGCCTTTAGTCAATATGCAAAAGACAATGCTGATGCTTGGAAATAGTTTCATACATCTAAATTAAAATCTTTTACTAAGGTAAGGATTTATTTTTTAATCTGCAATTAAGATCCGGTTGGCAGCTCCACCAGTCGGATCTTCTAGTATATTCCTCAAAAGTAATTTATGAAATGGTAAAAAGGCTGACCCACTCACATTCACATGGTTCTTATAGAATTTTTTGGTTGGAATGACTTTCTTTTGTTTCAAACTGATAGGATCATAAATATGCAACCCAGAGTTTCTTACCCAAACAAGTTCTCCCTCTTTCCAAAATCCTAATTTATGTCCGTGGGTTCCCCATTTTGATTTTTTAACGTCAGATAGATTGTCTGTATTGTACATACGAACTTCGCCGGTATCCGCTGCTGCCATATACAAATATTTTCCATCTTTCGAAAAACTAATTCCATATGGTGTTGATGGAATGGAAAACTCTTGGAAGGAGTTGGAATCTATTTTATATAAAATACCCATTGGATTTCTTTTTTGGAAGGCTTCCGTATAACAAGCAATTAATATTTGTTTGGATTCTGGATGGAACTCTGGTGTGTATGGGTAAAATTTTGATTTGTATTCTTTTAATTTTGTCAAATTTTGGTTTTGAATTTTGTATATAAAAGCGGTTACATCTTCTGATTCATCATCTTTTAAATCTGCATCGATAGCAAAAGTGAAGTAACCGGTATTGTCTTCTTGTGAATAACCAATGGCAGAACTCTGTGCAAAAGATTTATTATCATCCTCTGCAATTTCATAGATTGGCTCCACTACATCAATGGTATTGGTTGTGAGATCCCATCCCATAAAAAAATACCTTTTGGTATTTACAGATTTATGTTTATTTTCTATCACAAAACCAGCCCGGTGTGTTGTTTCATCATAAAACAAAAATTCGTAAATGGTCAGAGGCAATCGTTTTCCCTTGGTCTCGATTTGTCCGACAAACTCAGTTGCATGTGCAATGTAATATGCTTCTAAGGGAACGGACCGATAGACTCTCTCTTTGGAGAGAGTATCATAAAAATACAACCCAGGTTCATCAAAATCTGCAGTCCTTCCTGAATAGATCCACTTCCCACCATTGACAAAGAAGGGAGTGTTTCCCTCCACAAACGTAGGACGCAAATTGAAATCAGTAGCGAAGGAATACTCAGATTCTACTTTTTGTGCTAACAAAGAAAAAGAAAAAAATAAAATAGAGAAATAGAAAAAAGTAAATCGTTTCATTACCGGCTCCTACCATGTTGGCATGGTGGAATACACTACAAGGTTTCCTTTTTTTTACAACCATACTTTACAAATTTTGGCAGAAAAAAACAAATTAACTAACACATATAAGAGTTTTCTATCTTAAGTAATATGTAGGATATACATTTACAAAATCAATAGTGGAACAGGCGTTATAGATTAGCCTACAAACATGATTCTATTTTTCCTAATTCTAGAAGAAGCCACTCAGCAGATTTTACTTCCTTCCCATCTGATGTTCTTATTAAATAGGGAGTTCCGGTTAAAAATGATTTCGATGCGATTTTTTCTATGAATAACTTGGCGGTCCATTCTTTGGGATCAGGTGCAAAAAACGAGTTTTTAGCCTCTTGTAATTTATAACGAAGGTGTTTTTCAGCCTCTTCGGCCGTATGTGTTTCTCCGTTACGAATAAAATTTCCTTGGATTTTCCCGATTCGTTTTAAAAGTTTTTCAATTTTTTGCTCTTCGGTAGATGGCTGACAAGAATTGGTTTTTCCATACAAAACTGGTAATTCGGTAACAAATAAAAATAAAATTGTACAGAGAAACCAGTAGTAGCCACGAACTTTCATAAACATCTCCTTAATTTAGATAAATTCAAAGTGAATTAACTTATCATCAATCATTATCGAAAGATAACAATTAAAATCAATTTTGAACAGTCGAATTGTATAAAACTTACAAGAGAAAAACTTTTGTGGCAGCAAGTCATAGATAAATGACTGGCGGTTGCTCTAAATTGACCCCTAGTCAATAATATGTTTTTTTCTAGCGTATTTTTTCGGATTTCTCTATCCTGGAAGTATGAGTCGCGCGCCGATTGTAGAACGTTCGCCAAAAAAAAGAGCTGTATTGGAAAAAGACAAACTTTCCAAACGAACTTCCATTCTTCAAGCCGCAGCCTTTCTTTTACAAAAAAAAGATTGGGCAGAACTTTCCATGGATGAAGTTGCCAAACGAGCAAAAATTGCAAAAGGAACTTTGTATTTATATTTTCCAACAAAAGAAGACCTTTGCCTTCGAGTACATAACGCCGATTATGAAGTGTGGTTTTTGGACATGGAAACATTTTTAACAGAAACAAAAAACATAGATGCTGAAGTGTTTTCTAAATGGTTTGTTGAATCAATGGATCGACATGTTCGTTTTTTAAAACTTTTACCCATTGTCCCCACAATTCTAGAAAAAAATGCAAGCATCGCAACTATTCGAGAATTCAAACTTAGCCTAAAAGAACAAATTATAAAAATCCTGCCGCTTCTAATCCAAGCCTTTCCTTTTCTAAACGAACAATCGGCATTTTTATTTCTGATGCAGTGCCATGCTTTAGCTGTAGGATCTTGGTCCCATGGTTTTCCCTCCAACCAAGTGAGAGAGGCAGTCAAAGAAAATGGATTAGATATGTTTGTTCTGGATTACAAAAATTTTCTGAAAACATCCATTCTGACACTTCTAAATGGAAATAAGATCACCTAACGAATGCCAGAATAAATTTGATTCATTACCTTATGTTTCAGACGAACATCGGTAATGGGAGTTCTGTTTTCATCCATCAAATCCATCTGAAACAATTGATCCCGATCACTATGATAAATGTATTTTCTGTCGTTACTGATCCAAGATTTTTGAATTTCAGAATTCCAAGTTTTTAATACTAAATTTGGTTGGTAATTCAGACCAAAAAAACTCATTTTCAATTTTTCATTTTTTGTGCCTGAGTTTGTTTCTAATAAACTTAAGACTGTATCTTTAAAATCTACTGACGTTCCTAATTTTGGAATGTATATTTGTCCTGATTTTAGAAAATACAATAGGAATGGTACATCTGTCTCTTGATTGTATAACGAATAGTTGTGGGCAAAAGCACCCTCCTCCCCAAAGGATTCGCCATGGTCTGCAGAGAGAATCAACACTGTTTCACGAGAAGAGTTTTCTTTCCAATAAGTAATGATAGAATCTAATACTTCGAGCTGTTCTTTTATGGATGCCTTATAACGAACGAAGGGTGATTTCCATCGGAGGTTAGAATTTTCCTTTGCTACAAAATAAGGACTATGTGTTTGGCTAAGTCCAATCAACAAAAATAAAGGATCTTTTTCATTACTATTGAGTTGTTTCATTGCAGAAAGAATGACTCGGTCATCCATTCCCCAACTGAATGAAGAATATAGAGATCCATATCTTTTTTCCAAATTTGATTTATCTTCAACCGTTTGAAAAACTTTTGGGAAAAATTGGTTCATTCCTTCAAAGTAAATCGATTGTGTGTAGATCATAACCGTTTGGTAATTATGTCTTTTTTGTAATTGTACCGGAAGACTTGATTCTAATAACAAATTATCTAATTGTAATCTAGAATGATTGAGTTGTGATTCACCCGTTATCCAAGTAAATAGACTTTTGGAAGTATGTGGCATAGGGATCCAAAAATGAGAACCTTCCAATAGGGAAAAATCAATATAACGTGATTTTAAAGACAACAGATGTTTTCTAGATACACCTTCTAACAAAACAAAAACGAAATTTGGTTTTCCTGGTATAAATTCTAAATTTGTTTTCCCTTTTTTCACCTGATAGGTAGTCATCTCTTTTTGATTTTCAAAACTGATCATCCCTTCCGAAAAAAAACGAAGAGAAAAAAATAATAATAAACCAACAAGAAGAGAAAAAAATCTTCTCTTTCCATTCTTATCGAAAACCAAATGAAATCCAATTCCCAATACAAACCACTGCGTAAGTTTCCATTGGTATAAAAAACTAAAAAAATCTGTATATAGAATAGAGAAGTGTTGAACAGAATAAATCGCAAGATCCAAAGTCAAAGCGGTTTGATAGACTTCCTGATAGCTAAAAATGATTAAAAAGAATGTCCAAAAAAACAAACGGTAAGCAGTATTTATTATATTCTTTTTATTTGAATTTCTTACGAGATAAAATTCTAAAACCAAAACAATGGCTGTAAACGTTGTAACAAAAATCCCATGGAAGTAAATCCAAACGCTGAATGAATAAGAAAAAGGACAATGAAAACAATAGAAAAACAAATACCATATAACCAATGGCATTTTTTCCAATTGATACCAATATTTAAAACAATCGAACTTACTTAACTTCAAAATCAACAGATGCCTTCTTCTCTTCTCCATCATACAATACCAATGAATGTTTTCCGCGAATGATGGGCAAACGTAAGTTTCCATCAGAAGATGGTTTGAACTCCGTATTTCCGTTCAAAATCAATTTTGGAGCTATTAAAGTTTTTATCTCACGAACTCGAACGGGAATACTTTGTGTTTCTTTTTCATAAGATGGATGGTATAAATATACTTGGCCCATAGATGGATAAACAAAACCAACACCTAATACAGAAGGATTTGAATCTTCTTTGTGTTTATCACATATCGCAGAGAAATGGATTTTTTTTCTTACTTTTAAAGCAATGGATGGGCATTGGTTTGAAGCTAACTTCCCGGAAATACGACAAAAAATTTTCGTTTCCGTATAATTACTTTTAAAATCTAATTTTGGTTTATCTTTCATTAAACTTCGAAATATGTTTTGTACAATTCGTCCGGCGCCAAAAGAACCAGACACATCCATTGTTCTTTCTCCAGAAAAGTTTCCCACCCAAGCTCCAACCACATAATGTTCATTAAATGCAATTGTCCATGAATTTCGGTAATCTTTGGAAGTACCTGTTTTAATTGAAACTGGAAATGGAAAATCTAAATAACTCCTTCTTCCGAAAGCTCTCTGCCTTAGTTTGGGATCTTTCAAAACAAACTTCAACTCTTCAGCAGTTTCCCCGGAGAAAAGCCGTCTTGATAAACCAAAATACAACGGTTTTTTATTCATCGTTCCTAAACGAATTTTTGGAAGTATTCCGTTCAAAGGGAATGATCCATAAGCACGAGTTAGCTGTAAAAGACTTGTTCCACCGGAGCCCAAAGCAAGACCTGGCCCATAAAATTGGGGTGATTCTTTTAAGTGTGTAAAACCGGCAGATTGCAAAAAACGATAAAATGTTGTAACACCCATTTCGTTAATCGCTGTGACAGCGGGAATATTTCTAGAATTACCGAGAGCCTCTGCCAAGGTTAAGTCTCCCCAATAACGAAGGTCTGCGTTTCTTGGAAGATAATTCCCTCCTTGGCCCAGAGAAAATGAATATTTTTCATCGGAGAAAATGGAATTTATAGAATAAAATCCTTTTTCTATCGCAAGAGCATATAACAGAGGTTTTAGTGTACTTCCGGCATCTCTATACGCTAAACTACCGTTTACCATTCCATTTCCGTCTTCAAAAAAATTTTTGGAACCGATCATTCCTTTTAGTTCAAGTTCATCGTCTTTACCGGGAATACGTTCCAAAACAATAGCAGAGGCATTGGATACATTCCATCTTGCTAAACCGTCCAATTCTGAATTTACAATTGAGTGTAATTCGGAATTTAATTCCGAGGATAGGGAAGATACAAATTCTTCTGAAGGGATTGAAAGTAACAGCCGAATCCAATTAAGGAAATGTTGGTTCTCACCTTTCCATTGTTCTGATAAATCTATTTTTTTTTGAGAACTAATACCAAGAGCAATTTCTTTTAGATTGTCCAACTTTGGAATTGTGTATGGAATTCGATCGCGTAAATTGTGATAACGAATGGTTAACTCTACTGGTGAGGGTTTATTTTTACGAATCAATACTGCAAGGTAAACCGTTTCTTCAATGGATAAAAAACGAATGTGTTTGCCAAATAATGCGAGTGAGGCGGATGGAAACCCAACTATATTGGAATGAATGGATACGGAATTAAGATAGGCTTCTAAAATTTCCGGTTTTGTTAGCCAGATTTCATAACGAATTGCTTCTAAGATTTCAAATGTTTTCCTTAAGAAAAATGGATAGGATCGTATTTCCGAATTTTGAATTCGAACAAGCTGCATCGTAATTGTGGATGCACCTCCGCGTTTTCCATGGGAAAAAAAGTAGGAATAGATTGAATTGAATGCGGCGACTATGTCGATTCCATGATGAACATCAAATCGTTTGTCTTCCGCAATTTTAATAATTTCAGTTACATAGTTTGGATATTCTTTTAAACTTTCCCAATCTTGTTTGGTTTGGTTTTCGTTGTTTCCTCTTCCTATTAATGTTCCTTCCCTTGAAATAAATCTGGTTGTAGTCTGCTTTCGAAGGGAGTCATAAAAAACAGGTCGCAGTAAAAATCCTATTACAAAGATGCAAAAAACACCAAAGAATAGGATTCCAACTTGTTGAAATTTGCGATGGATCACTCCACTTTCACTCGTAAAGTATTGGTATTTCCAAAGAACTGCGGATGATACATCAAAAATGTTTTGGAAGCTGGCATGATTGAATTTCCTTTAGCAACTGGCCGAATGATATAACTAAACTCGGTTTCTCCTTTTTCAATTCTATCTTCCGAAAAGATAACGCGATCATCTCTATATTCTTTGTATCCGCCATAGAATGATTCGGATACATCTGTATCTTCAGCATCAGATTCCTTTTCTGTTAAAAAGGATGTGTTTACGATTTCTGTATTACTTGGAATTGGGTCTACAATCATCGCAAAGGCGTGGTCTTTTGTACTTAAGACTTTGAGTTTCACTAAGTATGTAGAACCTCTTTGCAAGTTGGAAACTTCTTTTAAAATTGGATTTCCATCGTCATTTCGACCATTTATCTGATATAAAGTTTTTCTGATTTCTAAACCATTGAACTTTTGTACGGTGGAATCTTTTACAGGAACGTATAATAAACGACTTTGGAAATACAATCGCCCTTCTGAACTTGTCCGTTTAAAGATAATAGGCCTACTCGAAGGATCTTTTCCATCAAAGAGTCTATCAAAAGTAATCTCTTCTTTATAAATGGAATCAGAAGAGGCTGAAAATGATTCATCAATTAGTTTTTTTTCACCAAAAATCGTTTGACCTTCTGTATCAGCTGAAGTCGATTCAAATCGATTTCGATATTCGGATAAAGCAAGTGCAATGGTTCCTACACTATGACTATCTGTCCAATAACTGTTTTGACGATCCATCATTATCGATTTGACTAAGGATACTATTTTAGGATTTTTAGAATCCACTCTGAGTAATAACCTTAAATAATGGCCGAGCACCGACGTTGAATTGTAATACGAATAATAGTAGTATTCATCCTTATTTTTCTTCAAAGGTTTGATAATGAATAAGTCTTTATCATATTCGATGTATTGATTGAAGTCATCAAATAGTTTTTTGAATGTTGGATCGGAATTTGGAGATTCCAATTTATGATTTTCCGCATATGCAGTTAAAAAAATACCTCTGGATTTTAAATTCAAATCTTCGAAATGATCTATCAAAGTTTTTTCTAAAGAACTTACTTCTTTTTTGTCTTTATATAAAACAGAATATATCAAACTCAGAGTTTGATATGAATTGATCGATGTTTCTGTTGGATTTTTAACATAGTTTATAAGGAATTGGATGGCAGAGTTATATGCAGCTGGATTGGTTCTTTTTCCTTTATCTTTTGCAATTTGCATAACGGAAACTATATAAGCTGTTAAATAAGGATAACCGGACCTTCCATTCCCTTTCCATAGTCGAAAACTTCCTTCTGCAGATTGAAATTCAGACATTTCATCTAAAAATAATTTTTCGATTTGAGTGAAGTCGTACGAATCTTTGTTTGGTGCCTTATATTGAAATTCTTTTAACAGCTCACCAGCACTTATTGAAAGTAAATATGCGGATGTTCGTTGTTCCATACAGAAGTAAGGATTCGATTCATAAAAATCAAATGCTGACTTCAAGGCGGTAAGCGCTGTTCCCGACATACGTATGTCTAGAGATCCCTTGTTCAGAAGTATAGAGTCTTTTTTGGGAAAGGGAATCACGGTTTTATACTCTGCATCCGTATAACCAGAAAATTGAACCGAAGTAACAGGATCGAATTCTTTTATAGGAAGAGTGACTATTAGCGAATCAGTGAGTTCTGACTTTTTAAAATTGGCTAAAACTGCATCTTTATCAGGTTCAACTGTAATTTGATAAGACAAAATTACATCTTCTTTTGGTTGATTGAGTTTGAGTTTAATAAACTGCGATTCAGTTATCTGGAAAGTTCTCAATACCTCTTTAGTTTGCCCTGCAGCCAACTCAATTGATTGCCAACCTTTTTCTTCGGCTAAATATTTTGATTCAATTTTATATCGAAATTTTCCATTTATTTTTGTGTTGTTAGTGATACTTCCGCCTAAGTCCAAACTATCACCCACACGAATAAACCTTGCGACGGTTTTCTGCACGACTAAGTTCTTTTTGACAATAAATTCAGAGTTCGAAGCTCCATACTTTCCATTGGCAGAGGACGCCACCATAACTCGGAATGTTGTTAGGTTGTCAGGTAAAGTAAAATTTAAATCGGCATCACCGTTGTTATCAGCAATAACAACTGGATTCCAATAAGCTGTATAACGAAAATCCTTTCTTGCACCTGATTCCAGTTCAGCGGAAAAACCTCCACCGGAATCTTCGCCATAATCTCCCCCTGGACTATCCCCTTTGTTTTCATAAATATAATGTTTTATGATCATACTTCTTAGTTCATAGGTTTTAATGATACTATACCAATATTGATAGAACATTTGTATAGGACTCTGAAAAGAATAACCAACTAGGTCTAAAACACCTCTATCAGCCACTGAAACAGTTAACTCTGCTCCAGGGATTGTTTTGATCGATAACTTAACTTTTTCTCTCGGTTGGTATTCAGTTTTATCTGTTTTGATGACTACCGGCGCATTTCGCGATGTTAGATCTACTTTTAAAGTTATGGAACCTGTTTTTGCTTTGGGTGCACCTAAATCCTGTTCATTGAACTCTTTAATATCATCTGCGGAAAGTCCCTCAGGAACAGGCAATCTTCCTGACAACATTACCACATTTACATCAACATTCGGCAAATAACTTTCATCGATAGGAATTTCAATAGGGGCACTATTTCCCTTCATCAAAAATGATTTTTTGAAATAAACAGAATCTCTTTCAACTGTAACGATGACTCGTGAATTCTGTAACGGAGATTTGATGAGAATTTTTGCGGTATCACCAATTTGGTATTCCTTTTTATCCGAGCGAAGCTCAATGGAATCGTCTCCTCTAAAATCCCAAGTATAATAGGATTCTTTTTGATAAGCATAAAAATCAACACGGGAAAAAACTTTATCTTTGTTAAGGATTAGAACCGTATAACTTCCAGGATCCTTGGCTCGGTAATCGAATGTAATTCCTTCTGCTTTCGACACCAGTTTTTTTACTTCTACTATTTTTTTCTTTAGTTGGTTACTTCTAAAGAAAAACTTACCAATACCTTGGGATAAAACAGAAGTCCAATCATTGTAAATGATGTATGCCTTCAGTTCAACACCGGCAACGGCTTTACCTTGAGTATTCACAGTAATCGCACCAAACTGAAATGGTTTTTCCAAGGATTGGTATCTATCGTTACATTTAGAACCAACATAGGTTTCCGATGGATTGTAAGGTAAACTTGCAGATTTAGTAACTGTTTTTCCATCTACATCATAAACGGAAGATTCAATGATCATTTGATAAGGATCTGCAATTTCAATTTCTTCACCGTCAGTGTTGAACTTATTTGTGAGAGAAGTTAAAGGAATGTCTAATTTAAATTGTCCTTTGTTATCAAGCACTCCTTCCGACCCAGTTATATATTCTGAATTTCCACCTGAATATTCATCTTCATAATCATACCATGAGTCAGAAAAATTATAATTGCGGAATTGTTCAAAATTAATATTTCGTTTCCTTTTTAGGACCGAATAACTTACCTTAGCTCCTCCCATTGGAGCTCCAAACATATACTTACCTTCAACAGCTCCTTTGATATTTTGGTCTTTGTTTACAGCACTAGCTAGTGAAACATTAACCATAAAGTTGACAGGCCGAAACTCCTCTACTTGGAAGGTATCATAGGTAATGGATTGGTCTAAACCAGATATGCCAACAGATACAGAATAATGTCCAAGTGGTGCATCTGACGGTATCACATAACTTGAATAAACTCCTCCCTGCTGGGTTGAAGTCACATTCGAACTGCTTACTTCCTTACCTCGTGAATCTTGAATCTGGATATTTAAAGATTTTGAAGCATACGGAACTAAAACCCCGTTCCTTCTATCCGAAAGAGAGGCTTTGATTTCTACACGATCACCCGGTCTGTATAACTTTCTGTCAAAGTATATTTTACCTTTAACATGATTGTTAGAATAATACTCTGAATAACCTTCGATATGAGTTTCGTTAAAATGTAAAAAAGCTTTATCGCCGGAGGTCTCTTCGGCAATTAACACTGATTTATCGATAGATTTTGGATCTAAAATTGAGGGAACAGTACAATGTCCTTCTTTGTCAGTTTTGCAAGTTCCCCGTAGATTTCCTTTTTCATAAAGACTGATGTTGGTATCGGAAACCGGCTCTGCTTTTGATAGTGTATGTACCCAAACATGAAGTGAATTAGGATCTAACTTTGTTGTGATGCCTAGATTAGTTGACTGTAAATAGATTGATTCTGTTTTGAACTCTTCCTTGTTACCGTCTCCTATTACATTTGCACCCAATTGGAAAGCGATCCAGCCTTTGGTATTGGGTTTCGAACCAAAATAAGAATCAATGTCCATACCTTGGTTTCCAAAAGAGTTTACCTTTATTCCAGATTTCCAAACTGAATTTTTCCAATTCAATTGACCGAAATAAGAATGATAACCATTTCCTTTATTAGCAATTGCTTCCACTAAAATGGGGACTGTGAGTTCCGCTGATCTAATTTTAAATTCAGGAACATTCGAAATAGAAATAGGAAGGACTTTGTTTAGATTGGATTCAAAAATATTTTCCCGAGAAATATAAAAGGAAGGTTTTCTGATCATTGCCGGAAGTTTAAAACTAACAGGTGTTTCTAAGAAACAATCGTTTGTGGCATAAAACTTTCCAATTTTAATTTCATATTCGACGCCTGGATCAAAGTTCCAATGATCCAAGGAAAATTCGCGACTTATGTAGGAAGAGTATCGTGAATATTCAGTCTTAAGTGGTGGATGGATAGAAATTGCTTCTGCTAACTCAGGGAAATCAGTATCTTCAGAAATTTGGATTTTATAGTCCCATAGATCTTCCAGATATTTAAGATCCGTTGTGTCTAGTTTAACTTCGATTCGGCAACTACTTGGAAAGACGGTGCGTTTGATAGACCGAAAAAAACCACCGACAGAATTGCAGGAACTAAAGAAAAATAAAAAACTAAACGCCAATGCCAACTTACGCATGAGAACTCCGAAATTCGAATGTTCCCTGTTCTACGATGGATACTTGCAATTGCCAACTCTTTCCTGAATGAAATGGGAAATCTTTCTATATTTTTTTAATAGGATCGGAATTTTCGCTATGCTTTTAGCTTTTTGAAATTTGATTAATGACGATGTCCCTTTCCCAGATTAAAAAGCAGTTTTTCGAATTAAAAGCACCCGATTCCTTTCCCATCGGAAATTACCAAACAAAGTGGCTAGGCCCAAAATGGTTCCAGGTCGGTGCTAGTTTCAGTTTAAATTTTATGTCCTTTCGCCATTGGTGGGGGAAATCTTTTGACGGATCAGACATCGCATTCAATTTATTTTTGCCACCAAAAACTTCCGAATTCCAAATGCGTCATCCTATGAAGTTATCGATCGGAAAATCTCGGCTGGATGGAAAACCAAGTTTAATCCTTGAGTATACCAAAGAAGCTCCCTTTCCCTGGCCCTATTTCGTGGATGAATTTCGAGTATTGAATGGGACGGAGCTGCTTGGGATGAATTATAGTAAACTCACACCGAAATTAGCACTCCCTTTTCTCATTAGAAAATCCTAATTTAGTATGTTAGATCCTTTGAAAAAATTCGTCCAATGGATCTATGCGCCCGCCCCCCCCTTCATTGGAAATGCAAATTCTCTCCGCGATGGAGGAGGTGGTTTTTTCGGCCAGTTACCCAAAATTACAAATTCTTTACGTAAGTCCTTCTGTGGAAAATCTCACTGGATATTCAATTGAATACTTCAAAAATGAGCGAGAAGCCTGGTGGGATCTAATCCATCTTGATGATCGCTCGATTGTCGAACTTGCATTAACCTCTCTAAATGTTGATGGCAAAGTTCGAGTTCGCTATAGAATCCAAACAAAAGAAAATCAAATCAAATTTGTTCAATGCCAAGGTAGATTGATTCGAAATGAGGCTGGAGAAATTCTACGATTTGATGGAGTCATCGCAGATATTTCTGAATTATTATCCTTACAAGATGTTATAAAAAATGAATCTGCAGAAATCAAACAACTGTTACTCGAAAATAACATTCTATTTAATGGAAGTCAAGATTCCATGTTTCTTGTGGAGGTAATGGATAACGGAGATTTTGTAATTCGTCGAATCAATTCCGCTTACGAAAAATCCACTGGAGTTACCCAAGCTTTTATACACGGAAAAACACCTATCGATTTGTTAGGTGAAGAGTTAGGCCCACCTATTATTAAAAATTACCAAAATGTTTTAAGGGCTAAAACAACAATTTCTTACGAAGAAAGTATCCCCATGCCTGCGGGTACAAGAATTTGGACTACTGCCCTCACCCCAATTGAAGTCGATGGAAAATTCAAATTCATTGTAGGTGCCAGTAAAGACATTACAGAACAAAAACGTGCGGAAAATGCATTAAAGGAATCGAATGAACGTTATGCATTGATTTTGGAAGTAAGTTCTGATGGTTGGTTTGATTGGGATTTAATCAACGACACAGTCATTTATTCGCGTAGGTGGTGGTTAGAGTTTGGCAACGATGAATCACCAGATAATACACCCATTAGTTATTGGAAAAGTTTGATTCATCCCGATGATTTGGAGTGGGTTTCGGAATTTTTAGAAAATATTCTTCTCTCACAAAGAGAAACTTTTGAATTTAGTTTTCAAATGAAGAAGAGGAAAGGGAATTTTGCTCATGTCCTATCACGATGTTATATCCAAAGAGATGCTTCTGGAAATAAAATTCGAATGGTTGGATCAAATTCGGATCTAACAGAAACTAAAAAAATTGAATATACATTGCGAAAAGCAAAAGAAATGGCAGAAGCAGCCAATATGGCTAAAGGCAACTTTTTAGCCAATATGAGCCATGAAATCCGTACTCCTCTCAATGGAATCATAGGATTCACAGAACTTTTACTGCACTCTTCACTCTCAGAGGAACAAAAAGAATACTTAAGAAGTATATTCCTTTCTGGAAAAAGTTTATTATCTTTAGTAAATCAAATTCTTGATTTTTCAAAGATTGATTCGGGAAAGATGGAACTTGAATTTATAAGCACAGATTTGACTGACTTAGTCCAATCCACTGTAGATCTTTTCCAAATTTCTGCGGCATCAAAAGCCATACCTTTGAATCTACATTTGGATCCCAACTTACCTCGATATGTTTCTTTGGATCCATTGAGACTGAGGCAAGTGCTTTCTAATTTAATTGGGAATGCTATCAAGTTTACTCATGAAGGAAAAGTAGAAGTATCAGTCAAACCAATCAAACAAACAGATAGTATCATTGATATTGAATTTGCTGTATCAGACACAGGAATTGGAATCGATCCCAATTCACAGACAAAATTATTTGATTCATTTTCACAAGCAGATACATCTATTACAAGAAAGTATGGTGGTACGGGACTTGGCCTTACCATTACAAGCGAACTAGTTCATAAAATGAATTCCCACCTGCGATTCGAAAGCGAACTTGGGAAAGGAAGTACGTTTAGTTTTGTATTATCCTTACAAGTTAATTCATCAGGATCCGTATCCTCTAATTTATTCGAAGAAAAACAAACGACTCCAGATGAATCTGTTATTGTAGAAAATGATCTAATTCAAAATGACATTTTGATTGTGGAAGATAATGATTTAAACAAAAAATTATTATCAAAAATGTTATTAAAAAGATATCCCAATATAAAACTAAGATATGCTAACGATGGCTCCGATGCATTGAATCAGTTTCAAGAGAAAATTCCGGATTTAATATTTATGGATTTACAAATGCCGGTGATGGACGGTTATACTGCGACGATAGAAATCAGAAAATTAGAAAAAGGATCTAAGAAAAAAACTCCCATCATTGCATTAACGGCAGGAGCTTTTTTTTCGGTAAAAGATACGGCGATGGAATCTGGAATGAATGACTTTCTCACCAAACCGATTGCCGCCGCCGATCTTTATTCTGCTCTAGAAAAATGGTTATCCTCAAGCCGCATGTAAAAGGTATTCAAAAGCACTAATCGCTGCTTTTGCACCCTCACCCATTGCAATGATGATTTGTTTGTAAGGAGTGTTTGTCACATCTCCGCAAGCAAAGATTCCATCTACATTGGTTTTACATTTTTCATCTACAAGGATCTCTCCAAAACGATTGGTAGCCACCAAATCTTTCACAAAACTACTGTTTGGTACTAGTCCAATCTGAACAAACACTCCATCAAGGGGTATGGTTTCTGACTTTTCTGAACTTCTGTCCTTATAAGTAAGACCAGTAACTTTTTCGGTATTAGTTTGGATTTCCATCGTTTGTGCTTTTACCAATGTTTTTATATTTGGTGACTGAGCCACTTTATCTAACAACACCTTATCAGCATTTAACCTATCACCAAACTCAATCAAGGTGACCGATTTCACGATCCCACTGAGGTCTAGTGCAGCTTCTACTCCAGAGTTTCCACCACCAACCACAGCCACATCCTTATCTTTAAAAAATGGTCCATCGCAGTGAGGGCAATAGGCGACACCTTTTCCAACAAACTCTTTTTCACCAGGAACATTGAGTTCACGCCATTTAGCACCTGTCGAAAGGATCACTGTTTTTGTAACAATCCGTTCACCCGTGTTCAAATGTATGGTTTTTAATTCCCCAGATTCAATTTTTAAAACGCGGACATTTTCTTTTTTGCGAATCTGGTTTTTGTCCAATTGTTCTGACAATACATGGGTGAGTTCAGGCCCTGTTGTATAAGGAATTGATATAATATTTTCTATCCCTAAAGTGTCTTTCACTTGACCACCTAACCGGTCCGCAATGACAAGGGTTTTCAATCCTTTCCGTGCAGAATACACTGCTGCTGTCACACCCGAGGGGCCTCCACCAATCACAGTTACATCATAAACATCAGATGGATTCGTGATATCGGAACTTTCTTCCTTTGTTTCAGGAACAGAATACAATTCCAAAAGTTTATCGAAGATAACGGAAGCTTCGGCCTTTCCAGAAAGGAATCGTTTTCCGTTGAGAAAAACGGCAGGAACACCTTGGATATTTTTTTCTTTTACAAGATCTGGATACATTGCCCCGTCGATCATGTTATGGGAAATGAGAGGATTCACGAGTGCAAAACTATTGAGCGTTTGAACCACTTCGGGACAGTTATGGCAATCAAGAGAGATGAATGTTTCAAAGTGTAAATTTTCTTTAAATTTTGAGACCGTAGAAAGAATCCCTTCTTCCAATTTGATTGGATTTCCACCGGATTGTAAAATTGCTAAAATCAAGGAAGTAAATTCATGACCCATAGGAATTCCAGAAAATTCAATTCCTGTTGGTTTTCCTTCAGAGAGAATGGAAAAACGAAGGCCGTCATTTTTATCCGCAGAATGTTCTAAAGAAATTTTAGAGCTTAAAGAGACGATATCATTTAAAAACTCAATCAACTCCTCACGTTTTTCATGATCTCCAGAAAATAAATGTATGTTCACTGGATTTTTGATTCTTTCGAAGTATTGTTTTACTTGTTCTTTTGTTGATTCATCTAACATAATAACCTCCCGATTTAGGCGGGTTTTAAGCCCGCCTAATTTAGTTTAGATTTTTCCTACCAAGTCAAGACCTGGTTTCAAAGTAGAATTACCTGGTTTCCATTTTGCAGGGCAAACTTCGCCGTCGTTGTTTGCAACATATTGTGCTGCTTGCACCTTACGAACCAGTTCTTCCGCAGAACGGCCGATTCCAAGATCATGGATCTCAGCAGTTTTGATCACACCTTCTGGGTTTACTACAAATGTTCCGCGAAGAGCTTGGCCATCTTCTTCAATCATAATTCCAAATCCTCGAGTGATCTTTCCTGAAGCATCACCTAACATTGGAAATTTGATTTTTTTGATGGTATCACTTGCTTCGTGCCAAGCTTTGTGAACAAAATGTGTGTCAGTAGAAACGGAATACACTTCCACTCCCATTTTTTGTAGTTCAGCATAATAGTCGGCTACGTCGCCAAGTTCGGTCGGACAAACAAAAGTAAAATCCGCAGGATAAAAAACAAATACGGACCATTTTCCGAGAACGTCTTTTTTGCTAATTTTTTTGAAAGCACCATTATGGAACGCTTCCGTGGTAAAGTCAGGAATTTGAGTGTTGATATTGGACATTGAATATCCTCCTTTGTTGTTAAGAAGAATATACTCGCAAATCGATCATTTGTAAAATAAATACTATAAATCAAAAGATTTATAAAAGCTATCACACTAATCGGTCCGACTTTTCTAATCTTGGTTTAATGATACTCCGATGATTTTAAATTTTTCTTTGGAATGGTATTCTTTGGGAATCACTCCAAGAATCAAACTTGTGAGTTTTTTTAAAATTCTGGTTTTGTAAAATCCCTTTTTGTAAACCAGACTGATTTCCCGTGCAGGTTCCGGGGAATCAAAAGGAACAATCCGTTCAGAAGATTTCTCTACAGACAATTTAGGCAAAAGTGTGATCCCAATTCCCATATCCACCATTCGTTTCAAAGTCTCCACACTTCCACTTTCAATTTTCGCAAGAGAATTACGATTGCAGATTTTCAAGGACTGATGGCGAAAACAATGTTCCTCTCCAAGCACAAGGAGTGGATACTTCTCGATATGTTTCATAGAAACAGAAGCGGATTTTTCTTTGGCATTTTTCGGATAGTATACAACAAAGGGTTCATAATAAAGCGGGTGTTCAACGATGTTCGAGATTTTTAGTGGAGTTGCGAGAATCCCTAAATCGATTTCTTCCGATTCTAATTTTTCTAGAATAGTTAAGGTAGGTAACTCAGAGATTCGGAAGTTGACTTTAGAAAATTCTGTTTGTAAACTCTGGTATATAGAAGGAACTAAATAGTTACTAACCGTAGGAATGATACCTATAGATATATTTCCAGCCGGTTCATCTTTCCATTGGCCAGCAATTTCAAAGAGTTTGTCTGCTTCTCTTAAAGTATTTTTTGCCTGATCAACTACAGCCTTTCCTAATTTAGTTGTGATTACTGGATTTTTCTTTCGATCGAATAATTCAAAACCGAGTTCCTGTTCCACCTTTTGGATTTGTAAACTTAAAGTAGGCTGTGCGATTAAGCAATGTTCGGCGGCTTTTGCAAAACTTCTGAACTGATCCAAAGCGACGATATATCGAAGTTGAGTGATTGTCATTTAGATTCTCTCCAAAAAATTAACTAAACAATAAGAGAAGTTGAAAATCAACTTGCATTCTCTCTGTACGGGACTATCTTTAGCCGATAGTGGTGAGATCTCTCTCATTTATTTTCCCCATTTTACTTACTGCGGTCTTTTCACTTTCCTCAGAGCCACTGATAGTAAGTTCAGATTACCTAACGACCCTGTCGAAAGGTTGGACATTTACGTCCCAGGGGGAAACAAAACCTATTCTAGTAGGTAAGGGACTTTCCTTACAAGGAATGAACCCACCGGTTCACGGAACCTACAAAACCAGTTTCTACTACGAACCAAATTACAAACCACTTGGTATCTACTTAGACCGAGTCCAAGAGGTCGACAAACTTTTTGTAAATGGAATATTGTTAGGAGAAACTGGCAGTATCTCCGCAAATGGATTGTATTTACCCAACTGGTATTACAAACGATTATATTTTATACCAAGTTCTGTTCTCAAAGTTAATGAAGTCAACGAACTAGAAATTGAAATCCACTTCCGGAACAAAACCTTTCAAGGTGGTTTGTTTCGAAAAGTTCCTGTAATGGGGAATTACGAACAATTACAAGAATTCATCATCAGAGAAGATGGAAGAGATTTTTGTTTTATTATGTTGTTCTTTGGAATTGGAGCTTACCAAATTTTTTCCATCGTATTAAAAAGACAGGCAAAAGCCAATTTTTATCTTTTATTATCAACATTAATATTTGTTATGTGGAGATTGCCTCTATTAAATATTAGTTATACATATACAGACTTTTCTTTTTTCTTTTGGTTAAAGGTTTTTTTTACCGCCCAAACCTTACTTCCTGTTTCCATCTTTCTATTCAGTTATTCCTTGTTTCAAACAAAGTTTCAGCTTAAAGAAAGGTTACTTATTTTTTTCCTTCTATGTCTTGCCTTTGTACAAACTTTAGAAATTCAAATCCCAACTAGGATCCTAATACTTCGGATTTGGGAATTTTCATTGTTATTAGTTGTTTTCTTTATCATCCGAGGAGTCATTCGTGCTGCTAAAGAAAAAAAGGCAGAAGCTTACTTCTTAGCTGTTGGTTTTGTTTGTATCTGCATCGGTGCTACCATTGATATCATCATCGATGTGACATCAGGAAAAAATATATATTTAACACAATACGGTTTTTTAATTCTGATGATTCTTTCAGGTGTTGCCATCTCATATCGACATGCAAAAAATGAAAAAGAACTTTCCGTATTAACCAAAGACTTGGAAATTCGCGTTCATGAAAGAACACTAGAACTTCGAAAAAAAAATGAGGACTTAGAACAAGATTTATTCTTTGCTTCACAACTTCAAAGTTATCTTCTTCCGAAAGAACACCCGAAGACAATTGGAATTCGAATCCATACCACCTACTTACCAATGAAACAAGTGGGTGGTGATTTGTACGATTGGGTTGAGTTAGACGACAACCGACTGCTTTTGTTAATTGCAGATGTTGCTGGCCATGGAGTTCCAGCTGCTTTTGTATCTTCAATGGTAAAAGTGCAGTTTAGAGAATCTACAAAGAATATCAACTCACCCAAAGATGTTTTAGAACATATGAACCAAGCATTAACATCACTTGTGAGCCGATATTTTATTACGGCGTGTTGTGCTCTCATTGATACAAATGAAAAAACCATCATTTTCTCTTCCGCCGGCCATCCCAACCCATTGATATATAATCGAATCAAAGGCAAATTCGAATTTATGAATGTTAAAGGTCCAATTATTGGATGGCGAGACTCATTTACTTATAGTGAATGGACACACAAAATGGAAGCTGGTGATCGTTACTTCTTTTTCACAGATGGTGTGACCGAAGCTCGTGCAGAAAATAAATTATTTGGTGAAAGCAAAATACTTGATCTACTGGAAAAAGGGAAAAACAAGGACATAAAAACATTGTCTAGGGATATCATTGTTCAAATTTCAAAATTTTCGGATGAAGAACTAAAAGACGATGTCACTTTTTTCTTTATTGATGTAACATAAATTAAACTCATGGATATCGCTACTTATTCAGTTCTAATCATCGAAGATGAGTATCCCGCAAGGATGCTCATGATGGATTATATTATGAACTGCTCTGAGTTAAAACTTGCGGGTATTGCGGAAAGTGGCGATAAAGCGTTGCACTTACTACAAGAAAAACAATTTGATTTAGTTTTTATGGACATCAACCTACCTGCTGTCAATGGGATGGATATCTTAAGGAAGGAACATAACAAATCCACTTTTTTTATTATTACCACGGCCTACAGTGAACACGCAGTAGAAGCATTCGATTTAGATGCTACGGATTATTTACTTAAACCCTTTTCTTTTGATCGATTTCGAAAGTCCGTCGATAAGGCCTTACGTTTTTTACAAGAATCAAAACAAACCAAAAACCATTCCCAAGAAAAGAAAACAAATCTTAAAATCCAATCGGATTCTGCAGTATTTTTACTACCATTTCACGATATCCAATTCATTTCAGCTAATAACAAAAGTTGCGTGATTCATACTACTCAGAAAGATTACGAAACGTCAAAATTACTCAAAGAAGTTGAAGAAAAATTACCTTCAGAACAGTTCATTCGAATTCATAAAGGATTTTTAGTTAATTTAGATTATGTGACAAGTCTCCGGTATGATAAGGGTGGATCCTATACCATCCAACTCAAAAATGAGGACGAAACCACCCTTCCCGTGGGCAGATCATTTGCTCAAAATCTAAAAGAAGCTCTCAAATTGTAACTCATTTGGGTTTCACTCCGGAATATGTAGCGTTCATTCCAAGTTATGTAGTTAATCATCGTTAGTGCAATTAATCCGTTGACCGAAAGCAAAGATATGCGATTTCGATACGAGCGGAGTCCTTTTTATGAAACATTTTTTTACCACTATCAGTTTCTTCCTTCTATCTTTAAGTTTACTCAATTGTGCCTCATCTTCTGTTGGAATTGCGACTAGTAACAAACCAATCCCAAATACTCCTTACGAAACAGTAAAAACTGTAGAGAAAACCTTTACGTGGTATGCTTTGGATTTCATTATATTTGGTATTCCTTTCTCCGAACCTCCCATATCCGATTTATATGAAAAAGTTTTGGAAGAGGACAATGGCGATGCAATAGTTAACATTCGTTACTGGAATGACAAATCAATTTTTGGACCATTGACTCGATATCGATTCACCATCAAAGGTGATTTAGTTCGTTTTCCAACACAAACAACCATTAAAAACAAAAAATAAATTTACGAATGAAAACCTCCATTATCAAAATCTTTATAAGTTTCGCATCCGCCTTAATCATGGCATTGGGTTGTATCGGTTCACATGTTCCGAAGGAAATTCATTTATTTGA
Source organism: Leptospira sp. WS4.C2 (assembly GCF_040833985.1). Classification (NCBI taxonomy): domain Bacteria; kingdom Pseudomonadati; phylum Spirochaetota; class Leptospiria; order Leptospirales; family Leptospiraceae; genus Leptospira; species Leptospira mgodei. The sequence continues at coordinate 3,272,617 of NZ_CP162139.1, forward strand.
TTCGGCGACAGTTGTTCGTTCCACAGAATATAAAATTCTCGGTAAAGGAAAAGGACAAGACTCCGCTTTTTATTTGCTCGGAATGTTTCCCGTAACAAAAGCACCTAATGTAGAGTTGGCGATGAGTCAAATTTTAGAAAAATATCCTACTGGAAAAACTTTGATCAATATCAAAATCCAAAGAGAAGACAAAGCATACTTTCCTTTAGGATTGGTTACAATAGTTAATGTAACGGCTGATGTGGTTGGGCAACCAGAAGAAGCGGAAAGCCCTGGAACAAAAGGTACCAAATGAAAATCAGAACTGGTATTTTTTTACTCATTATCGCGATGACTACCAACTGTGGATCTGGAGTCGATCGTGTTGACACTAGCGACGCACAAAGTCAAGTTTATGCTGCCGCAAAATTTGCATCTGAAAAATGCGGGAATCCCATCCCGAACCCACCTCTAGTCATCGTAAATAAACCGATCCAAAGAAATTTAGATTTGTGTACGATTGCAATTACTCGTACGGAATGTCCGTTTCTAGGATATCCTCTACCCTGTACCCTCATTTACCTCGAAAAAGAAACGGGAGACATCCCTTGGTATTTAAACTTCAATGAAATCAGCAAAACTCAAATTAAATATTAAGATTTTAACTGGGATTTTTCTTTTTTGCCTTGGATCACCACTTTTTGCGGTGAGTATCCGAGCCAAACTAATCAATCCAAAAAAGGAAATTGCGGAAACAAACTTATCCGTTTTAATCTTTGAAACAAAAAAATTTGCTCAAACTGATACAGAAGGAAATGTAACTCTAGAGTTTCCATCTGCAGGTGAATACACCTTGCGACTGTTGCGTGACACTGGAATCCAAGAAATTAAAATTACTGTTGGGTCCGAAGATGAATCAAGAACCATCTATACAGAGAAAAAGGCTATTACTCCAAAAACAGGAATCGTAGTCGAAGGGGAACGAGAAAAAACAGTATCCTCTCGCACGAAAGTTCGTTATGAAGAAATCAAACGTATGCCAGGTACTTTTGGTGAAGCTCTCCGCGCACTAGAAACACTTCCTGGAGTCATTCCCAACATTGGATTTGGTGGTGGAGCGAATGGAATCATTGTAAGAGGTGCAAATCCAAATGCAAATACCTATCTTTATGATGATCTCCCTATTTTATATCCATTCCATTTAGATGGACTTACATCGGTAATTCATAACGATTTAATCAAATCCATTGACTTATATTCTGGTGCATATCCAGCAAACTTTAATAATGCGACAGGTGGTATCATTGAAATTGAAACCGTTGACTCTGTTCAAAAAACAAAAGGTGCTTTTCAGGTCTCCTTATGGAACACAACGGCCTATGCGGCGACGCCCACTTCAGGTGGTAAAGGTTATTTGGCAATTGCTGGTAAACTTGGATATTTGGATAAAACCTTAGGTGCAACAGGACTTTTGCCGGAAGGAATTCGTCTTCCACGTTATAACGACTCTCAAATCAAATACGTTCATAACTTTACGCCAGAACATCAAATCTCATTCTATAACCTAACAGCTCAGGATAATTTTGCTATAGATGTTCCGAACAAACCGGCCAATGATCCAACTGCCTCTGCCTTAGCACTGCTTAGTGGAGCCAAAGCAAGTTTTGGTCAAAGTTTTAGAACTACTGCACTAAGATACACTTGGATTCCTGGTGATAAGTTTCAAAATCGAATTACCTTGATTAACTTTGATCCAATTGGAGAATACAACGTAGGTTTTGGTACTATACAAGGAAAACAATACCAAAGAGGAAGTTACGTTGGTGTTCGTCAAGATGCATATTGGACGGCAACTAGGTTTCTAAAAGTTGACTTTGGTACAGAGGTAAGAAGATTTTCGTTTAGAGATTTTGGAACTGAAGTTGCATTACGTGACCCAACCAATCCTTCACCTAACCCATATAACTCTGCGAACCCTGATTTTGTTGGTAGACCAATAAGCATCCAAGGAAATTCTCCTTACTACAATGCTTATACAACCCTACACTTTAAATTCGGTAATTTTGTTTTTGAACCAGGTGCACGTTATGATTATGTTCAAGTAACTGGCAATGGGGCCTTAACACCGAGAGCAACCGCTTCCTATACATTCCCAGAAGTAGGAAAAGGAATGACTGTTTATGGAAGTGGAGGCGATGTATCTCGATTTCCTTTAACCACTAACTTCAACTCAGAAACAGGAAACCCTGATTTACGTTTCGAAAGAGCAAGGAAAATAAGTGCCGGTATAGACCAAAAGATCGACCAAGTTTGGCAAGTGAAAATGGAAGTTTTTAAAAATCAATTCACTGATACTATTATTGATGACCCTTATGTGTCTTCACCTGTAGGTTTAAATCCTGATAAAGGGCAATGGTTAACCCAGCCGATTGTCGCCAATCGTCCGTTAAATTATTCGAATAGAGCTTCGGGTTGGTCTCATGGATACGAACTTTTGATTCGTAAAAATGCACGTCCAGGAACAAGAGATTGGTTCGGATGGATTTCCTACACCTGGTCGCAGTCTTTTCAAAACACAAATTTATACCAAGTATATGAAGGCGATAATTCACAAGTTGGTGGAATCGAGAGAAAAATATTAGCTGCTTACTTCCCTAACTCTAAAGAACAGCTTGCACCTTGGGATAGGACTCATGTTGCAAACTTTATTTATGGCTGGCGGATGAGTGAAGGTTTCCAAATCGGTGGTCGTTGGAGTTATTTAACATCGGTTCCGTCGCGACCAGTGGTCGGGGATGATGGAGGAAGATTTTCGAATCCACTCAATGGACTTACTTATTGGAACCCACAATATTCCAATAATCCGTATACTTCTGAATATGGATATGTAAAACGTGGAACCGATTTCCATAGATTTGACATTCGTTTCGATATATTTGAAAACTATTCCTGGGGTTACATGAACTGGTATTTAGAAATTGTAAACGTTTACATGAGAAAAAATAAAAACGGTTATGACTTTGATAATTCAAGACCATTTTCAGCAACAAACCCTAAAGAAAATGATACATTTGGAACCTTACAACTGCCAGGTGGAACTGTAATTCCATTTTTCAATATAGGTATGGAGGTACACTTCTAATGAAGTATTGGATCTCTTTTCTCTGTGTCACAATAACCATCTCTTGTAGTGAACCAAAAAAATTTGAAGATTCTTACAAGGAAACAGTGCTGTTACAGTATCTCACCACACCGAATGCTCCACAGGAAACATGCGAATCGATCATCACAAACAAAGATTTATGTTTCAAAGCTTATTACACTGCTGTAGGTGGAACATTCACCGAAACTACAACATCTGTAAAAACTCTCACTTGCCAAGGATTGATTTCTAATTCTGCATATAAAAATATGTCAGGAATTGCACAAACTTGTTCTTTTAATTGCCAAGTAACGGATTGGAAATCAAAAACAGATTCCGGACTTTGTGCCCAATCGACAATCCCTGCACTAATAGAATCCAGTCTAACATCTAGTTCTGCAATTTCTTGTTTGAGATCTTGTTTTGCGTCAACTAACAATCAGATTAGTACAGATCAAATTCCATTATATCTTTTATTTAATAACATTCAAAACGGAGAATAGTATGCAAGAGTATGTAGAAATAGGTGAAGAATTAATTTTTATTGCAATGGCAGTTGCGAGTGTGATTGCATTGGCAGTATTTGCAGAAAGATTAATTTATTATAAGAAAACATTAGGTAAAAAAAACGAAGATTACTTAAACGAAGTTAGGACATCCTTACAAGAAGAACCAGAAATTCACTGGAAAACTGATGCCGGGGAAGAATCTATCTACACAAGATTCGTTCAATTTGCACTTAAACAATTAAAATTAGGAAGAAAGGGATTGGATGAAAGTTTAGATGGCCAAATCCTATCGGAAAAATTGGAATTGGAGAAACGATTGCCTATCCTAAACACATTAGGTAACAATGCTCCCTTTATTGGATTACTCGGAACGGTTCTTGGTGTCATCAAAGCATTTTATGGTTTGGGAACTTTGGGAAGTTCTGGAGCAGAGGTAGTCATGAGATCTATTTCAACAGCACTACTCGCGACGGCAGCCGGTCTCGCGGTTGCGATTCCCGTGGTAATGGCAAACAATTATTTTTCAAGAAAGTCCAAGGTTATTTTGCAGAATATGGAAATTCTGAAAAAAGAACTACTCTCTTATCAAATGAATAAGACAAAGGTATAATTATGGCTGGAGCATCAGGTTCTCAAGACGAAGAAATTGGAAGTATAAATATCACTCCCATGGTGGATGTGATTTTAGTTCTTCTTGTTATTTTTATGGTAACGGCAAACTTTTTAAAAAAAGAAAGTTTAAATATCAATTTACCAAAAGTACAGGCTGCTGATCCGAATGTTGCCGAGTCAGTACAAGTAGCCATCACCAAAACAGGTGCAATCCTTTTGGAAGGAAAGGATACAGATATCTCAGGTTTAGTTCGGAATCTCGAGAGAGAAGCAAAAATTAGACCAAACATGCGTTTAACGCTATCTGCAGATGAAAGCCTCCCTTATGGAAAAATTACGGAGCTGATGGGAATCATCCGAAAAGCGGGTGTTACTAAAATTGCCCTCAGTGTAAAAAAATGAATCGCCTTGCGGAATTATTGGAATCATTCAAAAAGTCTATTAAACAAAATAAAGAACGTTTATTCCATATTTGTTTGATTGGTAGTTTGTTTGTCCATACCGCAACTTACGCTGGTTATAAGATTAGCCAATTACGTGGTGATGAAGTAATCGAAGAATCAAACTTCGAAGATGTGGATGTTAGTTTTGAAGAAATTCCTCCTGAACTCATTGGTGGAACCTCCTCTCCAGCCCCGATCGAAAAACAGGAATGGGTGGAAGGAAGTAACAAAGACAAAGCCGATGAACCAGACAACTCAGACATCAACCCAAACCAACTATCGGGCAATGGAACGGACAAAGACGGATACCTTTTCTCTTTCAATGGAGATAAAATGCCTACTGCCATCATTGACTTTGACTTGAAGGAATACTTTCCACCTCAAGCAAAAGCAGCCAATATTGTTGAAAAACAAGTTGTACTTCTCGTTCAAGTAAATGAAGATGGAAGTCTCCAATCAGCAAAAATTGTTTCTGGTCGAGCCGGTTATGGCTTTGAAGAGGCAGCTATGAAACTCATCAAACGAGTTCGATTTAGCCCTGGTTACGTGCAAGGACAACCAAAAAAGATGGCGCATAGACTTCCTATTTTATTTTCCTTAGAAGATTAAGACAAGTTTTATGGAACCTTATTGGAGCAGATTTTTAGAAAGACCAACTCTATCCATCTGCCTCCTCTCTCTCGTTTTTACAATCTCTTTAACTTCTTATGCTTATTCCATATTAAAACCCACCGATAGTTCTTTAGCAGAATATTACCTAGCAGAAAATACAGAATATTTTGTCGGAGATATACCGACCGATGATAATGGTACGATTGACTTTCAAAAAATGCATAAAGTCTATTGGGAATCCATTTTCGGTTGGATTAATGATTCAGAACTCCAACGCATCACCGATTCAGAATTTATTTGGTTAAGATCCAAAGCATTTCGAAATCAAAAAGTAAAAGAAGATTTATATTTTTTATTAGAACATGGAGGTTTAAATATAGAGATTTTTAATGAATATGGAGAATCTATTTTTAAATACGGGGAATTTTTAGAACAGGAACGACTCCCCAATATATTCCAATCAAAATTTGATTGGGTCAAAATTCCAAATGATGATTCAAAGTATTACTATTTACGATTGTATCATAAAAAAGGAATCCTCTTTCTTATCTCTATTGTTGAAAATTTAGTAGGTAAACAAACTGCGTTATACCGCGAGATAGCTTTAAAGAATCTAACATCTATATTCTTTCATTCCTTCTTCTTAATGATAGGAATCATCTGCGCTCTCGTTTATTTTATTGAATTCAAAAAACAATACAATATCCTTCTGGATTTTTCTGCCTTTTCCTTGTGTTTCGGACTACTTGGACTCACATCGAATGTACTCATTCGTTATCTTTTTACCAATTCAGAAACATTATTTATACTCACAACAATAGCATCCAATTTTGTTTTTATACCTATGTTATCAGGTGTTCGACGTCTTTTCGGAAGTGGAAGTTATAGAGTCCTCGATATATTAATTTATATAGATGTATTGATTTGTACGTTGACCACCATTTTAGTTTTTTCCCTACCTTTCTTTGACGTTTCACATACATTGCTTATTAGTAGCAGAAGTTTTTTTATTCTATTTAATCTCATCAACATACTTGGGCCAATTTACATTACCTTTGAAGCTTGGAAAAAAGGAAATCCTGAGGCATTTGGACATTTTATCGGTTTTAGTGTTACACTCTTCCTAGTAATTTTAGAAATTTTCCTAGCAATCAAATCTAATGATAACTCCACAAACAAAGTAGTTCTTTGGGGTGTTTTATTTGGCGTTATCTCTCAAGGTTTCGCTTTGGAACGAACGATATTTGCCAACAGACAAAAAGCACAATTGTATAAAGAAGATTTGTTAAAAGCAGAAAAATCACTTAAAGAAAGTCAACTCAAAACTCTACAAACAAAGATGAGTCCACATTATTTATTCAATTCGCTAAATACAATCCATGCTCTTCATAAAATTAAACCTGAGTTAATTGGCGACGCAATCCTAAGTCTTGCCAATAATTATAGATTCATTTCAGATAGAACCGATAGAGATTGGATTCCCTTCGAAGAAGAATGGAATTTTTTAGAAGATTACCTGCATTTACAAAAACTTAGATTTTATGACACAGTCCAAATAGATTTCAAAAAATCTGGCGACTTTTCTTCGGTAATACTTCCTCCACTTCTTTTGCAACCTATTATCGAAAACTCTTTTAAACATGGCTTTCGCGGATCTGTGGGAGAACAGTTCCAATTGTTCATTCATGCAAAAATGGTTCGTGATTCTGTTTTTAGTTTCGTTGTGTACGACAATGGGATAGGTATTCCCGAGGAACTACTTTCGGATAAAACAAAACTATTAGAAAGATCTTTAGGAAATATAAAAGAAAGATTAAAAAATCTTTATTCAGAATTTAGTTTCGAAGTGACTAGAAATTATCCTGAAGGTGCAAGGACTCAAATCGAAATCATACTTACATCTAGAGTTCCGCAAGTTCTCTGAGTTTTGTCGCTAAGGCATTGGCAGAAACTCCGCCAGGAAAATTTGCAATTGTATTGAGATCTTCATCCAATACATAAATAAAATTAGAATGATTTATTCTATAACTATTTCCCTCACCCACTTTTTCTCTCACAATTCCAAAGAGTTCGGTGAGTTTGGTTAGAGACTCTGCATGGGGAGAAAGTGCAGTTAAATTTTTTCCTGGAAAATTCTGTATATAGTTTTTCAGAGTCGCAGGAGAATCCCTCTCTGGATCCAACGTTACAAATACAAACCGAAAGCGATTCGATTTTTCACCGAGTATCAATGAGGCTCTACCAAAATTAGTCAATGCGAGCGGGCACATATCGGGGCAATGGGAAAACCCAAAGTACAAAACAGATTTTTTTTCAGACCAAAACTTCGGTTCGAGCAATCTTCCATCTGGTTTTACAAAGGATAGATGTTTCCACTCCTCTTTGATTTTATCTTCTTTCGTTTTACAAAAAGACAAAGAACCGAACACTAATAGAATACATACTAATGTTATACGGCTACGATCCAACCCATTCCTCCATTTTCTGCCATATGTGTTTGGTGCGGATGAAACATATACCGACCTTTTTTCTTCAGTACAAACTCAATGACAACTCGTTCTGTTTGGCCGATGGTCACAACATCAGAATGTCCGTCAGGAACAATACTTCCCAAACTTCGAATGATATCAAAAGTCTGAGCATGTAAATGAAAGGTAATGATAGGCTCTCTTTCCATCATATTTTGAATATAAAAACGGACCCTTTCCCCTACGGGAACTTTCATAGGATATCGATCATAAATCCCTGCAATTCCATTCCAAGTATAATAATCGTTTTTACCCTTTCCTTTGGTATCCCATCCAGAAAATGTCAGAACAAATTCATGGGCAGGTTTTCTTTTGATTGGTGGATCCACAAGCAGAGCACCATACAACCCTTTGGCGGTATGTACCATGAGCGGTGGAACATGGCAGTGGTAAGGATGAAGGCCAATAGGTCCTGCTTCGATTTGATAAGTCCTTTCACCGAAGGCCGGAATCGGCTCCCATCCATCTTCTAGAGGATCATGAGTTCCATGAAAGTGCAAAGAATGAGGATCCGGGCTAGAATTTTTTACATGGATGCGAAGAGTATCCCCCAAATTGGCACGAAGAACAGGACCAGGAACCAGTCCATCAAAGGTCCATGCCGGATAGTTAACATTATGAGCAATATTCATACTCAAAGGAAAAAGATTTAATTTAAAATCTTTTACTTTTTGATTCGTATTTTTATAGTTAGGCGGGTAGTAAAATCTTTCGGTATACTCCTCTTTAATAAAAAAAGGTGGATGGGCCATACTCCCGTAAGTATTTGTCCCCCGTAAACTACCGCCAGCTCCAATCGAGTTTTGGTAATTATCACTAACAGTAGGAGTGGTCACCACTCCAAAGTTAGTTGCAACGGATGGATCAGAAGGTCCACAAATTTCCTCAGAGTTTCGTGAATTGAATTTGATAGATCCAAAAAGCGATCCCACAAATCCCATAACACCGAATCCGATAGTTGTTAAAAAACTCTTCCGATCCATATTAATACTCTCTTAAATCTTAGATGTGAGAAATTAAACTGAGTATCCAAACGAGAATCAAAACTCCAAGACCACCTCCGACGGCGATTTGTTTGAATTTTTTTTCGTATTCGGTATCAGCAACCAGTAAATACATCGCAGGCCCAACAACTGGAATCACCAAAATCACAAGGGACCAAATGATTTGTTTTGTTGTATCCATTCCTTTTTGTTTAGAAAGGCCAAAGAGCGCCAACGGTGCCCAAACCATTGTTAAAACAAAAGGAAGGTAATATGCGTAAGATCCAATAAAATATGTCCAAAAACCTGGGTTTGCAAAAGTTGTTTCCATAAATAAACTCCTATATTAAGTTACAGACGGTTCCGTTACCGCCGTCATCGCATAACCGGCATAAGCCAGAATGGTAAAGAAAAGTAAAATACCACCGATCACTACTGTGTTTCGAACGGCTTTTGAAATTTTTGATTCTTTGGAATACAAATAGATCAAAGATCCTATAAACGGAACCAGTAAAATCAGCCAAAAGTAATAATCCAACTTGGAACTTTTCGCTGAGAATCGATCCAAAATGGCGAGGCCTGTCCAAGCTGCAAAAATAGCAAATGGTAACAAATATCCCATTATATGGAAATACCATGTTTTTAAAGTGCCTGGAAAATGAACTCTCCAGCCCGATGTGTACATTTTGTTCGTTGCAGAATCAAATTCAGCTTGGCTGAGTTTCGGTAGTTCCGCTGTCGTTATCAAACCTTTGTTTGCTTCAAAAACATCGTGAGCAGGAACAACATTCGCCAAACTTTCTTTAGGCATATTTATTTGAGAAGCTGGTATTGGTTGGTTTTGGTAAGAACCAAGTACAAACTCCCGAAGGTTTGCCTGAACAAATAAAGCTAACAATCCAATGCTAGAGGACATATCTCCCGTGTGAGGATAACGAATGCCTGTACAAGATTGAAGGGTTTCGAGTAGTGGTGGGCTCGACACTCCATAAGAGTTTCCTTCAAAGCAGTTTCCCACATTCACAGGTCCGCTGAGAGCAATATCTCCCCTACCTGAATGATATACCTTATTGTTTCTTACGACGTTGTTATTGGAGATCCAAATATTTTCGTCGATATTCATGGTAACTAGAATCCCGTAGTTGTTATGGTTAAAAACTAAATTGTCTTCCACAACATTTTCTAAGGCTCCAAGTAATGCGATACCATTTCCAATCGATGGATATTCTAACTTTTTGGAAGGAGCATTGGTATTGTTATTATCATAAACAATATTTTTCTTTACCACAATTTGTTTCTGTGGAGGAAGTAACTCCCGATCCAATGTATTTGGTCCTATACCCAATTGGTTTTTTCTCCAAATAGAAGATAAAAGGTATAAGTTTCCACTGGAGTTGGTCCCGGAATATCCAAGGGCATTGTTCTCAGAAATCACATCATTGATAATCGCATTACATGGATTACACTGACCAATATAGAATCCAGAGTCAGGAGATCCAGAAGCATAGGAATGTTCCATTAGTCCATCAACTGAATCGAAGGCGTAAATTCCATAGTCTCCGTTATTGTAAGCTGTTAAATACGAGCCGCGGTATCCTTTGACACCAGTCCAATACACACCATTGAGTGTTGCATTTCTTGTTGTTAGGTTTTCTACGGCAACTCCGTCTGCTCCCACAACCATGATTCCATTTCCGCGAAGGAATTCACCATCGATAATGGTTTCATTGCGGTCTTCTCCACGAATCACAATCGAAGGAGTTGTCACAGTCACCTCTTCTTTGTAAATCCCTTTGGCAACAAGAACTAAGTCGCCAGGAGAAGCCGCATCCACTGCATTCTGAATCGTTTTATACTGCGAAGGAACTTTACGAGTGACCCCTGACCATTTTTTGGAAATTTTAGATTTAGCAATGTTCGTCTGCGGATTGTAAGTTGCATTTCCAATCACAGCAACACCTGTCATTCCGATTTTACCATCGGGTGAGGCATGGAAAGAACAGAAATAAGGAAAGACACCTTCTTCTGGAAAGAACACATCCGTATGTGCACCACGAAACATAGCCAAATTACCAAATGTTTTCTCTGTAGACCAATCTTTGGTGATAGAGATAGCATTGTGAGGGTTGTTTCCTTCGTTCACAAATCGAATCTTTCCGCCCTTGAAGGTTCGAATGACTGGCGGGTGAAAGGCATTGTCCATCATGGTAACGTGGACGAACGCCGAATTGGCAGGATCTTCTGAACTGCAATGATTCATACCAAGTGTTATGAATACGGCAATTGAGATTCCTAATAAAATCTTTTTGGTCTGTTTCATCGGTCTTTCCCAGAATATGAGGATTCCCTCACATTTGGAGAATTTTACATCTGTGTTAAAACTTTGTCAATGTTAAATCAAAGGAAGGAGGAAAAATATACGAACAAAAGATTCTTAAGTTCCGCGATCACTGCCTTCTTTTCAGTCGGTTTTCCCTTTCTTTGGGCAATTTTGAATACAGAATCCACCGTTTCCACAATCATCAGTGCACGGTAGTAAGCTTGTTTTTTCTCAACTTTGGGAAACAAATGGAGAATTACTTTTTCGGCCAGTGATTTTGCAAATCGTTCATTACTTTCAATATCCAATTGCAACAATGCTTGATTAGTGTAGAGAATCGAATTGATCAAACGATATCCTTTGACTTCATTTAAGGCTCGTTCAAACGATTGAAGAGTAAATTCAATGAAATCTGGAGAAAACTTTTTTTTCTTTTTTAATTCTTCATCTAAAAGTTTGAAAAAATGATCGTGAAGGATAAAATAACACGATTCTGCATGGGAATAAATTATGGATTCTTTGTTAGGGAAAAATTGATAGATGGAACCTACAGAAATACCACTTTTCTCGGCAATTAAATCCGTAGTCAAATCATCATACCCAACGTCACCTAACAACTCAATGGCGGTATCAACTATTTTTTGATACCGTTCGATAGAGCGTTTCTGTTGAGGAATTTTTCTTGGATTTAGTTTTATATTCATTCCGATTGAAATCCCAAAATAACAATTGCAAACTTACTTAAAGTCACGATAAGCTAACCAAAAATAGTCTGAAAAAGTTTTTAAATTATAAATTTTAAAATTTACCAACTTCCGGAACTACCTCCTCCTCCAAAACTCCCACCACCCCCACTAAATCCACCAGACCTCGAACTTCCTCCGCTGCTTGACCAACCTCCGCCACCACTAGAACTGCGATAGGATCCCCCAAAGACCCCTTTTTTCATTCTCTTTCGACCATGCGGGGTCAAAAGATGGTATAACTTATACAAGCCGATTCCAATCGCATAAGTTAAAAATACAGAAGCCCCAATATTTGCACCATGGATGGCAGTGGGGAATATACTCCAAAATGGAAATAAAAAGAAATAAACTAGCCAACCAACATAAGGTGCGTTAGCTGCTACATAAGTAAAGATTCCTAATATTATTAAAACAAAAACAGAAACAAAGATTTTCACTTGATAAGGGATTTCCTCTTGACCCGATCCTATTTCCCCTAAAAAAGACAAAGGACCTAAGTGAGAATAGTCTTCCGGTATGGGGGCTGTATAGGAACCCTCAATTGCATCAATAATTGCATTCACACCATTTTGAATTCCAGATACAAAGTCTCCCTTTTTAAAATAGGGTTTAATTTCGTTTTCAATGATATGATGACACAAAATATCTGTTAAACTTCCCTCTAATCCATATCCGACTTCAATTCTTAATTTCCGGTCATTCAGGGCTATTAACAATAATACACCATTGTCTTTTTTCTTTTGTCCTAGTTTCCATTCTTCAGCAACTTTAATTGAGTATTCTTCTATACCTTCCCCCTCGAGAGAAGGAACCACAAGAACGACAATTTGATTACTAGTTTTACTTTCATGGTCTTTGAGTTGTTTTTCTAACGCAGAAACAAAACCAGGGTCCAAAGTCCAAGTTTCATCAACGACTCTGCCTGATAAAGTGGGAACATCTTTTGCTTGGATAAGAATGGGAAAAAAGAAAAGAAGGGAAAAAACCAATATCCTCTGCATACAAGGATATTGGTTTTAAAACGCTAAGTTACAAGAATTTTTTTATAGGTTACTTGTGGATTCGAGTGGCACCATAATAAGCAGAGATTGGTTTTAAATCTTCAAAACCAATCAGATTCACCTGCCCACCTCGTTCCTCATAGTCCCTTTTGAAACTTTGTAAAAACTCAATGGCAGAAAAACCGATCATTTTCACATTCTTATCAAATTTAAGATCCACTCGTTCACCAGGTGTAATTTTTCTAAACAAAAGTTTCAACGAAATCATATTAGAAAATAACAAAGCTTGTTTTACATCTAAAGTATGGACCTTGTTTTCAGATTTAACTGTGATGTCGGCAACAAAGATATACCGGAGAGGGACTCCAAAATAAATTTGAATCAAAATAGCAGTTACGATACCACAAAAAACACCGACTAACAAATCTTCAACGATCGTAATCACTACGGTCACTGTAAAAATGACAATTTGATCCCATCCCTTTTCATAGGTTTCTTTAAAAACATGAGGAGAAGCCAGTCGAATCCCGACCATAATCAAAATTCCTGCAAGTGATGCCAGAGGAATCCTGTGGATCAGACCTGGTAAAAGTAGAATAAAGAAAAGCAAAAAGAGTCCATGAAAAAAATTGGACCATCGGGTTTTGGCACCATTTTCCATATTGGCAGAAGACCTAACCACCTCCGCAATGATTGGTAGTCCACCAATCCAACCTAAGAAAAAGTTACCCGCACCTTTTGCGACTAGTTCGCGATCCATATTTGATTTACGTCGATAAGGATCTGTATTATCAACTGCAGTTGCAGTTAACAACGATTCAATGCTTGCGATAAGAGCTATGGTAACTACCATAACCCAAAAGATTCCATCCTTCCATCTAGAAAAATCTGGAAAGGTAATCCCATCATAAATATGGTCTGGCAAGTTAACTAATTTTTCAGGGCCAATTTTATAAGTTTGGTCAAGCAAAGTATAAGCATGTTCATCGGCTAAGTCAAAAACTATCCCAAGGACAATTCCAACTAACACAGCAACAAGTGGTGCAGGTAGTTTTTTCACTAAAGGATTTTTGATTTTAGCTAAAATGGCGATGATCACTATAGCAGAGATTCCGATGATAGCCACCTCAGGATTCACGAAGGAAAAACTAAAAGGAATTTCTAAAAGTAATCCCCCAATCGTTTTTGCTTTGGGAGTAATTCCGAGGGCTACATAAAATTGTTTTGAAATAATGATAATCCCAATGGCCGCCATCATCCCATGTACAACTGAGATGGGAAAATAAACGGTTAAATTTCCAGCTTTTACCAAACCCAGAATGACCTGAATGGCTCCTGCGATCACAATGGCCGCAAGTGTTAGTTCAAACCCAAGTTTTGCATCCCCACCACCTAATACCATGATCGAGTTCAATACAACAGCGATTAGACCAGCTGCCGGACCGTTAATTGTTAGGTGGGAACCACTTAACAAAGAAGCGATAACCCCACCCACTATTCCGGAAAAAATTCCTGCCATTGGGGGTGCTCCCGAAGCAAGCGAGATGCCCAAACAAAGGGGCAACGCAATCAGAAACACAATAAAACCGGAAACAATATCCGATCGCCAATTTTCTTTTAACCCGGGTAACCAATCTTTTGGTTTTTCTTTGTTGTTCATAGGAAATGTCCTCTTTATCTAACTATCTTAAAATGGCTTTTTATTTTTCCGAAACTGGTTCGGATTCACACCGGATTGTTTTTTAAATTCTAGATAAAATGCAGATCTAGATCCAAATCCAGAAAGTTTACCAACTTCCGCAATATTGAGTTCTGGTTTTTCATTCAATAAAACCATGGCTTCTTTGATTCGGTATTGGTTTAACAAAGATGGGAAATTGAAGTTGTATTCTGAGTTGATCAGTTCACTTAACTGGTGGTAAGAAAGTCCCATTTTGGAAGCAATGAGTTCTTCATTACAATCTGGATCCAGGTATACTTTTTCTGAACCCAACAGAGTTTCAAGCTTACTGCGAAACTCACTTTTATCTAACTTTGTTGTTAGAGATCTATATCTGGCTTTCGACTTATCTTTTTTCTCGTAATTCCGCAAAAACAAAAAAGAACCTGCGGTCAATAAGGGAAGATAGAATACAGCTGCATAAATGAAAAAAGGTTGATAAGGATAAAAATCAAAATGAAACAACGTCTTAAGGAAGACCGAAAACAGAAAAAAGAACCATCCAAATACATAAGCCCTTTCATCACTTTCTTGTTTTGTTAGCAAAGAATTATGAGTCTTAAAGAGATAGTATGCTGCTGTTCCAAAAATAGATAATACTAAAAAGATTCTAAACTCATATACACGCGGATAAAGAGGGACGAGCAAATACAAAAAACCAGCAAACCCACCAATCCAAAAAAATACCTGTTTTGAAAGGCGATTCCTTACAAACTGATCAAAGGAAGCAAGATAGACAAAAAATATAAAATGGTTAATCGATAAAAATATATAATAAGAATGTCTGGCTAAGTTATTTGAATTTCCAAATATTGAAGCAAATTCCTTTCCGTGTACCGAATACACAAGTAGGAAGAACATTAAAAAGTGAACTAAGATCGATAGGTAGACCTTTTCCTTTGATTTCAAATACTCTGCAATCGCCCACCCAAAAGAAACAATGCCCACCATAGAAAAAAATAAAAATGTTAAAAACCGAAACAAGACAATGGAACGGTAACTTGCTGAGGAGACAGTTCGGATAGGAAAGTTTAAATCTTCATTAGATACTAGATAAATATAGAAGTAACGACTTTCTTGAGCTTTCAGTGTCACATTAAAATGAGGGAATGGAGAGAGTAAACCCATCCACTCTTCCCAAACATACCCACTATAGGATTCCACAATTTCCCCACCTGCACCTTCGGAACAAAGTTCTACGAAGGGGATATTGATCCATTGGATCAGAATGCTGAAATAGGTATCCACTTGGCCGTCATTCATTAGCTCGACTCGAACCCATTGTCCCCCTTCTTCCCTCTTTCCCCTGAGTGAGTCCGCACTACGGTTCTCCATCCAGACCAAACTTCGCAAAGATTGGATGGATTCATGGCTGCAATTTTTGGGAATTTCTGTCCGCTGAGGTACCAAAAATTGGACATTTCGGCTGATGTTCCGCCCATAGAAACTTTCCGGCTTCCACAAACACCCACCCAACCCTGTCAGGATTGCCAATAGGAGGGGGACTGCAGCCATTCGTTTCATCTGAATCACCAGTTTTGGCGCATTCTGTGCGCAAGGAAGCGATTTCGATGTTTGAAGAAATCTGGAAGGAATTATTTTTTGTCCAATTTTATGATTTTGGACAAAATTGGTGTCTAAAATGATGACAGCAAGAGGGTAGAAATTATGGATTTCCATGCAGCACTCAACAACATCTTAAACCCACCGGTACTCTTTTTCTTTTTAGGAATGGGTGTCGTATTTTTTAAATCAGATCTACGGATTACAGAAGGAGTCTCCAAGTTCCTATCTCTGTATCTATTGTTCTCCATTGGATTCAAAGGTGGCCATGAACTATTTAAGTCTCCATTCGCGGAGGAACACCTACTGACACTGATTGCCTGTATGTTCATGGCATGTTTTGTACCAATTTACTCTTACTTTATTTTTAGAGCAAAATTGGATCATGCGAATTCTGCCGCACTTGCGGGAAGTTTTGGATCCATCAGTGCGGTGACCTTTGTAACCGCAGGAGCATTCTTACACAGTTACGGTTATGAATACCAAGGTTTCATTGTGGCAGGAATGGCTCTTATGGAATCACCAGCAATCGTACTTGCGGTCATCATCGATCGATTGGGCAAAAAGAAAAGTAACGGGAATCAAAATGAAAAGATCCAATGGAAACAATTACTCCACGAAGCGTTCTTTAGTTCATCCGTTTATATTTTGATTGGAGCTTTGATTGTAGGTTATTTATCAGGGGAGTCCGGATGGAACACAACAAAACCATTCACGGAAGATATTTTCAAAGGACTACTCACCTTTTTCCTTTTGGATAAAGGAATTGATGCTGCAAAACAAATGCGTGAATTAAAGAAAGTAGGATTTTTTCTCGTAGGATCTGCGCTCATCATCATGTTGATTAACGTAGTCATTGCCATCCTTCTGACTAAAATCATCCAAATGCCGATTGGTGACGCTCTTATGTTTGTGGTATTGTGTGCATCAGCATCTTACATTGCCGTGCCAGCTGCCATGAAAGAATCCATTCCTGAAGCAAACCCAAGTATTTACCTAACGGTTGCCTTATCGATTGTATTTCCAATCAATATCATCATAGGGATCCCTTTATACTTTTACATTCTGAAAGTGATCACAGGAACCGTTTAAATAAAACAAACTTCACTTAAGGAAAAGGAAAGATATCATGTATATTTCAAAAGGTTATTTCTATTTTCTATTGTTAGCGGTATTTTTACCGCTAACAGTTTCCATGGCTACTCCTACAGAAACACAAAATTCTGGAGAAACAATAGCAGTTCCTAAACCCTACGTTTCTTCTATGAAAGAGAAGGGAATTGATCCGGAATACAACCGCCATATGTTTGTAGAACCTGAATTATCCAAACATTCAGCAAACTCACAGCAATTTTGGTTAAACGATGTATTAAGATTTGGTTTGTATTTACGACCCAGACAAGAATCTAGGTACAATCTGGATTTTAATGCATCTGACAAAGGTTATATAGATAGAACCGTTCAAACGTCCTCGATTTATTTTATCTTTGACCCCAGTCCCTATATACAAGCAAAAGTAACTCTCCAAGATGCTCGTGTTTGGGGAGGCGAATCACCCGCTTCCTCTGGCGATATCCGGGCCAATTTTTTTAGCAACACAGCAGATATTTATTCTAAAAACCAAACCAATGCAGTGTCCTTAAACCAAACAGGGATCAGGGAAGCTTTTTTGACATTAAACCAACTCCCACTTCATTCTAAATTACAGGTAGGACGACAAATTTGGGCTTACGGCGACCAACGAATGATAGGCGGTGGGAACTGGACTGTCAACGGGCTTTCCTTTGATGGAGTTAGGCTCATGTTTAACTACGACTATTTTAAAATCCATTTTTTAATGGCAAGGCCCTACTGGACCCAAAGTGGAACCAATGGAGTCGTATCGGCTAACGATCCAAAACTAAATACTGCCGCCACTGGAACAGACACAACCTTACTGGGAACCTACAATAGTTTTACCATTCCTGATTGGGTAACCTTAGATCTTTATAGTCTGGGAGTGGTTCGGAAATGGAAAAAAAATCCAATCAATTCCGTTACCGGCCTTCCAGAGTCATCGAATGATGATCCCCTTGCAGCCAACAGAAGTAGACAAAACCAGAACTTAATCACCACTGGATTTCGTCTCACCAACAGAACCAAAGGAAACTTTCTTCCGGAAGGAAAATCTTGGGACTTCACATGGGAATCTGCCTTCCAAATGGGAACAAGCGGACGAAGGATCCAAGATCCTTATCTAAAAGAATATCTTCCTAACGAGTACGATAATACTAAAACCGAAAGAGAAAAGTATACAGGCCAAATGCATGTATTCCAAACGGGATATACTTTTTTCAAAAAACTAAGATTAGGTGGTCAAGTGTTGTATGCATCAGGTGATAAAAATAGGGCCGATGGTTCTGTATCCACATTCCAAACCCTAGCCAATCCCAGGTTCGGAGTGATTCCTTATTTTAATAGTGTTGCCGGAATTTCAGAAAATATCAATGCACAAAATCTATATTCTAAATCAGTAAGTATCACTTACCAAACAGAAACCTTTGGAGAATTTCAAGTTACCTACTTCCAAAATGATAAAGCGGAAAAACAAGATGCGTGGTATGCCATAAGTGGTGTCGCCAATTCCACGAGTTCCCTCGGTGAAAAAAATACTTATCCTGTATCGTCTGACAAAGGCAGTACGGAAAACTATTCGAACAATTCCTATTCATCACCGTATGCATTAGGAAAACGAATATATACAGAAGTAGACTTAACTTGGCACGGGCAAATCAATGATTTTGTTTCCCTATGGATGGGCTTTGGGTATTTGAATGCCGGAGATTCCATCCGTAATTATCGAAATACCAAAATCCAATACAATTCCAGCACTCAATCCTTTGAATGGAACCAAAACTACCTACAAGGCAAAAACCAACTGGCTCGGGATGCTTATATGGCCTACGCTCAAATCAACGCTGCTTTTTAACAAAAAACGTTCGATTTTTGTATGGATTTGAATACCATGGAGGTCAGACTGATTCAAATCCATGTTGGAAGCTTCAAACAAACAAAGACGGATTCGCAATAGCCTCTCTCGCGAGGAGATTAGAAACGTTTCCCTCCTGATTTTAAAAGAAGAAGGATTGGACGGTCTCTCTATGCGAAAGATTGCCAATAGGCTCGGTTGCAGTGTCGCAAGTCCTTATTCCTATTATGAAAGCCAAATTGACTTAGTCCAGGATTTGATCAAATCAGGAGAGGACGAACTCCTTTCCATGCTTAAAAAAGCGAGCGCAGAAGTGGAAACAGGTTCCGCTTTTCAACAGTTAGCTGCCATAGCACGTTCCTATTTTAATTTTGCAAGCAACAACCGGGAATTACACAAAGTGATGTTTGTGACAGACTACGGTGGAGTGCACAGAAAAGCATTCCCACAATTACCAAAAAGTTATCGATTCTTTTTAGAAACGGTTCGGATTGGTTTTGAATCTGGCGAGATTCCCTATCCAAAAAATGAATACCCGGCAATAGCTCGTATGATGTGGAGTTGGATGTATGGTGTGATCGTTTTGGATATGACAGGTATGCTTCGCAAACGAAAAGGTTCAGGAAACCCCATAGAGGAAGGGATTTCCTACTTTCAAAAACTTCTTAGTAAAAACTGAACCTACCTATATTACGCGAAAAACACAATCCCTCCAAGTAACACCTAACCTACGATTGGAGACACTTCGAAACCTTCATTTTCATCATTTAAAACTTCTTCCGCTTCACCGGTAACCAAAATAGATGTTCCTTTATCTTTCAATCGAACGAGTTCACTGCGAATGTAATTGATTGTTTCAGGTGCGTCAGTCACTTCCCAAATTGGATTCCCAATAGACAAACGAATGGGTTTGTTCAAATTATAAGCATCCAAATACAAAGGAATGATTGGTAAATTGTATCGTTTACTGAGAACTACCATTCCAGGATAAAGTTTGCGACTCTTACGAAATCCGCGATACCAAGAACCCTCTGGAAAAATTCCAATCCCTAAATTTCCACGACCAATCCTACGTTTAAAATCTTTAATAGTAACAGGATCTGATTCACTTCGATTCAAAGGAATCAAATCTATGGATTTTACAATTCCTTTGACCATTTGTTCTTTTCTATGCAACCATTTTCTTTTTTTTCCTTTATTGGGAATTCCAGAATCATAACTAGTAAGAGCGGTAGTATAAATTCCATAACGTTTAAGAACACCACGAATCACAAAAGCATCGTAAGGCATCGTAATCGCTTTTAAAAATTTATTTCTGGGTTTGATATGGTTTGAAATAAAGATTATAGATTTACCATTTAACTTTCGTAAGATATGATCATTTTGAATTTCAACTTTTTTGTTTCCGTACTTCAGACGCATTGGTTTTACCACAACCCACATAAGCACAAATCCGATTGATCTTCCCACATAATAGAACATAAGTTTTCCTCTTAATTTGTAAGTGCCCAAAAATTCAATTTGGTTGCAAAAGTTTACCGAAGATTTTCGCTACAATTCCAAGTCATCTCTGTTTCAAATAAAATACAGCCCCACTACCCTCACCCGCCCAGCTTTAAAAATTTGACAATTCCTCCGTTGACTAAATCCTGGGAAATACCTTCTGGGAGGAAACAGGTGTAATTCCTGTGCTGACCCGCAACTGTAATCCAAATGAAAGTTTGGTGAGCCAGATCTTCCCCGTAAAGTTTGCCTCGTGGTTAAGGAACTTTACACACTGATTCCGAATGTCCTCCATTTGGTACAGGGGCCCCGAAGGCATCGGGGCACCCGAAACAATCAAAAGCATTTCCTGTATTTTAGGTATCAAATCAATGAGCCTAACGACAGTTTGTTTATAGTTGAATTGGAGTTCCCCTAAATCAAAACCATTTAGGAGCCTTCTATGAATCGAACGATCAAAACCACCGCTTTAACCTTTATTCTTCTCGCACAGATGGTTGCTTGCAGCACCGAAAAAAAAGTTTCTGAATCAGATGCTAATAATAACTTACTCGTTGGTTTACTCGCAGGAAGTGCACTCTCCACTTCTTTTTTATTAGATTACAACGGACAGTGGAACGCAGGTTTTACGTATGATGCCAATGGACAAATGACAGGAACTCCCAATGGCCGACTTATCATCGCAACCAATGCTGATGGTTCGGGAAGTATCATCTCTGGATATAACTCCAATGCAAATTACTTTGGAGGTGGTGATACAACGTATAGAATCCTTTCCTTTGACAAATCAACTCGTAGACTCTACTACCAGAACACACCAGGTGGGAATAACTTTTCACATTCAACTTTCGGAAGAATCGATTACACACCAGTCACTACCACAGGATGTGAACTTGGTGCTTCGAAATGTTTTTACTTTTGTGAAGCAGTTTCCGGAAAGGCAACTCTGAGTGAAGTTCAAGCCAGTACTGTGACGAGCAACGCAACTAACTATGCAACCAATGGTTGCGGTGGATTTACATTCAGTAGAGCACTTTCAAGAACAGAAAACTCAACTTGGACTGGACTTTAAGAAATAGTTTCTTAAATTGGGAGATGTGATGCAAAAACCTTTAAAAATAAAAACATTATGTCCTTTGTTTCTAATTTTTTTTGTATCTTTCTCCTCCTGCAAAAAATCAACTTCTGCTTCGGCAGAAGAGAATCTCGCTGCGTTGTTACCTTTACTCAATGCCCAAGCAAACGCTAGTGTTTGCCCAAAGTCTCCACTCCCTACTGATATCTATCTTGCCACTACGGTTGTGAGTTCCAGTGCCAACATATCTGGATTTTCTGACTCAAAAAAAGCAGTGAATGGAATTTGTGGAGCAGGCGAGTTAGTTGGATCACTCGATGTCTATGCGTTAGACATCACAGGAGCCGGTGCCTCTATGGTTCTCAGTTGGGGTGGGCGAACTGTTAAAAATGTAACCGATAGTCTAGACTTCATTGTGTATGACAATAGTTTCCGCATTTCTGACGATAGCAATACGTATGCCATGGACCCTTCGGTAATACAAGTTTCCATTGATGGAAGCAATTATTGTGGATTTAACCCAAGTTACTCGGGGGCAAGTGTCAACGTAATGGACAGTTGGACTCGCTTCGGCGGACTAAGACCAGTTTATTACAATATGACCACCAAACCATATACAAACGAAGATCTTTTCATCAACACTGGCGGTTATTTTTTGTTAGGTGGTGGTGATGGATTCGATTTAGATAATCTAGATCCTAATGATCCAAACGACACAGGTTGTGATGCTACAGTTGCCAACAATATCAAATCGACTGGCTTCAAATTTTTAAAAATTACCTCGGCAAGTAATGTGGATAATCCAAACACCCCTGGTTCCAAATTTCCTTGGCCCCCTGGCAGTTATAACGGAAGCGATGTCGACGGTGTAGTGGCACGCGAAATCCAATAACCGTCTTGCCATTATGTCAGATTTATCCTCTTGAGAGGTTCTACTAAAAAAAACCTAAAAAAACGAACTGTATTTCAGTTGACCGTCCTTAAAAAAGAGTTCTTTTTCCAGAACCACTTCCTTAGCGCGTATTCACATTGAGCGAAAACCTATATACACAAAAAATATCTATCCAAGATGGGATACCTAGGTTGTCTACGCAGGCCTGTCTTTTGAAACTCCTACTCGAAACGCATTAATACCAAAATTAAATGGAGGCAAAATTGAATCAAAAGGCACCCATCATTATCGGGGATTACCACATCATTCCAGAAAATTTGCCTGCTGATGGTCAACTTCGATTGATCTTCCAGCCAATCGATATGACTACATATTGGAGCCGATGTGGACTCACTGCAAACTTTGTTGCCGGATTTTATTCCTATTGTTACGAAGCGAGTGAAACAAAAGCCAACACCCTTTCTACAATCATTAACGAACTTTTGGAAAATGCTTCTAAATTTTCGAAGGCCATGAAAGGAAAAGTCAACGTAGAATTGAAACAATACGGAAATCTTTTAAGAATTGATGTTTTAAATGTGGCGTCAAAAACCTTACGAGATAGCTTTGAGCTTTTTGTAAACAAACTCTTGTCGGAGAACGTGGAGGAGATGTATTTTTCTACACTCGAAACCAAAGAAGACGGTGATACCAAGTCGGGTCTGGGCCTACTCATGATGTTAAAGGACTATCCGGTGCGTTTTGGTTATAGTTTTTATGAGATCGATGCCGATACTCATGAAATCACGGTAAGAGCAATTATCAACGTAGAAGAGATATAATAGGCGAAGCTTCATGGAAATCAAAGACTTAGATTACAATATAAAATACGACGAAGCCACTAAGACTGTCAAATTCACAGGTTCCATCCGATTGCAGAACTTACCTGCTTATGAACCCATAAAGTTTTTTTTAAGAGACGCTGCTAAACTTTGCCAAGGGACCTTACTCACCATGGACTTCAGAGATTTACAATTTGTAAACAGCTCGGGGATCACTACCCTATCCATGTTCATTATTGATTCAAGAAAAAGTGCTGCCTGCCAAATCAAAATCCAAGGATCCCTCAACGTTTCTTGGCAGTCAAAATCTCTTTCCAATTTCAAAAAACTTTGGGACCAAGTGGTTTTGGAAATCTCCTAAAACCACAAACAGCGGATATCATTGTCCTCAGCAAACTTTGTATCAAAAAGATAAGCAAATTCTGTTTTCGCAAGGAAAACAATTCGCCAAACGAAGGAAAGGTGAATCGTTTTCCTTTAAATATTCTTACAAAGCATAATCGCAGTAGCAGTTCATCTATACTCTGATTTCATCAAAGGGTACTCTTATCATTTTTGTGCTAAGATCGCATGTTCCTGGAATTTGTTCATTTCTTGAACATAAATGTCATAGCGGATATGAAAAATCAATTGCAATTTATGCAAAATCTACGATGTTATAAAGGAATTTCCCGCATGCTCTTGAACGTAATATAAAGGAAGAAACCTTTACTCTATGCCGCAATCTCCCTCCAAAGAAAATCGATTCGTTCTATCTGACTATTACAAGAAACAATTGGAAGAGATTTCCTACCAAGGGGAATTCCGCGCAGAAACTTTCGCGACTAAGTTCCGATTCTTCTTCCTTGGAATGATATTTATCTTTTCCACTTTGGGACTGCTTTCTGGCCGTCCTCCTGTTGAGTTCTATTACCAAATTTCAGCCATCTTAATTCTTCTCTGTTATAACTTCATTGTTCTTTATTCGTTAAGGAAATCGGGTAAGTACCTCAATATCTTTAAATTCCTTTCTTCCTTTTTGGAGATCAGTTTACTAACATTCGTTATTGGATATACAGCAAACGCCCAAAAAAACCCGAGCCTTGTGTATGCGGCTCCAATGATCTATGTGTTCTTTATTTTGATCGCACTGGCTTCGATACGCAATAATACTAAGGCCATCATCTTTGCCGTCATTGTCCTTATTGTTGAGTATGCATCTCTAACCATTTACTTCTATCCAGAGATGTCCGATTTGAATACAAAACTCATCGAGTTATCTTCTTATCTCAAACCAAACTTCCTTGAAGAGAACAGTAATTTCTTTTTAGTCAGTGCAGTTCCCATGGGAATCTTTCTCATCCTAACTTACATGATTGTCACAGGTGGATTGATACTTTATGCAATACGCAATACATCTCGTACGACCCATGAACAAGCCGATTTAATTTTTAATGCTGAAAAACAAGCCATCTTAGAGGAGAATATTCATCTCGGTATGGAATTGGAAGTAGCAAGACAGATTCAGGCTATGGTACTTCCCCGTAATGAGGAATTAAAAAAGATCCAAGAATTAGAAATTTCAGCTCGGATGGACGCAGCCAATGAAGTGGGTGGAGACTATTACGATGTAGTCCGCCACGAAGATGGAACCGTCTACATCGGAATTGGGGATGTAACGGACCATGGTTTGGCTTCTGGAGTTGTTATGCTTATGACTCAGTCTGCTTTTATCACCACTTTACGTTCCAAAGTAATCTCTTTACGTGAGTCTCTTCGGTCCATTAACTCTATTTTATTTTCTAATATTCATGTGCGGATGAATGACATTCGTAACCTTACTTTGTCTTTATTTTCTTATAAAAATGGTGTGTTTACCACCGTGGGACAACACGAAACCATTATCGTCTATCGCTACGCTCTGAAAAAAACAGAAATCATAGATACCATCGACAACGGTATGTTAGTTGGTTTAACGGAATCCATTGACGAATTCATCCATGAAAAACCAATTCCTCTCCAAACAAAAGACATCATCCTATTGTACACAGATGGAGCAACGGAAGCTGAAAATCCGAAAAAGGAACAATTTGGATCTCAAAGGTTAATCGAGTCTTTAGAAAGACATATAGAACTTGAAACCACTGATGCAATTTTAGATGCCATCTTTAAAGATATCTACGTCTTCATTGATGGAATGGATGTCTATGATGACATTACCATCATGATCATGCGTAAAAGATGAGAAAAATGGCCATCGAATTGAAAGACAGTTTACCTGCGTTAGCTGAATATTGGGAAACATAACGGAAGCTGGGGAAATCCTTACCTCAATGGCAACCAAATCCCTGATAGACGAATTCATTTGGACAAAACCGAAATTTGATAAACTGAGGACAAATCCCGAAGAACTCCGATTAATGCAACACGCGTTAGAAAAAGCGCTTGCGGCAAAGAAATGGCTCATTTACATTCGTTAGTTGAACTACGACTATGCGAATATATGGTAATTTAAAATCTGCAACGAATATCGACCAAGAACCAGTTTCCATCATTCAAATCCAATTAAAACCTTTGGATTTAATGCGCTACTGGCGACGTATCGGAATCATGTCCGATTTTATCGGATATTTTTACGGATTCTCATTTTTACCCAATGTCCCATCAGAATCGATGGATATGAAAAATTCGGATATTGTGAATTCAATCTCCACGGTGTTTAATGAGTTATTAGAAAATGCAGCCAAGTATTCTTATGATAAAAAAGCAGATATCGAAATCTCACTTATCCATAGAGGCAAAACATTTGAAATGTTGGTTCGGAATAAAACAAACGAATCAAATGTAAGTGCTTATGAAGCAAGTTTAAAAGAAATTTTTTCTGCAAAAGACCTAGAAAAATTGTATATAGAAAAACTAGAAACCAATGAAAACGATCCACATCGTTCCGGCATTGGTTTGATAATGGTTTTAAAAGATTATCCAGTCGAAATGGAAGTTTCTTTTGAGTCCGAAGGAGATGATACAATCATTACAAGCAGAGTCATTTATTTTACAAACGGGTTCCCTCAATCATAATCTCTAAAATTTGATCTACCTCTTTACGAAAAGATTCTTCCTCTTCTTTAGATTTGATTTGATTCCACTTTCGTTCGTTTAACACAGCAAAGCCGTGAACCCCACTCCAAAAACTCATCATGAGTGTATCTGTGGGAACAGAATTTTTTAGCGTCAATGTTTTTTGCCCATATTCCACAATTTTAAACATTCCCAAATAGGCCAACTTTCCACACTCTCGCAAATCGTCAGAAATGGGATCTCCTGAAACATAGATCTCTCCACCAAACATGAGTTCTGTTCTTCTTGGATTTTTTAGTAATAGAAAAATATATTCGACACCGGCCGTTCTGATTTTTTCCAAAGGATCTTCCGAATAAACCCAAGCTCTTTCCATACTCTCGGATAGTTCTCGAAAACCTTCGGTCACAAGGGCTTGGAGGAGATCCATTTTTTTAGGAAAATGGCGGTAGGGTGCTGTATGACTCACACCCAAATCGGTGGCAATATCCCGAAGACTTAAGGAAGAGACACCTCTCGTTTCTAATACCTTTTTGGAGTGCTCTAAAACCTCTTCCCTTAGATTTCCATGGTGATAATGACTGGCTTTTGATGAGGTCGTAGAATTTGGTTTTTGGAGACTTTGTTTTTTTTTGGCAGGTTTCATATAAAAAATGTTTACAACGTATACTTTCCATGTTGACAGAGTATACATCTATATTTACACTGTCTACATTATGGAATTTGCCGACTACAGAAAACAACCACTTTTTTGGAATGGGATTGCCTTGGCAGTACTTACACTTGCCATCATTCCCCTCATATTTCTAGATACAAGAATCCTTTTGGGAGCCAATATTTGGATCAAACCCTTAAAATTCTCACTTTCCTTGGGATTATATTCTTTCACTACAATTTGGGTGATCGTTCGATTCTTAAAAGATTGGAAATACCAACAGCGGATCCAATTCGCCTTAACCATCACCTCATTGATTGAAATTGTACTCATCACCTTACAAGCAGTACGTGGAGAGGCAAGCCACTTCAATATATCCACCACTTGGAACCAAATCGTATTTTCGGTTATGGGAGCAAGTATTTCGATCTTTTGGCTTTTCCACCTTTGGGTTGGTTATCAAATCTTTAGAGAAAAATCGATTTCACGATCGGTAAAAGAAAGTCTCGTTTGGGGACTTACCATTGCTGGTTTTGCGATGATCATTGGATTTTTTATGACCTCACCCAGGCCCGACCAATTGGAGGCGATGAAACAAGGAATCTTTCAAACGAGTGGCTCTCACCAATTTGGTAGCGGAGATCCTGGTAGTGGCTTATTTTTCTTCGGTTGGAGTACAAAACTCGGAGATATGCGAGTCCCCCATTTTTTTGGAATGCATGTGATGCAGATCTTTGTTTTTCTCGGGGCCTATTTAATGAATCAAAAGGATTCCATTCCAAAACAAAAACTAGTTCGATTTACGGGAATCTTATTTTTACTGATGAACATAATGATGGTCATCCAAACTTTAAATGGAGAATCCGTTTTTAATTTAAATCCCATGTACACGAGTGTTTATGGAATCTCCCTACTACTCATTTCCTTTTGTTTCTTTCAATTAATTTCAAAACCAAAAGTATATCCAACACAGGTGACTATATGAATCCTTCCTTAATCTTTAAAATTGCCAATGGCATCGCATTACTATCGTGGTTGGTATTGTTCTTATCACCAAACCAAACAAAGGTGATTCGTCCACTCAGAGTATTTATTTCAGGGCTTGTACTTGGTGGAACTTATGTGTTTGCAATCATCATCGGGAATGGCCAGGCAGAAGGGAACTTTTCCAGTTTAGAATCAGTAAGGTCACTCTTTGCCAATGATTACTTTTTACTAGGGGGTTGGATCCATTACCTTGCCTTTGATTTGTTTTTAGGAACTTGGGAAGCAGAAGACGGGGCCAAAGAAGGAATCAACAGGTGGATTCTTGTTCCAGTCCAAGCACTTACGTTTTACTTCGGACCCGCAGGTTTACTCTTGTATTTGATTCTACGATTTGTGACAAGAATGCTAAATAAAAAGATTAAGACAACTTAACCTCCGTATACATCTAGGAGAGAAAGAACCCTTTGGCAACGGTTCTTTTTCTCCTCATCACCTTCCAATCCAGCAATTTCTAAATTTTCGAAAGCAAGGTCCCTGCCTGTTTTTTCATCTAAAGTTTTGGCATTGGATTTCGCACCTGATTCTAATAATAAAGCAAGGACCGCAGAGTTTCCGAATTTACATGCTTCGTGCAAAGCCGTACTACCACTGTTATCTGATACATGAATGTCAATCCCAGCTTGAATCAACCTCTTTGCCATACTGGGTTCTCCAAAAACAGAACACCAATGTAAGGGAGTCATTCCATTCACTGATTGGAGATTGACTTTGGCACCTCTTCGAATCAGTTCATCCATTAAGGTTGTTTTTTCTTGTAATCGAAGTGTACTGTCTTGGCACAATTTAAAAATCGCAGTTTCGCCATTGGCATCTACTTGGTTGGGATCAGCCCCTCGTTCCAAAAGGCGCATACAGGATTTATACTTTGCGCGAACAAAACATTCTTGTAGAAGTGAAAACCCCAAAGGATTTCGGATGGAATCGGTGATCACATAATCCAAAGAACCCACAGTCCGAACAAAGGAATCCAAAAGATATACATCATCCGAATCCAACCAATCCAAAGTTTTGTCCTCATTGGTAGATTCCAAACTAGAACCTAAATGACTTTCATAACCTTCTGGGAATTTTTGTTTCAGAAGTGGAATGAACAAAGGTTCCGTTTCTGAATGGCAGACCACATCATGGATGAGTTGCCAATGTTTTTGATTTGGAACTACTTGATTAGAAAGAAGAAATATCAATGTTTCATTCAACTTCTTTTGGCTAAGTTGGAAGGCAACTTGTAAGTTTCCTTCTTTAAAATGAACTTCCGAAATTGTGGATTGGTTTTCAGGCCAATGGTACATGACAAGCGTTAGGAGCTCATCTTTAGCTTGTTGGTTTATTAAAGGAAAATCTTCCTGCAAGGATAATATATTTCCGGAAAGTGAGTAGATTTTTGTCGCAAGTTCACTCGATATAAAATCTGGAAGTTTTTTATCTGAGTCTCCATGTTCATCGAATTGAATTTTATAGACATGTGTTGCAGTAAAACTTCCGTGCAATAAAGTATTCCACTGATCTGCAATTGCTAAATACAATTTTCCAGAAACAGAATGATCATCCAATGTATCGACCGTGATTGATAATCGCACGGGTGATACATTTACGTTTTGGTTGATAATGATTTTTAAAGTTTTTGAAGGGGATTCAGTGGTGATATCAAATAAGAAATTTTTTAACCTTACTATTTCAGGTAATCCCGAAATAGAAATACGGAGATCGTTTTCATTTCCTTCCTCATCTTTCAAAAAAACAAGTTCTTCGTTTGACCAATCCGATATAAAATCAGTTGTATACCTACCAAATATCTGGCCTTGGAGTTTGTGTTCTGGAATTTGGTCTTTAAATTGAAGATCAAATAACACGAGTGAGTCGGATGTCGCCGATCTAAACTCTGTGCGGTAATCAAAATGGTTCCAGGCGGAACATTTTTTACAGCGATACTTCCCTTTTTTTCCTTCCAATTTGGAAGTTGAAACGGAGTGACCACTAAAACAATTAGAGCAGGATAAGATCGTTTTCATATTTCGCTTGTTCCGATATATAAAACAGGAGAGTTTTGACGGATCAATCGAAAATTATTATCTTATCACCATTCAGGTAGGAATTCATGAGACAAAACCAATATTTGGTCATCGGAGGATCGGGAGAGGCAGGCCAAAGTGCCATTCTTTGTCTTAGAGAGAAAGATCCGACTGCCTATATCATAACATCAACTACAACAAACGAACCTGTGTCGAATGCAGATCGTACATTTTTTGACAAACCCGCAAAACCTGGACTTGCCGATAAGATTCTATCGGATCTGAAAAACCATAATATTTCTCCAGATTTTAAAGCCATCATCTATACTCCCGCACTTGGGGAAGTTGGGTTTCCGATTGCAGAAAGTACTACCGAACAAATCAAAGAAACGTTAGGAATTTGTTTGGATCCCATCCTGGAATTGGAACAGGCATTAAAACCAGAGCTTATGGTCGCCTATTCTGCGTTTTATTGGCTTAATCATACATTGTCCTTTTACGGATCCATGGGTGTTGCTAAGTACAAAGCAGATCTTTGGGCCTTGGAAAATCCCCAAAAAAGAAAAATTGTCAGAGCAGGGACATTTTTCTCCAAAAGTGTTAGAGGGGTATCAATTGTCCTACAACGTACAATGAAAAAAACAAACAATCCCGACCTCCTAACATTGAAAAGTCGATATGAAGATTCTGGTCAAAAGTTTATGGATTTCTTTCTCTCCTACGCCTGGGAACATGAAAAAGAGGCCTTCCAATCCCAAATGAAAACTCCTTACCGTCCCACAGAACGTAAGGACTTAAGTCGCGGTTTAGGTTTAGCATTGGAGTCAAATGCACCGATCGTGACAGTGCTCGGAGATTGGTCCTTTGAAGAAACCAAACTTCCTCAAGTTCCTGACTGGTTTAAACAATTCTAGTTGTCATATTTTTTCAAACCCAAACAAATAGACCAATCGGTATACGGAGGTTCTGGTATGCGTAGACTAATGTTTCGTAAAAAAGGCATTTTAGAATGGGAGGAGATAGAACCACTCACAATCACTGGCCAAAACCAAGTGATCATAGAACCCATATCGATTGCTCGTTGCGATCTGGATCTCCCCATCCTTCGCGGAGAAACTTTATTCCGAGCTCCTTTCCCCGTAGGACATGAGTTTGTCGGTAATATCAAATCCGTTTCAGAAGATTTGGTAAATGAATATTCTCTTGGAACGACAGTTGCCGTTCCCTTTCAAATTTCCTGTGGATCTTGTCCCGCTTGTTTAAACCATCATGCCAATTCCTGCGAGTCAGTTCCTTATACATCGGGGAATGGAATGCCGCCAGGAGCTCATTCTTTTGGCGGGGCCATAGCTGACGAAATCAAAATTCCGTTCGCAAAACAAATGCTATTTGAAATCGATAAAAAAATTGATCCCGTTGGTATTGCCAGCTTCAGTGATAATATTGCCGAAGTATGGAAACTCGCAGGAAGATTTTTAGAGCAAAAAAAAGATCCGAAGGTTCTCGTTGTGGGTGGTCATGCGGGTAGTATTGGCCTTTATACAGCTTTGTTTCTCCACCAAACAAAAAAAGCCGAAGTGTTGTATGCTGATACTGATATAACAAAAATTCAATTGGCTGAATCTTTAGGTATCCCAGTAGAATTCTATTCAAACTTTCCGAAGCCAACCAAAAAATACGATTTGGTTTGTGATGCATCCGCTAACAAACAAGGTTGGGATTTTGCCGTTCGTTCTCTTGGTAGAAATGCAATTTTTAGTTCTGCCTCTATCTTTTGGACCAACCAATGGGAAATTCCTTATTTGGAAATGTACAACCAAGGAGTAGAAATCCATTTAGGCCGTGTAGAATCCAAAGATTCCATGGAAGCACTATACCCTTATATTTTATCAGGAACCTTTACCCCAGAAAAAATTGTGACAAAAACAGCTAACTTTAATGAGGCGAAGGAAGCATGGCTCGAAGAATCCATCAAGTTGGTGATTACAAAATGAAATCCAGGAAATCCCCATTTGAAACTTTGACAGTTTCACCTGCGCTATTCCACTTTTTTCTGATTGGGATGGTTCTTACCATGCTTTCATTTTGTTTCCAAAACCTTTATGCTGACTCCATTCAGGAACGATTCCCTCCACCTAATGGATTTCAACGAGTCTACTTTACTAACGAAAGTTTTGCGACTTATTTACAAAACTTTCCATTAAAACCGAAAGGAAGTTCAGTTTCTCTCTACGATGGAAGGATCAAAACCAACCAAGTCCATGTTGCCGTTTTGGACTTTCCCCTCCTGAAAGAAGATTTGATCCAATGCGCAGATGCAGTGATGAAATTAAGGGCTGAATACTTTTATTCACAAAAAAAATATCACCAAATCCATTTTAAAATCAGCAATGGGATGGAGGTTGAGTTTTCTCGGTTTGCCAAAGGAGAAAGAGTCCAAGTTGTAGGAAACAAATCCCAATGGAAAAAAGGGAAATACAAACAAGGAACAGGACGCGATGTATTCGAAGAATATTTACGATTTATTTATAGTTATGCAGGAACGATTTCCTTAAAATCAGAACTAAAGAAAAAATCCCTCCCAAACTTAATTCCTGGGGATGTATGGATCGAGGCAGGATCGCCAGGCCATGTGGTTATGGTTGTGGACCAAGTAACAGGAAAAGATGGACAAACTTTATTTCTTTTGGCGCAAAGTTATATGCCTTCTCAAGAAATGCATATTCTAAAGTCTGAAAGTAAATACTCTCCATGGTTTGAACTTCCCGGGAACCAATCCTTTCCCACCCCCGAATGGGAATTTCCTGCGAAAGAAATTTATGGATTTATCAAATGAAGTATGAGTTACTGTTGTTTATTGGTGTCTAATACCCTGGTTTTTATCAATGAATCAAATTAAGAACATTGCCATATATTGTGGATCTTCACCTGGACTTAACCCCTACTACATGAACGCAGCATTTGCGTTAGGCGAATTTCTAGGATCTAATCAAATTGGCTTGGTCTACGGGGGAGCCAGTGTAGGTCTCATGGGAGCTGTGGCGAACGGCTGTTTGTCAAAAAAAGGATCGGTTACGGGTGTTTTGCCAAAATTTTTAAAAAAGAAAGAAATTGAGCATAGTGGACTTGGACAACTAATCCTTGTGGAAAGTATGCACGAAAGAAAATTAAAAATGTTCGATTTGTCCGATGCCTTTGTGATTTTGCCTGGAGGGCTTGGGACCATGGAAGAATTTTTTGAAGTGATCACATGGTCTCAGTTAGGTTTACATCAAAAACCGATCATCATTCTCAACTGGCTTGGATTTTATGATCCCCTCCTAAAACTATTGAAAACTATGGTAGAGTCTGGATTTCTCAAAAAAGAAAATGCTGCCCTCGTACAAGTTCTAGAAACTTCAAAGGATCTGCTCCAAACCATTCTAAACTATTCACCGTCTAAGGCAGAGAAATGGTTGTCTGAAGACAATGTATAAAGTTCCATAACCGATATGAATTTTCACATGCGAAATCTTTTATATGTCCCTCTGCTAGTTATTGTGATTGTATTTATTTCTGTAGACTTTGGCGCTATGACAGCCGACCCAAGACATGGAGGAAAGGACCAGAGACATGGGAATGAAACACGTCTCACGCCACTACGTCAACTCTCTCCCGAAGCCAACCGAATTCTGAATGCGCCACCACCAGCAGAACATCAGGTCACTACTTTCGAAGGTCGCATAACAGACCGTACCGCATATCCATACATTCAAACTACTTTAAATTTCATCAAAGGCCATCTTTCCTTTAAGGCTTTTTTATCCGATGGTCAAGAAATTTCCTATTCCACGAGAGGAGAACATATCTGGTATTCTCAGTGTTATGGGGATCTTTGTATCTTGGTAACAAACAAAAATTTATTAGGTGTAAGTAACTCTAGTATTGAATGGGAAAAAGGACACCATTTTGGAGAGGAACGTTACCGAGTGGCAATGGGGCATAAAGCTGCCTTGGTCATAAGTGAAAGAAAACTATATCTTTTTAATAGTTATACCAACCATTGGGAAACCATCAGCTTAGAACAAGAAACCATTAGGGCGTTTGCCAATTTATACGACAAAGTGGCAATCACAACCACACGTAGAATACTTGTGATTGATCTCCCATCA
The DNA here is from genome assembly GCF_040833985.1 of Leptospira sp. WS4.C2. Taxonomy (NCBI): domain Bacteria; kingdom Pseudomonadati; phylum Spirochaetota; class Leptospiria; order Leptospirales; family Leptospiraceae; genus Leptospira; species Leptospira mgodei. The sequence continues at coordinate 3,306,953 of NZ_CP162139.1, forward strand.
GAGACTCAATTTGAGCAAAACTTACTCCTCCGAGATATCTACCAATTGGAGCTGAGAGATGGTTTTATCAATTTTTATTCTGGAGATAAACTTTGGATGTTTCGCCACCAAACACAATACTTCGAAGAGGTGAATTTAACAGATTAAAGGTGGGAATGGTGATTAAGCATAAACTCCTGCGGAATGCAATCAAATGATACAAAAAACATTCGCAATTTTTGTTCTTTTTTTATTGCATGCTTGTGCGTTAACACTTATTTCTCCTGGCTTAAATTCAAATTATAGATTAAATGACATAACAGATTTAAAATTCGAAGAAGTAGCTTTTTACGGCTCCAAACATTATAGTCATTCTGCTTTTTTTATAGAATTTGAAAACCTAAACCTCATCATCAATGATGTTAACAATACAACTCTAAATACGAATGAAAATCTAAACATAAACAGATTCCATAAAGAGAACATTCATTTGTTGTATGAGATCTGCTTTGATAAAGAAAAAGAGATCAATATCATCGAGGATTTAGAAAATCATCAGTTCCAGCTAAACGATAACTCTTACGAATCAAAAATTTCTTATTTTTATCCATACTCCTATTTTAAGAAGAGAGATAGATTCAATAAATTTAATCCTTTTTATATGAGAAATAACTATCCTGCAGATCATGTTATCCAAAAAACTGGAACGGATTTTCTTCTCTGTGTAAGAACTTTGCTTACTTTTAAGAAAACTGATCAAAAACCAAATCTAAACGAATTCGAAATTTTAACTCCAAGAAATGTTCACTTGTTTTATAGTTACGAATATAAAAATCAGTTCATATTTTACAAAAATGAGGGAATTGATTTTTCCGCTAAGTGATAACTTTTTCCGTATCTATCCTTAATTCCAGGCGATTACTTTTACACCTGGCGAATAATGACATAAGGTTGGATGGTGAAAGTCAACACAATGGTCGAACTGGTTGTATTTGATATCTAAACTTCTGATGTTGATTCCATATAACTCCCAAGGTTTATGAAGGATTTCCAAAGGAATTGGATCTTCATTTGTACCTTTATACAAACAATACCTTTCTGTTAACCATAAATCAATTCTTTCGGGATTGTTTTGCGGATTCGTTACCTTATATTTTATTTCTATATTCCCACGTTTTCCTAGTAATGAATAAGAATTTGGTGATCTGTTTATATGGGAATGTTTGTAAGGTAATCCAGAAAGAAGATTTGCGATGATAGTGGGAATCCATTTCTCTGCTTCAATGCTTAAGAAATAGACTCCTGGCTGATTGTTATTTTTTACATAAGTTCGTAAGTTCACTTCATGAAAATTAGAAAAGTATTGTATGGGAAATGTATACCTAGAATGAATTTGATTCATTGAGAATGCAACGACAGAAACCCAAAACGACCCATCGAAAGAATCCAATTCCAAAGAACGTGGAACTAAATCTCTTAATGTGTTTTCTTCGATTCGATAATGTAAAAATATAACATCATTCCATTCTTGATACCAGAACCACTTATGATTTGGGATTTGCCAAGGTCTATGTGCGGAAGAGGATAGAATGTTTTCGATTTCTTTTTTCATATTATTGGCATTGTAACTGGCGATCGAAGGTCTTCTGACTCCGAGTCCCGAAAAAAATGTTTACTCATTATGCAACTTTAGGTTTTAATCCAAATTTTCCAGCAACTTCGTTTACTCTATTATCAAAACCATGGAATGCAAAGTTTGAGGAACGCATAACGTCTTTTAAAAAAATCGCAGTTGCAACGTGAATACCATCTAAAGATCTGCAATCGACAATTTCCTTATATTGGCTAAGATGGGATTTTAATTCGCGAATTCCAACGGATATCATGGCAATAATTGTGACTACTTTTATCAAGTTGTATTCCAATTCAAAATACCATCCTTAAATGAGTTTCTAACCCAAATTCCAACCCGTCTAACAACCAATGTTTCCAGAAAGACCAGTTTGGATTTGGCAAGGCAATCAAGAGTTTGTCCTTTTTAAATTGATCTTACTTCTCCTTTTCTTTTATCTTTCGTTTCGCATTGCGGCCTACATCACCCGAAGGATGGAACTTATCCGGATGCATAGCAAACGGTTGGATCGTTTGGCCTTTCGGGCAGGCTGTAACCAGGAGGAACGCAAACTTTTACAGTCGTTTTATTTTCAATTGGATCGGCGCCACCGCGTGGTTCTCGCCCACAACCATGCCAAAGAATACCTCCGCCAACATTTGCTCACGTATGTATCTTCCTTGGACAAGGCCGACTTTCCTGCCTTCCTTTCCCTAATCTCGAAATTTTTAGGAACGGCGGGTGACCCAAGGCCTCTTTTCCACCTTCGAGAATTTGCGATCGTCCAAATAGGTCCAAAAACCTACTTCGCCCAAGTGGTAGATCCTGGTGCCGGCGAAGTCCGTTTGAAGTTGGGACTGGTTCGGGAGAGGGAAACCTTCCCTTCTTTGAGCCAGGTTCGAGTGACTCTATTTCGCAATCCAAAGGGATTAAGAACCATCCGGGGTGGGGCAAGATTCGCATCCTCCTCCTCCTTTTATTTCCTTCCCGAACTTACGGACCGCGAAAACTTCAAAATTTAACCAAATTCGATTCGCGCTTGAAATATTATTTCCAATAAAATTAATGTGACATAAGTCCATGAAGTGGAATCGCATCAATCAAAATGACGAATTGTTTTCCCTACTCTTCGTATTCCTGTTTTCCTTTACTTCCCTAATTTGGAACGGCAACTTCATGGTGAGAGGGATTGCCAGCTTTCAGGGTGTAGGCGACTTTTTTTCTGGGTCCTTTGATTCCTTCGGATCCCTAATCAAAAGTAGCTATAACAAACTAGAGTCCTTCGAACGTGTCCGAGAAGAGCGCGACTCTTGTTTGAACGTGATGGAAGAATACCGCCAACTCTCCAAGGATGTGGAGAGGCTGAAAGCTGAGAATGCCATCCTCCGGCAAGAGCTGAACTTTCCACTCCATACTGATTACCCTTCCGTTCGTGCGGAAGTTTTGAGTGTTCGTTTGAATGCGATCTACCGCACCATCATCATCAATAAAGGTTCCGAAGTAGGTATCAAACCTTACATGCCAGTGGTTGCTCGGGCTCTGGACGAAAAAGGGAAATTTACAGAAGCACTTGTCGGTAAAATCATCGCCGTTTCTAAAGGATCTGCTGTCATCCAGCCCATCATCAATTCCAACTTTTCTATGGGGGTTGCCATTCCTGGAACCAATCTTTGGGCCTCTCTCAATGGAAACAGTGGTCGCGGAACCGATGTTTTGTTAGATTACATAGATGCCGGAATTGTGATTGATCCGAAAGCCATCGGAAATTTTCCAATGGGCCCAAACCCGCCACCAACTTCGGCAAGTACAATGTTTACAGAAGGATTTAGTAAAATTGGAAAAGCTGTGTTTAGTTCTGGTGGATCGGGAGTTTTCCCTTCAGGAATTCCAGTGGGAACCATTATCGAAGAAGGTCCAAGAAACGGATCTTTTAAAACAGCCATCTTACGCCCGTTTGTTGAGTTTGATAAACTTTTACATGTAATTGTTTTAAAGAAACAACCAGAAAAGTGGCGTGAAGAATGGCCAGCAGAGAAAACAATTCAAATTGACGGCCCTTACTTTGGAGAAATCGATTTTCCAAAAGAAAAAGATTATAATAAAAAAGAGAAAGAAAAGGATAAAAGGCAAGGAAACTTTCCTTCTACCTTCGGAACTCCCCAATACACAAAACCATCTGTGAATACAAATGTACCTGATTCCTCGCCAACAACCCCATCAGCTCCTTCCAGTCAAGAAGCGCCTAAGGAGGTAACACCATGATTTTAGATAAACTTTTTATCATTATCGGATTGTTACTCTCTCACTTCTTAAATGGATCCAATCTATTTGAATTGGGAAATGCAATTAGGCCAGACTTTATGGTGATCTTTGTTGTCTTTTTTGCACTCCGAAAAGGACCACTCTATGGACTTTGGTTGGGATTTTTTGGTGGCCTACTCACCGATACGGCGCTAGGTGGTGAGATTGGTGGAGATAATATTGTCTATTACAAAATTGGACTCCATTCCTTTTCCTATGCCATCATAGGATATATCGTTGGGAAGGTGATGAGATCTTCCTATACTGAAAATTATATCTCCATTACTATCTATATCCTTGGATTTACATTGGTTTCAAGAATCATCACTTATCTTCTATTTTTGATGTTTTTTCACTCCAATCATAGTTATTCCTTTTTGTATGTTTCTTTGTACAATGCATTCATTGGTCCTGCGTTGTTCTTTTTATTCTCATGGGCATTCCGATTAGATGCAGATGAGGTGAGGCAATGAGCCAGTCGGCATCCGAGTTTCGCTTAGAAACTAGTTTTCGTAAACGACTGTATTTTTTTACGGGTATGGTTGTTTTTACATTAACAGCCTATATCCTTCAATTATTCAATCTACAGATTGTACAAGGAAGTGAGAACTCGTTAAAAGCCGAACGTTTTGTCCGCAGAAGTGAGTCCATTCCCGCTGATCGTGGAAATATTTTTGATCGTAATTTTCTCACTCCAGAAACAAGCCAACCACTAGTATCAAACTCAGCATCATTAGATGTGATTCTTAATACTAGTTTATTAAAGAATGATCCGAGAAAGGTGAAGGATTTTATTTACAAATTCTGCGAAGCTCTATCTATCCCCATCGTTTATTACGAAAAAGAACTCCAAGATTCCCGAATGATTAAAAAAATTCGGTCACGCGAACCATTTGTACTTTTAGAAGGAATCTCACGCGAACAACAAGAACGAATTCTTGTATTAGATAATATCAATAAATATGTTTATTTGGTTTCTTCCCCTGCTCGAGTTTATCATATGGGACCTGCTCTTTCGCATGTGACAGGTTATGTGGGAAAACCAACAACTAGCGATCTCCAAGAAAAAGAAATCAAAACATACCAACTCATTGGTAAAGGTGGAATTGAATCTCTCTATGACACAACCCTTCGTGGCCAAGATGGGTTTCGTATCCAAAAAAGAAACACCGAAGGAAATATTGAAGAAGAACGTGTGATCGAACATTCGGTTCCCGGAAACAATTTAGTTTTGACCATTGACCGGGATATGCAGATAGCCGCCTATCGTGCATTAAAAGGTGTTCGGGGAACGGTTCTTGCCATCAAAGCAACGACCGGTGAAGTTTTGGCCATGGCATCCAATCCTTCTTATGATCCAAATATCCTTTCTGGGAAAAACAAATTGGAACGTTCTAACCACTTTACACGCGTTACAAACAATGGTGGTTTTTTAAATTTAGCTATTCAATCTAGGTTTCCACCGGCTTCGACTTTCAAAACCCTAGTGGGTCTTGCCGCCATGGAGAGTGAACATAAAATCAATTTTGATCCAAAACAAACATTCTCCTGTCCTGCAAATTTTACATTGAAATCAACATTCAAAGGTGTGCCAGACCAAGTATTCTATAACTGGGACAAAAAAAATCACGGGGATCTCAACCTAGCTCAAGCTCTGGAAAAATCTAATTCAGTTTATTTTTATCAATTGGGATATAAGTTAGGGGCCGAACCAATCCTCGCCTACTGCAGGTTATTTGGTTTAGATAAAAAAACTGGAATCGACCTTCCAGGGGAAGCCACTGGCTTCATTCCTAGTTCTGACTGGAAAAAAAGAACTTATGGGAACAAATGGTTTGATGGGGACACTGTGAACCTTTCCATCGGACAAGGTTTTATTTCAGTGACTCCGATTGAGATGGCATTATTTTATATGGCCGTCGTTAATAATGGAAAAATCTATAAACCTTATGTAGTTTCAGAAATTAGAAGTCCTCTCGATAACTCTCTCATCCAAAAAACGGAACCTACGATTTTGAGAGACATCCCCCTCAAACGTTCCACCGTAGAAGCTCTGAAAGAAGGATTGTATTTGGTTGGATATTCGGGAACGGCATCCGGTGTTCTCAACTCACCGACACTTCCGGAAATTGCAGGTAAAACAGGAACAGCTCAAACAAGACGAAGAGGTGCTTCTTCGTCAAACCATGCTTGGTTTATTGGATATGCTCCTGTAAATGCCCCGCCCGAAAAACAGATATTAGTTGCTGCATTCGTAGAATATGGAGTAGGTGGAGCGGCTTCTGCTGCTCCTGCCGCAAGGGAAGTATTTAAAGCTGCCTTCCCACCAGGGTCTTTTCCAAGAACAGACAGGTCTCGTGCCAAAACCATGTTAGAAGAAGCACCAGTAGAACAAGAGGCATTTTAATGGCAGATCGCAATACAGAAAAACTCGATTTTTTTCTTATCTTCTCCGTAGTCCTCGTGGCAATGGCAGGAGTTCTCACTCTCTATACACAGGAAGCCAACACGGCAGATGGACTAGGAAGATGGTATAAACAATTCACCTTTGTTTTTGTGGGCCTTATCTCCATGTGGTTTATGTCTAGAATTAACTATCAGTTGATAGGTTCTTACGCCCTATTCATTTATATCTTCTCCATCGTATTACTCGTGCTCACTCTCATTCCGGGCATTGGTTATCTTCCTTCGGGTCGTGGGGCACGTTCTTGGTTAAAACTAGGACCGATCACTCTCCAAGCTTCTGAGTTTTCCAAATTGGCAACGGTAATTTTACTTGGTCAGTATTTGGTTTTAAAAGAAAAGGAAATGCACAAAATAACGGTACTGATCATACCATTTATCATTTGTTTGGTGCCCATGCTTTTCATTATCTTACAACCGGATTTTGGAACAGCGGTGTCCTTTTTACCAATGTTATTCACCATGTTATATTTAGGTGGGGCAGACATTTTGCATGTTGGCTCTCTATTGACCTTTGGCAGTATTTCACTCATGGTTCCCATGTATCTTGCTTATTCTCAATTGACTCTGATTCAACCGCTCATTGATTTACTTCGCAAAGATAACAAAACAGAACTGGTATCCATTGTAAACCAACTCCAAGGAAAAATCTGGCTCATCCTAGATGGAAAAAAAGTATCTGGATTGACCTTACCTGGAATTGAAAACCCAAAAAATTTACAAATGATCAGAGAAGCAGCAGAAATCGTAAAAGATGAATATGCCAGTTTGGGTTTTAAAATTTTATCCAACGAAGCATTTATGTTTGGTCTTGGTGGAACACTCGCGCTCATCAGTTTAGTAATGATTTTTATCCGCATTGCCCGAGGTTCTAAAAATCTTAGAAACTATTATATCACGATTGGAATTTTGGGACTCTCCATCCTCTCTGCCATTGCGGTACATAAATCGATTCCTTTCCGTGAAAACCAAGTCATTCGTCTCACAGCATTTCTAAACCCTGACCAATTCAAACAAGGGGCTGGTTACCAACTCCGAGCCTCCAAACCAGCAGTAGGTTCAGGAAAAGTTTTTGGTAAAGGACTCTTTCATGGTGAAATGACAGAAGGACGAATTCCTCATGTTCCCGAATCGGGAACGGACTTTATCTTTGCTTCCTGGGCAGAACAAACTGGATTTTTTGGCAGTGTACTTCTTTTATTTTTCCTGATGTCCATCCCTCTTCGAGGATTACAAATTAGTTTTGAAAGTAAAGATCGGTTTGGATCTTTACTTGCGGCAGGAATTGTGGCGATGATATTTTTCCATATTGCTATCAATGTGGGAATTGTGATTGGCCTTCTTCCTGTAACAGGTGTTCCACTCACATTTATGAGTTACGGTGGATCGCATTTGGTTATGGCGATGACTGCCGTAGGAATTATTCTTTCGATTAAAAAACGTAAGTTTGCAAACTAAAAATCGCCATGAAAACAACCAAAAAAGAATTGGGGGCAGAAGAGTTTTTTCAGACAAAAATCAAATTAGAAAATGAATTGATTCGTCTGGAAGAACTCGAAAGAGATTCGAAAGACTGTATTACAAATATGATACAACTTTCGGAACAACTGATTCAAATTTCTGAAACAAATGAATCTCCCTATTTTTTACAAAGAAGCAAACGGCTAAACGTAGAAATTCATAAGTTCAAAATCAAAAATGAATACAAACAAAAAGAGTTTGATACCCTATTCCATATCTTAGATAAAATCAAATCAGAAGACAAAATTGAGTTTTTAGATTCTGCTTTAAAAAACAGAATCACTCAGATTGCAAATCGTCTCACAGAAAAAAAACAAACCCCAACAACGAATCAAGATCTAAAAGGAAAGTTGGTTTTTATCTGTTATGTGTTAGAAGGGGTAAACTTTCTCATTCCTAAAAAAAGTTACCGTATCCTTAGAAACATTCCTGCATTCAAAAAACAATTACGCATAGGAGAAAAATCGATTCCTTTGTTTCCCGGGCCAGGATTTATTTTAATGGAAGATGGTGATAAAAAACAAAAGAACGTGATCCTTATGAAGGACTCCTCCAAAAAAGACCACGGATTTTATTTTGATGAACTAAACGAAGATTGGGCTGTATCAAAAACTTCTTTTAAGGGAATCTTAGAAAAAGATTCTACAAATGGACAGGTTATAGGAAAAATCAAAAGGAAAGGAAAGTTATACCATTTAGTTAAAATTTAAAATACGAATACTCTCCTCTTTATCTTTTGTTAGCTGGCCTTTCAACTCATCTAAACCACTGAATTTTTTTTCATCACGGATTTTATGAACTATTTCCAATTCCACTTCTTTTCCGTATAAATCTCCATCAAAATCAAAAACATTCACTTCTACATGAAGTCCTAATCCATCAAAAGTCGGATTGTGTCCAATGTTTACCATTCCCTTATGATCATGGCCGTTAAATTTTGCAAAACAAGCATAAACACCGATAGCCGGTAAAAGTTTATCCTCTGGAACTTTAATGTTTGCCGTAGGAAAATCAATGGTCCGTCCTCGTTTTGCACCTTCAAAAACAATGCCTGTTATATGATAATTCCTACCCAAAAGGATTTTAGCTTCCTCCATTTCCCCTTTTTCTAAAAAACCACGAATAAGAGAAGAAGAGATTTTACTTTCCTTTTTTAAAACGGCTTCCTTTAATTCTACCGCATAACCATACTTAGATTTATTAGAATCTAAAAGATTAAAGTCACCGCGACGTTCGGCTCCAAAAAAATGATTATAACCAATCACAATATGTTTGGCATTCAAAGTTTGAATCATAATCTTCTCTAAAAAATCTTCTGCAGGCATTTTAGAAAGTTCTAATGTAAAATCTAAAACTAATAAATAGTCGATTCCAAAACCGCGAATGAGTTCTTCTTTTTCCTTTTCGGATGATAGATATTTGAAATTTGGTTTTTTGCCAAGCACCACAGAAGGGTTGGGGTAGTATGTCACAACGACTGAGGGGAGACCTAACTCCCTTGCTTTTTCCACAGTTCGGAGAAGTAGGGTTTGGTGGCCAACGTGGATCCCATCAAAGTTTCCGAGTGTCAAGGATGAGCCAGTTTGAAACTCGTTTTGGATCGATTCTAAAGAGCGAATAATTTTCAAAGGGGGACTTGTCTCGTAATCCGATACTTGTACTAGGTGCTTCCATTGAAACTACGAATCCTTCTCCTTACGGCAATCTTTTTATCATGCTTTGTTTCGGTGTTCGCAAAAGACTCTCAAATTCCGAAACAGGAATTTGGATTGGAAGAAGGACTACTCCCTGAAGATATTTCTACATTCCCAGAACTAAAAACCTGGGCGATCTACCAATCCTATGAATTGGAACCAGACACCCCACACCTCGGACTCCAAGACTATATTTGTCGTATGGTTCCAGAAACAGGACTCCGTTTCCTTTTGGAAAAACCAATTGTCTCCAAATCAACAGCCTACCTCTATTTAGATGTAACTCGCTACCGACCCTTAAAAGGTTCCAAATTCAAACCGAAGAAATTGAACATTCTGGTAAATGGAAGACACAAACTTTCTATCTATGCCGACCGAAGTCAAAGTTTCTCCAATCCGGTCGAAATTCCTTTGGAACCTTCCGAATACCCAGATGGGAAGATTTATGTCGATCTGGTACCAAGCAATAACTCGCTCGGTCGCTTTTGGGGGGTTTGGGATGCTTTTGTATTGGAAAATCGACTAGAAGCGAGAGATTAAAAGGAAACGACTAAACTGCGTATTTTTCGCGGTATTCATCTTCCCCAATGGTTTGAAAGTAACTTGTAAGCCCTGCTACTTTGAAAACCTTTTCAATGGCCGGTTTCATATTGGCAATGGAGAATTTACCCTTCAATTCTTGGACATAATTCAGTTGTTTGATAAGCATTCCAATTCCAGAGGAATCTATATAATTGAGTTTCTCTAAATTGATGATGACATGCAGATTTTCAGTGGGTTGTGTAGGAACATTGGTTTCCAGGAAGTTTTTAAAATCCAGGGAAGTGTAAATGTCCAAACTTCCGGAAATGCTGATCACGTAGGCGTCTGCATTCTTTTTCAGATTTATTTCCATGGGAGACCTTCCGCTAGGGTCGGGTTTTTACGTTTTTTATCAACCTTATTTTTAACAAATTAATGATTTCATTTCAAAAGTCGAAAATATATATAGAGTCTACTACCTGGGAGTTCGTATGCGCATCTCGTTTGTCCTAATTTTATCCTTTCTACTCACCGTCGGCCTTTTTGCTGCTGATGAAAAAAATGAACCTGCTAGCCAAGCAGATTCCCAGAAGTTAAACCCGGATGGAAGTATTGCTCTCATTCCTTATAATGCCAAACAACAACAGAAGATCGAACGAATTGGCAAAGAAGTGGATGATTATCATGCCGTGATCAATGATAAGGTTAAATTCTTAAGTTTCGAAAAGAAAATCAAAGATAGTCGTTATGGTCAAGTGACCAACGCAAGGGAAATCCACCTACCCTTTGAACCAAGTTATGTCCTACACAGTCGTTTTGTGATGAAATTGAAAGGTGGCGGCGGCGCAGAAGGCGGTGGATTCTCATTAGATGAGATCTCTTTTTGGTCAAGAAAATCACTTACTGAAAAAGGCAAAGACCCAGTAACTACCTATCGCGAATTAAAAAACAATACAACTGGTGGAGTCAAAGGACTTGTACTTTCTGTTCGTACAGTTACTAATGCAGATGATAATACATTAAACTTTGAGTTAGAAAAAATCCAAAGCCCTTGGGAACGTTTGCGTTTAGCAGCAGCTTACCGAGACAGACTTCGCGAAGTGGCAAGAACCATTGATAGATACATCCAAGCAAAAGGAAAGTTAGAAACTCGAATGGTTTCTGAATCCGTAATGGAAGTTTCTGTCAGCGGGGATTTTCAAGAACCATAATGATAACGAGGGTGGAATGAGTCACTCCATACCACCACCTACCAACCTTTACGAAGTCCTAGAGATTCCCTTTGGCGCGACGACGGAAGAGATTAAATCCTCTTTCCGTCACCTAGTAAAACAATTCCATCCTGACATCCCTGTCACAGGTTCTTATTCCAAATTCCAAAGCCTTTACTTCGCATACCAAACCTTAACAGGGGAAGGACGAAAGTCTTATGATGATGAATTCAAAAAAAACTATGCTCGTGAATTTTTAAAACGCAAACTAGAAGAACACCCCATCGTACTACCAGTATCTCGTGTTCGATTCACTACTGGAATTTTAGAGCTCGCCAAACGTGGATTAATGAGAAAAGGATTCCGTAACAAAGACAGACGAAAGGTTACGGGAATTGATTATGATTTGATCATCGATTTGAAAGAATCAGAAATTATAAGGCCAGTGATTGCAGTCATCCCCCTGACCGTAAGGATTGTTTGTCGAGATTGTATGGGTGGCGATCCCCACTGCCCTGCTTGTAATGGAAGGGGAAGTTACAAAGGCTACAAAAATTTAAAAGTGGAATTTCCTATTTCTGCCCTCATCCAAGGTAAGGTATTTGAATTTGATCTCTCCAAATTCAGGCCAGATTCCTTTACCCATTTTAAGAAAAAATACCTACGGGTGAAACTCTTGGTTCATAAAAATATCCCTTTACGGGTTAAGAGTGCTGTCTAAAAAGGAAATCGATGGAAAAGATTCCCAAAGTTCTATTTTTAACCCCCCTATATAAAGAAAAAATCTGGGGAGGAAGGAAATTGGAAACATCACTCGGCAGGAAAATTCCAGAAGGGTTCATTGGAGAATCTTGGGAAGTTTCCGTTTATGGAACCGATATATCCCCAATCAAAAATCCAGAGTTCCAAAATCTACCGCTAACAGAACTTATACGAAAAGCTCCTAATGAAGTTTTAGGCAAACCTTTCTCTGGGTCAGGATTACCTTTACTAGTAAAGGTAATCGATGCCAAAGAAAAACTATCAGTTCAAGTTCATCCCGATGATGATTATGCACTCAAATACGATCCAAAGTCAAACGGCAAAAAAGAATGTTGGTATGTATTGTACGCAGACCCTGGGGCAGAATTGGTAGTTGGATTTGATACTCATACAAATCGCGAAGAATATGATGCTCTTGTAAAACAAAACTTAGGGGAAAACGTTCTAAAAAAATGGAAAGTAAAGTCTGGGGATGTGTTTTTATTAAATCCAGGCACAATACACGCAATAGGTGGAGGAGTTTTACTTTTAGAAGTACAACAATCCTCCGATTCTACCTACCGAGTTTACGATTACGGTCGGTTGGGAGATGATGGAAAGCCAAGAGAGCTCCATTTAGAAAAAGCTCTAGCAGTCCTTAATTTTCAAAAATCCGATGGGTCAGAAAAACAAACCAAACAACTAATCACTTACCATCCTTTCCCAAGGTATCTTTTTACTTCGAATGATAAATTCCGATTGGAATCTTGGGAATTTGACCAAGCCCAAAACTTTAACTTCTCCCAGTTATGTGATCCGGTGGCATTTGGTATTTTTTATACTGTGTCTGGATCTGTTTATTTTCCTGAATTGCAAATGTCTGTCGGTCCGAACGAAACGTTTTTGGTCACGGCAACAGGATTTAAAGAAACCATCTCTGCCTTCGCGGAAACGGGAACCAAGCTTGCTTTTATGTCACCAGGTTCCGATACCGTAAAATATCAATAACGACCCCTATTGACAATCTAATAGAATCGCTATAATAGTGACCAGAGAGGTTTCTATGAAAAAAATAATTACCCTATTACTCGTGTTAGCATCTACATCTGTATTTGCTTTGTCTGACTTGGAAAATCTGATGATTAAAGAGGCAAATTCATCAGAAAGTAAACAAGCGGCGCGCACGTATCTAAACTCAATGGCAAAAGAGAAAGAAGCAAGTGCGGTAAGACATGAAAAAATGGCAGGAAACAAAGGTGGAAAAGCAATCACTGAAGCTAAGTTTAAAGAACATTGTTTAAACCTAGCGAAGGAATTTCGAGCAGAAGCAGCAGAGTATAAAAAAGCTGCAGATGATTTGAAATAGATTTCTAATCCTATATTTTAGGTGGGCAAAGGAATCCAATCTGTTTCGCCTGGAACTTTCGGAAATTCATCTTTTGCCCATCTTTCCTTGGCTCTTTCGATGGTTTCCTGGCTTGTGGAAACAAAATTCCAATAAAGATGTCTTTTTTCTGTTAACGGCTCGCCACCGAGTAACATCAAACGGCTGTTTTGTTTGGCTTTGAATGTAACCGCTGTACCTTTTTCAAATAAAACCATCGATCCGACTGTATACGATTCTCCATTCGACTCAATGGAACCGCGAGAAACATAAAGGCCCGCCTCCTCCTTGTCGGAGAGAATCCAATTTACAGTATCAGCTTCTGGTTTCATTTCAATATCTGCATAAAATAATGGGGAATGAACGGTGGCCGGTGAGTGTAGTCCGAGAAAATTCCCACCTAACAATCGAAAGATCAATCCATCTTTTTTTAAAACCGGGATTTCCAATTCAGAAAAGTGTTCAAAACTTGGATCCATTTCTTCTTTCTCTTTTGGCAAAGCAATCCAAGTTTGAATGCCCTCCATAACTTCATACTTAGCATCAAATTTAGAGCGTTCACTGTGTACGATACCGGAACCTGCAACCATCCAATTGGTTTCATGCGGCCGAATGTCCATCTCCACTTTCAAACTATCTCTGTGGGTGATCACACCATCATATAAAAAAGTGATGGTGGCAAGGCCAATATGAGGATGGGCACGAACCACAAGTTCTTCTCCAGTGACTACAGGGACTGGTCCAAAATGATCAAAAAAAACAAAGGGACCCACCGAGCGTTTTTCCATCGCAGGAAGAACACGACGGATGATAAAACTGTCTCCTAAATCTTTGGAGTGGCCAACGAGTGATCTTGTCATTTGGATTTAGACTTCTTAGCTTTCGGTTTTGGATTTAGTTTTGGTTTGGATATTTTCTTTTTCGGCTGGGGCTTTTGTTTTTTGGCCGGTTTGTTTGTAGTTTTACCGACAGTCCCTTGTGATTCTTCTACCTTTCCCACAAAAAGCCCGATGGCTTCTTTTCCCTTCGTCCAGTGGGCTTTGTCCCTGGCATTGAAGTAGAGGATAAAGATTTTTTCTGCTTCGGAATATTTTACATCACAAGCATATACATGACTTGCCTTCCATCCCTTTCCCGTGGGACCAAGGATAGGGGTTTGGTTGATTCTTTCAAAGCTAAGACCATCTTCACTTTGTAAAAACAAAATCGCCGAACACGATTCCTTCCTTACTGGATTCCAAAAGATCCCATTTTGAAATCCAAGGTAACGCCCTTTCCATTCGATCACTTTAATTGAACCGGCACCCAAATTACAAAATGGATCCATTTCATTTGGCGAAATGATTGGATCTGAGAAATAAGAAAACGGTCCGAGAGGAGAAGCCGATTCCGCAACCGTTATGTGTTTCGGCTCACAAAAGCCACAATCAGGAATATAAACCAACGAGGAAGAAAAGTACATTCTGTACTTTTTTCCAAACTTCACCAAACAAGGATTACTGACTGATTCGCCATAGTTTGGATCTTTATGGAATGGAAATTTTGGTTCAATGACAGTTTTTGGAGAGGACCAAGTCTTTAAATCTTGGCTAGTTCTGACTTCGATTCGTGATTTCCACTTTCTGTAAGGAAACCAAGACATAAGAACATGAAGGAATTTATACTTTTCATAATAAAGATAATAGGTTTTATCTTCGTAGAAGATAAACGGACGCATGGCATTCCAAACCACAGTTTTTCTCTTTTCCCAATGGATACCATCTTCTGAGAGAAATTCTTGTACACCGAATATATTGTGAGCAAAGAGATGCCAAAGTCCATCTGTGCAATTTTCAGGAAATAAAAAACTCGGATCCGCCAAAACGGGTGATGGGAATCCGGGTTTTAAAATGGGATCGTCTTGGTATAATTGCCAATAGATGTTTTGTTTGTTCAATCGAAATGAATTTCCTTATTTTTCTAAAACAACTTTAAGGTTGGATAGCCCTTCTTCAAAGTCTTTTCCTATCATTTCTTCAAAATTCATAAAAACTAACATTAAATTGGATGGATAAGGCATGGAACCATCAAATCCCCAAATGACCTTGGATTTTTTTTGGTCCAAAGAAGAAACCTTCATATAACTACGTTCTGTGCCTTCAAATGGTTCAAAAAATCTGAGTTCGGTTTCCATCTCCAAAGCATCTACATTGATCATTTTGATTTCTTGTTCGCCAATTCCAACTTCTTTGTCTAAACTTTCCCAACGAGAAATAAATCCAACAGTGCCATCTTGTCCTGTGTAAATTTTTTTCATATTGGGATCTTTTTTTGCCCACACACTGTACTGATCTTGGTTCTTTAACAGGCGGATGTAAACAAATACATCTGAGGCTGGTTTGGTGATATCAATGGAACGTTCTACCTGGTATTGGGAAGGTAGAAAGAGAGCCACAACTAATGGGATGGCGATGATGCCAATGATTCCTATGGAAATTTTTCTGCCAATTGTCATAAGTAAAGTATCCTACTGATTTTTTTTGATTTAGTCAATTTATTTACCCACGTGGTCGTAAATTCCAGCTGAAAACAAGGAGGAGGATGGCAATTAAAGTCGAAACTAGGATAGCGGACAAGGCTACATCCCAAGAGTAATTTGTGGCAAGGATAGCCAGACCTTTCCCTTGCGCCGTTCTTCCTAATGATCCAAAAAGCCCAATAAACCCCGCAGCCGTTCCCACTGCTTTTTTGGAGGTAAAATCCATACCAGCCACACCTAACAGCATTACCGGTGGATAGATAAAGAGTCCAATCAGTCCAAAAAGTATATAGTCGATCCAAAGAAATCCTGGTGGATTAAATAAAATTCCTAAAAAAGCAAAGAAAATCGGAATGATACAAAGTAAACTTACCATTCCCCTGCGTCCGTCGAATTTATCAGAGACCCATCCCATAAGAATGGTGGAGCCAATCCCACCAAACTCTAATATAAAAGTCGAATATCCCCCACCCAAAAGGTCAGCTCCTTTAGTTTCTTTTAAATAAGTGGGACCCCAATCAATCAAACTATAACGAATGATATAAACAAAAAAATTGATAATAGCAAAAAGCCAAATGTATTTATTCATAAGGACTTGTTCAACAATCAATTGTTTGGTGGTAAGCTCCGCTTCGTGGTCTTCCTTCTCTTCTGGTGGGTAATCGTTTCTGTAAACTTCGACAGGAGGAAGTCCTTCAGATTGAGGTGTGTCCACAAGCCGAATGTATAAATACACGGATCCAACAAGTGCGATCATCCCCGGAACAAAGAAGGCGTACTGCCATCCAAACTGTGATGCGGAATGAGAGGCGATGACTCCGACAATTCCGCCTCCAATATTATGTGCAATATTCCAAAATGCAAACGTAGTACCACGTTCTCGTACTGAATACCAGTGTCCTAGAGAACGTCCACATGGGGGCCAACCCATTCCTTGGACAAGACCATTGGCTCCCCATAAAAATAGATGAATCCAATAATGATTCGCAAATCCAAAAGAAAAATTCAAAATGGCGGTAAGAAACAAACCTACTGCCATAAACTTTCTTGGATTGGAACGATCGGAGAGTGCTCCCATTAAAAATTTTCCAATTCCATAAGTTATGGCTGTGACGGCAAGGATGTCACCTATATCTGTTTTCGAATAGGATAACGCTTCACCAATTTCTTTCGAAACAGGTGAGAAGTTATTCCGAGTTAAGTAATAGGTCGTATAACCAAGGAAAGTTGATTCCAATACTCGAATCCGAAATTTCGGATAGAGGGATTGGATTTCTGATTCCGATTTTTGCGGAATGGAAGGAGCAGGAGCGAACCACCGACGAATGGTTTGTAACATAGACTTGGAAGATGTAAGTCTAAAGGAAAGGAGTCAAGTTCATTCTCATGAAAACGGATATACGAAACGGATTTATTGATACTATTGGAAATACCCCTCTGATTCGCATCCATTCCTTAAGCGAAGAGACAGGCTGTGAAATACTGGGAAAAGCTGAATTCTTAAATCCTGGTGGATCCGTTAAGGACAGAGCAGCCTTATACATCATTGAAGATGCAGAAAGGAAAGGCCTTCTTAAAAAAGGTGGGACTGTTGTTGAAGGAACTGCTGGCAATACAGGGATTGGTCTCACACATATTTGTAATGCCAAAGGTTACAAATCCGTAATAATCATTCCTGAGACACAATCGAAAGAAAAAATTGAAATGCTACGCACGTTAGGTGCGAATGTAACACTTGTCCCTGCGGTTCCATATGCGGATCCAGGAAATTATGTACGTGTGTCAGAACGAATTGCTTTAGAAACTCCAAACTCCGTCTGGGCCAACCAGTTTGATAACTTAGCCAACAGAAAGGCACACTTTGAAACGACAGGACCGGAAATCTGGGAACAAACCCAAGGTAAAATTGATGTTTGGACGGCTTCCCTCGGAACTGGCGGAACCTATGCAGGAACAGGATTGTTTTTTAAATCAAAAAATCCCAATATCAAATGCGTTGTTGCAGATCCCTATGGTTCAGGAATTTACTCCTTTGTTAAAACAGGTAAAATCACCATCGAAGGTTCTTCCATTACGGAAGGAATAGGACAAGGCCGAATCACTAAAAACATGGAAGGAATGCCTGCCGATGACGCCATCCGCATCCATGATAAAGAAGCCATTCGCATTTTAAATTTGGTTTTAAAACATGATGGTTTGTTTATGGGCGGAAGTGTGGGGATCAACTTGGCTGCTGCTTATCAAATTGCCAAAGATTTAGGCCCGGGACACACCATAGTCACCGTGTTATGTGATAGTGGAGCAAAATACCAATCTAAAATATACAATGATGAGTTTTTAAAATCTAAAGGACTGATTTAGACCAAATAGAAATTTGTTTTTTTATCTTCCTAAATTCATGAATACTGTAAACATTTCGCAAGAAGATACAGAACCTAACTCGCAAGAGTCACTCAACTCTTCTAATGCTAAAGCAATTTCTTCCGATTTTTTTGTTTTCAATCGATTAAGAGCACTATTTTCCAAATCCTTCGCTTTAGAAACTAGTAGTTCTGGATCTTGGATCTTCCAGGGCATAGGCCTTGTTCCCCAGGTCAAAGTATCCAAAAATTGATTGATATCTTTTTCAATTTGGGGATAAACCGACTCGTAACAAGTGATTAAAATCGTGAACCCAAACTCTTCTTCGGTAGCAGTGATATAATGTTGTACGATTGTATCGTCTTTATCTTTAAAACTTCCATACATTCCTAAAAACTTATATCCGTTTTCAGTATTCGTAATTTTTTGTAAGGTAAAAGATTTACGAATATTAGTAACTAAACTAAATCTTCTAGATTCTGCATGGAAAAGTATCGGATGTAAAGGAAGTTTGTTTTCAGATTCTTTAAAAAGAATGACAAGGGCCGGGATAATTTCCCTACCCGATTCCTCTTTGAGTGGAGACGTTTTGAAATGATCAAACTTTGTTGTTAACCCATTGGATCTTCGTTCAGTAAGATACCACTGCGAAGGAAGGTCAAACGAGATACAATTTGTTCTAAAACAAGAACGCCAACGATTGGACTCAGCCAAAAGATTTGTAGAAATTAAAATACAAAATGAAACATACCCTAAAAAAATTCTAAATAAATTCATACTTCAAGTTCCTTTCGATTTTTGAAATAATCTAGTGAATTTGGATTTGCGAGTGCATTTTTGTTTTTTACTTCTAACCCAGCTACGGTTTGTTTGACGGCTATTTCTACCTTTTTTCCATTCACTGTATAAGGAATTTCTGGAACAGAAAGGACTAACGATGGGACATGCCTCGGAGATGTTTCCACTTTGATACGTTCTTTAATTTTTTTTATCAAACTTTCATCCAAAATAACGCCATCTGTAGTCACTACAAACAAAACCACACGAACATCGTCTTTATACTCTTGGCCAATGATGACGCTATCTTTCACTTCAGGTATAGTAGAAACTACTGAGTAAATATCCGCTGTTCCAATCCGCACCCCACCAGGGTTCAACGTAGCATCAGAACGACCATAAATCACCAAACCATTCTCAGGTGAGATGGACGCAAAATCACCATGGCACCAAATATTATCATAGGTTTCAAAATAAGCAGATTTGTATTTTGCACCAGTATCATCATTCCAAAAGGAAAGAGGCATAGAAGGGAATGGTGTCAGGCAAACTAATTCCCCTTTTTGGTTTTCTACCGATTTTCCCATATCATCAAAAACTTGTACATCCATACCCAAACCTTTACACTGAATTTGGCCTTCGAACACCGGTAAGTTGGGATTTCCCAAAGCAAAACATCCGTTTAAGTCCGTTCCACCAGATATGGATGATAACTGAACATCTTTTTTTATGTTTTCATATACATAACGAAATCCGGAGTTAGAAAGAGGTGAACCAGTTGAAAGGATTATCTTTAATTCGGGCAATTGGTATTCGGATTTGACATTAATTTTTTCTTCCTCCAAAACAGAAAGGTATTTGGCACTGGTTCCAAAAACATTGATGGCTTCTTTTTCTGCCATAGACCATAAAGTTTTCCAAGAAGGATGAAATGGATTTCCATCATATTGATAGAGGGTCGCACCTAAAGCCAAAACGGACTGTGACCAATTCCACATCATCCAACCACAAGTTGTATAATAAAAAAACCGATCTTGTTTGGAGACATTACAATGTAACGAAAGTTCTTTGGTATGATTAAGCAAAACACCCCCACCCTGAACAATACACTTAGGAAGTCCCGTTGTTCCTGAAGAAAACATGATGTAAACCGGATCTGAAAAACCAATGGAAGTATAAGAGATTACCTCTGATGAATTTGCTAACGCCAATTTGCTATATCTACAGGGTAGTTGAATTTTGCCGAAATCTTTGATGGGTTCCACAAAATCATATAACAAAGTTTGTTTGAATTCTGAGTTTGCCGTATTCACTAGTTGGATAGAAACTTCCTCTAGTTTATCTATAATTGAAATTTGTTTTCCTTTAAAAAAATAAGACTCTACCGAAATGAGTATTTTAGGATTAATTTGTTCGAATCGGTCCAGAATTCCGCGAACACCAAAGTCTGGTGAGGCGCTAGACCAAATTGCACCTAACGATGTTGTTGCCAACATCCCAATCGTTGCAATTGGTGCATTTGGTAGAAGTCCCGCAACACGATCCCCTTTTTTTACCCCAAGAGATATCAAATGTTTTTGTAACTTCAGAACTTCTTGTTTTAGTTCAGAATAGGTTAACCTTTGAATTTGTCCATCTTCCGAATAAAACACCAAAGCCAAATCATTAGGATTCCCTGTTTCTAATAGATTCTCTGCAAAATTATAGAATGCTCCTGGAAACCAAAGGGATTTTGAAAAATGAGATCCTCTATCTAAAGTTTTTTCTGGTTCTTTATGTAACTTAAAGCCAGAATAGGACAACCATTCTTTCCAAAACAAATCAGATTCATCCACAGAAAACTTATGAAATGAAACATAATCAGAAAACGATTTCGCTAACCTAGTTTCCAGATGGCCTTGGAAACGGGAAAGGTTTGTAACTTTTGAATGTGGTGTCCATAGAATATTTTGAGTCGCCATGAGGACTGATCTTTCTGGATTTGATTTTAGAGGCAACTATGATTGTGTAAAATGGCTGGTAGAAAAAAATGTCGAGGAAATTCTAGGGAAAATGCTGTTCAATTCTATTGACTATCTTTTCTTCTTTATAGCTTGTTATTCTATATATTGGATTTTACCATCTCAGTTTCGTAAATACATTCTAATCATTTTCTCACTCTTATTTTACGCATATTGGAGTGGTTCTTTTTTACTTCATTTTGTTTTCTTTATAGTCCTCACGCATTTTTGTGTTTTAGGTATATTAAAAACCAGAAAAATAATATTTCTCTACATCGGAGTTGGTCTCAACCTTCTTAATCTTTGCTTTTTTAAGTACATTCTGACCTACCTGCAATATTTAATGAAAGAAGGTGAATTGTCTTTACCTTTCTTTCAATCCTTATCACAATTTATTTTACCACTTGCGATCAGCTTCTATACTTTCCAGATGATTGCATACATTGTTGATGCATGGCGGGGAAAATTCGACGAATCACCTTTTTTTAATTTCCTTTTATTTATTTTATTTTTTCCACAACTGATTGCTGGCCCCATCATGCGACATGATGACTTTTATGGGCAAATTGATAACTCTAAATTGAGTTTAGATTTTGTTCAAAGAGGTATTCTCCATATAATATCTGGCCTTGTTAAAAAAGTTTTAATCGCCGATCAAATTGCAAAAATCATAAACCCCGTATACTTGAATCCAGGTGAATATGATGGAATTTCCATATTGCTGACAACCATTGCATTTTCTTTTCAAGTTTATGGAGATTTTTCTGGTTATACTGATTTAGCTAGAGGATCGGCATTTTTGTTAGGTTATGAAATTCCAGAAAACTTTAAATCTCCATTTATGTCTGTTAGTTTTTCTGAGTTATGGACTAGGTGGCATTTCACCCTCTCGACCTGGATTCGTGATTATTTGTATATTCCGTTAGGTGGGAACAGAGTGTCAGAAATAAGATACAATATCAACACGATCATAGTAATGTCTTTATCCGGCTTATGGCATGGGAATACCTATACCTTTTTTTTGTGGGGGTTCTTTCATGGAGTCTTTTTATCGATAGAACGATTGGCATTTGGAAAACCAAATCGTAATGCAATGTCATTTGGGAAAAAAATTCTAGCTGTTCTATGGATCTTTGCCATATTTTCGATTCTTGCTACTTTTTTCAGAATTGATTCGATAAATAGAATCCATTCTTTTTGGGCTGCCTCCCTCAATTTATCTGGTAAGTTCATCTATCGTCCAGATTTTTGGGGATTGATCATTGCAAGTTCTGTTTTGCATATATTTGAATTCAAAAACTATTTTTCAAATAAACTAATCCCTTATGTTAATTGGATTATCCCCTGCCTTGTCTTTTTAGTTTATTTTGCAATTATTAAAATCGAATCTCCAGTTGAAACATTCATCTATTTCCAATTTTAAAGAGAACTTATGAAAGATATTCGCGTTTATTTTATTCCATTCCTACTCTTACTCTTAATCATCATTACCGATAAGTTGATTTGTATTCCAGATGTACGTGAGAGCGGAAGGAGGACATACAAAGCCGGACAAAATATGTTACTTGGAATGCCTGCAATTTGGGAAGAAGACAAAACATTTCAAAAAAATGGGAAACGGGTTGTAGTGGTTACGGGAACCTCTCGTTCCGAAGCATTTCATGAATGGGCTGAAATTCCAGTATCAAAATCAGTTTTAAAAGAACCAGTTTACTTCGAAACTAGAACTGCCGTTAAAGCTTCAGAATTTCTTCTTTATTACTTGATGATCAAATCGATGACTGATTCGGGATTCAAACCAGATATCTTATTTTTAGAATTTTCTGAAGAAATGTTGAATGAAAACAACGTGTACACATATAAAACGAAATGGGCAGAACTTATGTTACACGAAGAGGAACTTATTGATATTTATGATGCGATGAGTCCACAATTCAAACGGGACATCATTGCACGTCTTCTCTTTTTAGGTTATAACTATCATTTCAATCCAGTTTTGGCTTTAAAGAACCTTGTTTCAGGAAAACGCGTTGCAAATGATAGTTATTTTATTGGAGTTTCATCCGTATTGAATGCAAAAAGACCATTCACTCCAGATCGAATAGGATACCAGATAGATCAATTCCCCGAAAAAGAATACCAAGATCGAATTATTGGTTATGCTGAATCACGTAAATATTACTTTTTGCGTGATTTCAAAATCTCTGAACCAGAAATTAATTTCTTTCGTAAAATTGTTGAACATGCGGAAGCAAATAACATTCCAATGGTTATATGGGAACCTCAGATCCACCCTTATTTTCAAGAAATAAGAAGTAATATCACAGGTGGTGGACTCTTCAAAAAGAATATAGAAAAATATGTAAATCCAAATTCTAGGAACATCCGTTATGTGAGCCTAAACGAAGGCAATTCAAAGTGCCAAACCTACGTAGATTGCAGCCATGTTTCCCCTATTTGTGTTCCTGAAATTGCAGATAAGTTATTGCAAATCGCGAAGGAGATCCCAAACTTTAAATAAGGTTATGAAGCTAAATCTGAAAAAACTCAGTTTCTGGAGAAAAATTTTTCTATTTAGCTTTTTATTCCTATTTTCCGCTAATTTTATGTACCAGCGCATTGTTGACAATGAAGTCAATTGTGGACTTATCGGTTCACCGGAAAGTGGATGCCCTTATGCTTTTTTGGACCATGCTTTGGGTGTGGATCCAGGTCACGATTTACACGAAGACGGCGAACATACTGACCACGTTTGTTTTTCTTGTCCTTGCAATTTGATTATGTCTTGCTCATGGGATTTATATCTATCTCACGTACGCATCCAACTTCATAAAGTTTATGTCCATCAGTCTGATCTTCTCATACCAAAACTTGTCACTTTAAATAGTTTTTTCCGACCTCCCAAACATAACCTCACTTAGTTGATTCGCAATTTTATTGTGTGAACACTTGGGAGGTTCTATGTTTTTTGTTTTTTTCCCCAAACCACTTCAGATAACATTGAGTTGTTTGGTATATATCTATATTACAATTGGTCCACTTCATGCGGAATCAAACGATTCCTTTGGAAGTAATTGCCAAAAAAACAGTTCTTTATTGGAGCTTAGTCAGTGTATTGTCCTTAAACATCCTGACTATCGAATCGAAGAAATCAAACTGAGAGAAATTTCTGGAAGAAAAAAAATAGCCTCTTACTACTTTCCTTCGAATCCAGTTTTCAATAGTTATGCGGCAACAAGAAAAGGAGATTCTTCTGGCCCCTCTTTTTTATCTGGACCGACTGCAGCAAATAACTTTCAAGTTATGGTCAACCAAGAAGTTTTTACTAATGGGAAACGAGAGATTGCAGTTCAAATCGCAGACGAAGAATTTAAGGCACAAGTCATTCGCCTAGAATCTGTAAGACGAATTTTAGAATTCAGTGTTTTAAAAAAAATGACGAGGTTTCGTTATCTTCATCTGGAAGAAGAAAACAGTCTCAATAGTTTAAATCTTGTTAAAGAATTAAAAAAAGTATCAAAAGCAAGAGTGAACGAAGGATTATCTCCAGGGATTGATGAGTCCTTATCTGAATCGGAAGAAATTCGGATATTTAAAATTTGGAACCAAACACATAGGTTATCTGAAAATGCAAAGTCGGAACTTGAGGTTTTACTTGGGATCCCTTTCGAAATGGATACAACCCAGATCCATCATTGGATTTTACCCAAAGATTTACCAAAAGACAAAGCAGATTTAATCCATATGGCAATGCAGATGCGTCCTGAACTTTCCTTGTCTGAAAAAGAAATTGAATTATCTGTTCTACGCCAAAATGAAGTTAGACGTCAAAAAATCCCGAATGTAACTTTAGGGGCTTTTGCACAAAACGACGGATTTAATGAGAGAGTGGTTGGAGGAATTATAAGTTTCCCGATGACTGTTTGGAGAGATTATGAAGGGGAAACCATCATAGCTTCATCGAAAATTGATAATTCTAAAGAACTGAAAGAATCTGTTTCTAGAAATATCAAACAAGAAGTTCTATTTGCGCTGACTAACTATTTAACTCTTTCTGAGGAAATTAAACTCTATGATACACAAACAATGGATCGTGCCGAATCTGATTTAAAGAATCTGCAAGAAGCAATTCGATTTGGAAAAATAAAAATCATAGATGCTATCAATCACCAACGAATTCTTTTACAAACAAAACTGAACTACCTGAACACAAAATCGGAATTTGAATTATCTCAAATTGAACTGGTTCGTGTTCTCGGATTACCTAGCGACTCATTAGGAGTCAAACCATGAAAAAACAAACAATACTACTGATTAGCTCCCTTCTTCTCATTGCCTTCTCCATCTATTTATGGAAATTCCGAGGATCAAACGTAAGTTTGGAAAATTCAGAAGAACCCAAAGATATCGTGAAATTATTAGGAGAAAATAGGAAGAACCTCTCCTTAGAAACGGAAGTTGTTCGAACCGAACCGATCCAAACAAAAATTGAATTAATCGGTGAGACAGAAGCTGTACCTGATGCAATCATCGATGTACCTGCCAGAATCTCGGGACGTATTACGGCTGTTTTCTTTGTGGAAGGTGATTCCATCAAAAAAGGACAGAAATTAGCAACTATTGATTCTCCGGAACTTGCGAAACTCAGGTCTACTTATTTGGTAGCAAAATCCAAATACACAGCCGCAGAACAAAATCTAAACCGTATCAATTCATTGGTGAAAATGAATTTGGCAGCCAAACAAGAGTTTATTGACGCCGAAGCAAATCTAAAAGTTATAGAATCAGAAAAAAATTCTGCGGAAGAAAATCTACGAGCAAATGGAATTATAATCGATAACTCTGCATCGGGAGTGTATACAGTGTTTGCTCCAAGGCCGGGTCTAGCACTTTCAAGAAATGCAATTCCTGGATCGATTGTTTTAGGAAATCAAATTCTAACAACAATTGCAGAACTTTCGCATCTCTGGTTTCAGGCAAAGATTTTTGAAAACGATTTGAAATACTTGTCGGAAGGTATATCTGGTAAAATCATTTTGAATGCATATCCAGATTCAGAATTCGAAGGAGTTTTAGAACATATTGGCGAAAAAGTAGATCCCGAATCCAGAACAGTTCATGCAAGACTTGTTTTTAAAAATAAAGATCGGAAAGCAAAGATCGGTTTGTTTGGAAAGGCAGCTTTAAATGTCAACGGTAGATCTGGAATTCAAATCTTAGAAGGTGCCATTCAATCCTACCAGAATCGAAAATTTGTATTTATAGAATCGCAAACCAACGAATTCAAATGGCAAGAAATCACAACAGGGAGCAGTACTGATGGAAAAACAGAAGTCCTTTCTGGAATAACGGAAGGAGATCGGATAGTCACTAAAGGAGCCTTTGAACTCAAGGCCATTCTCTTCAAATCAACCTTTGGTGGAGAATGATATGGAGTTTTTAACAAAAATTGTCCAAGTATCTTTACAAAACAGATTATTAGTCATTATATTAACAGCATTACTTGTGTTTGGTGGATTTTATTCACTCAATCATTTAAAAGTAGATGCTGTTCCTGATATTACCAATGTCCAAGTGCAAGTGATTACAACTTCACCGGCTTTATCAACTTTAGAAATTGAACAGTATATTACCTTACCCGTGGAAAGAGCCATCACTGGAATTCCTAATTTAATTGAAGTCCGATCGGTTTCTCGTTATGGATTTTCTCTGGTAACTGCCGTATTTGCCGATGGAACTGATCTATGGAAAAGTAGACAGTTAGTCAGTGAAAAATTAACCGAAGCCTCAGAAAATATTCCTGCTATTTTTGGTAAACCAGTGATCGGTCCTATTACCACTGGACTTGGAGAAGTGTTTCAATTTACCTTGGAAAGTGAATTACATACCCAAATGGAACTAACCACTTACTTGAATTGGTACATCAATCCAACATTGAAAACAGTTCCAGGTATTGTGGAAGTCAATAGTTTTGGCGGCAAAACAAAACAGTACCAAGTCATTGTGGACCCATTGAAAGCAGCTTCACTCGGTGTATCTTTAAACCAAATAGTCAATGCCGTACAATCCAATAATCTATCTACTGGAAGTGGATACATCGAAAGGTCCGGCGAACAGTTGATTATTGGTAGTGATGGATTACTAAAAACAATTTCGGATTTTGAAAAAATCCAGGTTGGGAAAATGGGTGACGGGTTTCCCGTCTATTTAAATAGCATAGCAAAAATTGCCGAAGGCCCAAGGTTAAGAAAAGGTGCAGCAACTGCAGCGGGAAAATCAGAGGTGGTGGGAGCCGTAACACTGATGTTACTCGGTGAAAACTCACTGGAAGTAACAACTGCAGTAAAAGATAAAATCACACAAATCGAAAAAACTCTTCCTACTGGAATGAAAATTAAACCTTACTATGATCGTTCGATTATGGTAAAAAACACTTTAAACACGATTGTATGGAATTTATCAGAAGGGGCAATCCTTGTGATCATTATACTATTCCTGATGATCGGTGATTTTCGGTCAGGACTCGTGATTGCATCAGTCATTCCGCTTGCGATGTTATTTGCCATTACTCTTATGTTTCTGCGAGACCTACCCGCGAACCTTATGTCTATGGGTGCCATTGACTTTGGTCTTATTGTCGATGGAGCAGTCATTCTAATTGAAAACTCACATAGGCGTTTGGGACTAAAACGAAAAGAATTAAAAAGAGATCTTACCGATAAGGAACAAAAAGAAACGATTTTAACAGCAACAATTGAAGTTCGTAAGGCAACCATTTATGGTGAGATCATCATCGGTATTGTTTACATTCCTATCCTAACCTTAAGTGGAACAGAAGGAAAAATGTTTATCCCTATGGCGACGACCGTACTATTCGCATTACTCGGTGCCTTCTTTTTAACACTCACACTCATTCCTGTATTAGCATCTTACTTTTTAAAAGCGGGGCATATCGCAGAAGGAGAAACAAAATTTTTCGAGAAAATCCATAACTGGTACACACCGAAACTCAATTATTGTCTGAAAGAACCTAAAAAAGTAACTTATTCTACAATTGGTGTGCTTGTTCTCTCAATCATTTTATTCTTTCGATTAGGCGGAGAATTCCTTCCCAAATTAGATGAAGGGAATCTACTCATTGAAATTAGTCGGTATCCTTCCACTACATTAACCGAGTCTCTTCAATCTTCTATGAAAATAGAAAAAGCGATCCTCAAAGAAATTCCAGAAATTACTGAAGTGGTTTCAAGAACTGGATCTCCCGAGTTAGCTATCGAACCTATGGGTGTAGAAAAGACGGACATGTATATGGATATGAAACCAAGGTCAGAGTGGAATCTAACAAAAAGGGAAATCGAATCCAAGTTACAAGAGATCATTGAAAGAGTCGCTCCCCAAGTAGCCTATGGTTTGTCACAACCAATTGAAATGAGAAACAATGAAATTATGGCTGGTATCCGAGCCGATGTGGGAATCAAAATATTTGGTGATGATTTGATTCAGTTAAAATCCATTGCAGAAGAAATTTCTACAAAAATCAAACATATCCCTGGCGTTGTGGACTTACGAATTGAACAATTATATGGATTGGAATACCTCAGGATAAAACCTAACAGAGAAAAGTTGGCAAGGTACGACCAATCGATATTGGATGTCAACCGAGTCACAGAATCCATATCCTCAGGAGTTCCTGCGGGTATTGTTTATGAAGGTATGAAACGTTTCGAAATTGTAGTAAAAACGGACGTTGGGTCCAACCCAGAACAAATCAAAAACATACCAGTAAAGGTGGGGAAAAATACATTTGCTCCCTTACATGAGTTATCGGAAATCCAAATCGAAGATGGACCAGTACAAATTTACCATCAAAATCAAAACAGGTATGCTCTAGTTCAATTTAATATACGTGAAAGTGATATGGTCAGTACGGTGGGCCTAGTGCAAAATGTTCTTCAAAAGGAAATCAAGTTTCCAGCTGGATACTATTATACAACTGGGGGTGAGTTCGAAAAATTTGAATCGGCTACAAAAACACTTTATGTTGTTGTTCCCATCACACTCCTTATTATTTTTCTGATACTCTACTTTGCATTTAACGAAGTTTCGGCGGCCATCATCATTTTCCTCAATGTTCCTTTTGCCATCACGGGAGGGATCTTTGCACTCTATCTCAGGAGTTTGCCATTTAGCATTTCGGCTGGTGTGGGTTTTATCGCACTCTTTGGAATTGCCGTACTCAATGGTCTTGTGCTCATCAGTTTTATCCGAAGTTTAGAACAGTCAGGAATCACAAAAGAAGAGGCAGTCAAAGAAGCAGCCATTTCTAGACTTCGCCCCGTACTCACAACGGCTCTTTTGGCATCAATTGGATTCATCCCAATGGCAATTAGCACATCACCCGGCGCAGAAGTCCAAAGACCTCTTGCTACCGTAGTGATCGGAGGGTTAGTTTCTGCGAGTGCACTTACCCTCTTTGTGCTTCCTCTCGTTTATTTGAAGTTTGCTGCAAAAAAAGTCTTCATACTATCAAAAGACGCATAGTCCGCTTTTTCATTGTAAGCCAAACCTGGTAGTCCATGTTTTTCGGAACCAGGTCTTGTAAACCCGTGAACGGCTCCTGGATGCGAAACAAAAGTCACAGGAGCTTTTGCATCCGTTACCGTTTTAATAAAAGTTTCTACAGATGCTTTCGGAACAAAAGGATCATCCGCACCATGATGTACTAAAACTTTGCTTTTGATTTTTTTTACATTCGATGTAAGGTTCTTACTCCCTAAAAAACCATGAAAAGAAACTACTCCCCCTTTTAAGTCAGCACCATCTAATGCAAGTTCAATGACTCCTCCGCCTCCAAAACAATAACCAATGGCACCAATTTTACTAGAATCCACATTTGGATTTGATTTTAAGATATCGAGGGCTTTGTAGATTTTTTTAAGGATAATTTTTGGATCTCCATTAGCACCGGATAGTTTTCCTGCTTCCACATGGTCTTTTGCAAGAATTCCTTTTCCATAAACATCCATAACAAAAGCTACATAACCTAAATCTGCCAATTGTCTTGCGCGTTGTTTCGGATACTCGTTTAAGCCCCACCATTCATGTATCACGAGGATGCCGGGTCTTTTTCCTGCATTCGAGGAATCAGTAGCGAGATAACCTTCATAGGTTTTCCCGTCCAATTTGTATTCGACTGGAATTCC
Organism: Leptospira sp. WS4.C2; assembly: GCF_040833985.1. NCBI lineage: Bacteria > Pseudomonadati > Spirochaetota > Leptospiria > Leptospirales > Leptospiraceae > Leptospira > Leptospira mgodei. The sequence goes on from NZ_CP162139.1 coordinate 3,337,240, forward strand.
CGAAACGGTTGATTTTACGGAAAGTTGTGAAGTGGGAACACTGGCACATTGTATGGCAAATACAAGGGTAAGAATGGAAATGAGTTGTTTCATAAGTCTCCTGTTCCGCCAAACGAGTAATGCCTTCGGCGGAGATAGATCTTGAATTTTAAATCGGAATTGTAAAAAAGAAACCTAAATTTCTCTCCAAATTTTAGAGATTCCCTCTAATCTAAAAATTTGTTACTATGTTCTCTTTTGTTTTCTGATAACACTCCCGAAATCAAAGTATACCGATCAGTTCACATTAAAAACCAAATCCAATTTTTTTTGTTATACGATTATTTTTTTATCGCCTCACATCTATAAAATTTATCTTCTAATCCAAAAGGAAATTATATGATCCAAAGCAACTACTTTCAAACCAACGAAGATTTACAGGAACATTTTTACGAGTTGATCGATTGGAATGAAATTGTACCCATCTACGAAAATCAATTTTCAGACTCCAAACTATATTCAGAAAACAATAATCCTAGACTAGAGTATGCGCCATCTAATGTGGATGAGGCGAAATCATTTTACGAAGAGATTCTAAAATCTTGCGGAGAAATCAGTGGGATGTATGTATCACAAGTGGCAGGTATAGTAGATTCCAAAGGACTTAAATTTGATAACGGAAATGTAATCCATCCACAAGAAATGGTGGATGTAATCAAAATGTACCATGATGCGGGTCTTGGTCCCGTTGCTTTTAAAAGAAGGTATGGCGGACTCGGTGCCCCCAGTATCATCAAAGCGATGATAGCGGAGCTTATGTATAGATCTGATAGTTCCATTACCATTGCCGTGGGAAGTATGGGACTTGCCGCCATCTTAGAAGTCTGTGCTTCCGACGAAATGAAAGAGGAATGGATCCCTAAATTAATCTCCGGAAATTATACAGTCACTATGGGGCTTTCAGAACCAGACTTTGGTTCTGATTTGCCGAATGTAACGACCAAAGCAACAAAGAAGGATGACAAATGGTTTCTCAATGGAACCAAAAGATTTCAAACGGTAGCTTGTGGTATCAACGGAAGTCCAGGCATTACACTCACACTAGCGCGAACAGGAACACAAGAAAGTGGAGCGAGAGGTCTTTCCTTCTTTATCGTTGAAAACAAAGATTATGCCGTTCAAGGAATTGAAAAAAAATTGGGAATCAAAGCTTCGGCTACATGTGAAACTGTGTTTGAAAATAGCGAAGGCCATTTAGTTGGCAAAGAAGGTTTCGGACTTGTAAAGTATGTAATGGGAATGCTCAATGGTGCCCGCCTCAGCGTGTCTTCCCAAGGAACAGGGATTGTGACTGCTGCTTATGAAGAAGCACTCAAATACGCAAAAGAAAGAATCCAATTTGGAAAACCAATTTATGAAATTCCTGCAGTCCGTCGTATCTTGGATCGAATGGAAAGGGAAATGGCTGCGATGCGTTGCCTTATGGTAGAAGCAGCTTATTCAGTGGACAAATACTATTGGTATGAAGACGGAAGAACGGTAACTCCAGAAGAATCCAAAATCGGAAAGTTTTGGGAAAAGGTAGCCAACACACTCACCCCCATTTCCAAATACTACAATTCAGAAATGTGTAACGATTTAGTTTACGACGGATTACAAGTATTAGGTGGAGCGGGTTATACAGAAGATTATGATCTTTCTCGACTTTACCGAGATGCGAGGATTACCAACATTTACGATGGAACCACACAGATCCAAGTCAATGCGGCTATCGGAGGTGTGACTTCCGGAATGAGTCCTACTGGTACTTTCCGTGCTTACCTAGACCATTTGGCAAAAGGAAGCGAATCCAATCCCAAACTACAAGAAATCAGAACTCTCTTTGAATCCATAGTGGAAACATACAAATCCATTGCAGACCAACAAACCAAAGAAGCACATAGCTTTGAAGTTGTAGAATCAGCTGCAAGATTGGTTCTTAGTTATCTGATGGAAAGAGCAAAAAACAAATCCATCAAAAGAAAGGAATTACGCACCCAGTGGTGTAAAGAATTTCATAAAGACAGTTTAGCGATCCTATCTGCAAACAAAATCAAACTCACTTGAAATAAAAAAAAAGGGGCCTCATCATTTGAGAGCCCCAAGAAAGGAAAGGGATGGATTTTCCACAATGCGCCAGTGGAAAATCCAAAGTTGTTCAGATTAAGTAAGGGTGACTGATTTCTCTCCAGTAGGAAGGGAAACCTGGAAACTGGGTTGCGTAATGATAGCTTTTGGTTCCAAATACACTTTACGATTTCCCATTAATTTCCCTGCAATCGCATCAGGAAAAGAATAAGCGATAATACGTTTCCACACAGATGCGAACTGTTTCACAAAACTTCCCGTATTGTAGTGTTGGCCATACTTAGCACAAATTTCTTTTAAACGAGGAGCCACTTCACGGTAACGTTTTGCTGGCATTCCAGGAAACATATGGTGTTCGATTTGATGACTCAAGTGCCCAGTCATTGTATAAAACAATTTACTGCCATCTAAGTTTGAAGAACCTTTGAGTTGTCTCAAATACCACTGCGCTTTTGATTCACCAACAATTTCCTCGACAGAAAAGGATTCTGCATTCTCTGTAAAATGACCACAAAAGATCACCGCATAAGTCCAAAGGTTTCTGATTAAATTTGCGATCATATTCCCAAGAATGATTTTAGGAAAGTTCAAACCGGCAAGAAGTGGAAATAAAATATAATCTTTTACAAGTTGTAATTCAATTTTCTTAAAGAACACAGCCTTAAAATCTTTTAAAGTTCTTTTATTTCTCTGTTTTTTGGGAATTTCCAAGTGTTCTACACGGAATCCATGTGCACCAATTCCCCACTGAAAGTTCATCGCAAGGAATAAATTGGTGAATGGTTGTGTTAGATGGACCGGTTTCCATTTTTGTCCTTCGGTCAAACGAGTAAAATTATAACCATAGTCATGGTCTTTGTTTAAAACATTTGTATATGTATGGTGCATATAATTGTGATAAAACTTCCATTGGTGAGCATCACTTACAATGTCCCATTCAAACGTTCTAGAATTGAAACGAGGGTCATTCATCCAGTCATACTGTCCGTGTAGAACATTATGACCAAGTTCCATATTGTTTATGATTTTTGATATGGAGAGTAACAATGTACCTGCTACAAAAGAAATTGGTTCAAAACTAAAGTGAATGAGTCCACGACCAAAAATTTCAGTATATCGATAGGTTTTATACATGAATCGGATATGATCTGCATCTTCCTTTCCTACTTTGGACATCACTTCTTCCCGAAGTGTATCCACTTCTTTTCCAAAGGATTCAATTTCTTCTTTGTTTAATTTTTTGCTAATTGTTCTCATTTTTTATTCCTATGATTATTTCTTTTAATTCTGATTCACGAATTTTAGTTTCTATATTGTAAATCTCTAGAGTTCTAATTCCAAATTTGATTCCGCACGAGAGATACAAATCTGAATGTTTTCTTCACCTAACTCAGATACTTCGTCTTTTGCTAAATCCGTAACAGAACCAGCTGTTTTTTTACAAACACAAGTATGGCAAATACCCATTCGACATCCACTTTGAGGATAAATTCCTTGGTCTTCTAATTCTTCTAGTAAGGAACGTTCCCCTTTCACTTGGATCGTTTTATGACTTAGGGAAAGAAATACATCCACGGTTCCTGTTTTTTTGACCTTCAATGTCGATTGACCAGGTAACATAAATAACTCCGACTTCACTTCGTTTCCTTCTAAAAGAGAAAGAGCCTTGGTTTGCATTGGTGCCGGACCACATACATAAACAGAATAGGATTTTAAATCATCAGTATACTTCTGTAAAATTTCTTTGGTTAAAAAACCGGAATCGTATCCTTCTTTAGGAAGATCCGAAAAAACATAACGAATTTCTAACCAGCCTGTGACTTTTGCGATCTCTTCTAAGGAAGAACGTAAGATGATATCTTCAAAAGACCTAACGAAGTATAGAAGAGTAGCTTTACCATTGTATTTCAATTTTTGAAGTTGTTTTAGAATGGAATGAATAGGAGTGATTCCACTTCCACCAGCCAAAAATAAAAGTTTAGAAGGTGCAGTTTTTGGAAGGACAAACTCACCAGAAGCCTCACCCAATTCCAACAAATCACCTTTTTTGATATTTTGGTTGATAAAGTTGGAAACAAGACCACCTGACTGGCGTTTTACTGTAATTGATAAATACTTCTCTCCAGGAACAGAGGACAAAGAATAAAATCTGGTCACTCGCCTTCCCGCAATCTCTACAGTGACAGGAACATGTTGCCCTGCGATAAATCCTTTCCATAACCAATTGGGTTTCAAAACCAATGTTCTTGCATCCGCAGTTTCTTCATGGATGGCAACAACCTTTGCCTTGATCGCAGTTACAGAAAACCTCGGATTGATTTCTCCGAGAAGAAAATCCGCCCACTCTTTCGGTTGTAGGAAATTCAGAAATTCCTTGGGTTCGTTGTAGATAAAAGGAAATGTTTTCATTTTGGCCTCATATTTCGCATTTAAGTGAACACTCGTTCACAGAGATATTTAATAGTGTTAATTTACGTTGTTAGATACGTCAACCCCAAAACCGTGTTTTAGTCCTTGCTTTTTGAAAAAAAGTGAACAATCGTTTACTGAATTCAACCGATGAAACTCAACAAACGATATGCACAGAAGCTCCGAACCCACAGCAATCTGTTGGAAGGTGCCTTGCGCCTCATGGGAGAAGAGAAAGGGCTTGGAGACCTAAGCCTTCGCGAAGTGGCGGGAGAGGCGGGAATTGTGCCTGCGGCCTTCTATCGGCATTTCAAGAATATGGAAGAGTTGGGTTTGTCCCTTGTGGATGACTGCGGAGGCCGAATCCAGGCCATTGTGGGAGATGCCAGAAACAAAGGTGCTTATAAATCTGCCTTGCGGCTGACCATTGGGTTTTTCTTCGATTACGTAGCAAACAACCGGTCCCTGTTTCGTTTCATCGCTAGAGAACGAACGGGGGGAAATCAAAAGATCCGAGAAAAGATTCGAGAATCCATGAAGGCCATTGCCGCAGAACTAGCCAAAGACATGCGTATGCCAAAAATGATTTCTGAAGGAGACATCCAATTTGCCTCAGAGCTGATTGTTAGCCTCTGTTTTCAAATGGCCTCGGACTTTTTAGATCTTGCAACCGATGCCCATTCTGAAATGAGAAAACTAAAACTACAAACGATCAAACAGGTTCGATTGGTTTTTATTGGAACGATTCGAGGGCGAAAACGAAGATAAAACAACCTTGGGGAACGAAAACTTTTTTAAGTATTTTTATCCTTAGTATTTTGCGGGAAAGAAATCATGATATTCAACCCTTCTCCCTTTTTAGAAACAGAAGAGAAAACTCCTTTTAATTGGGAGGTTAAACTGCGAATTAACTCATAACCAAAATGATTTCCTTTTTCGATATTCACCGAATCCGGCAAACCCTCTCCATCATCTCCAACCGATAAAATAATATTTTCATTTGAACGGGATAAATGAATGCGGATGTCTCCACCTTTATCATTAGGATAGGCATATTTTAATGCATTAGTTAATAATTCGTTGAGGATTAGTCCCAGTGGCAACGTACGTTTTAAATCCAAACGAACATCATCCAACTTCACATCAAATTTTATTTTTGTTGGATTGAGAACAAAAATATCATGAAGGCTAAACACCAAATCTTCAATGTACTTACGAAGATCCACAGACTCCAAATCTTCGGATTGGTAAAGGTTTTCATACACCTTGGACATAGACATGATCCTAGATTGTGCATTTAAAAACGATTGTTTTGCGACTTCATTTTCAACCTTAAAGGATTCTAAATTCAGAAGTCCAGAAATGATAGCGAGAGTATTTTTAACGCGATGTTGTAGTTCTTTCAGAAGAACATCTTTTTCTTCTAAAGACTTTGCCAATCGACCTTCTATGTCCAAAATTTTTGTGACATCCAAGTTAATCCACAAATTGAAACGTTCTCCGGCAATTTCAAAGGTTTGGCTAAAAACGAGAACTTCAAACTTGGTTCCATCAGCATGTCCGACAGACATCCTTTCCCCAGATAACCGTCCTTTTTCCTGATAGATTTTATTCAATTGTTCTATCTGTTCTGGATTACTCCAGGCTTTAAACTCTTCTGTTTTTTTGCCAACAACCTTGGCTTTTTCCAATCGAAAGATAGTCTCCATAGAAGAGTTCACATCTAGATATGTTCCATCCTTGACTGTGGAGATAGCCATTGCAATGGGGCTCAGTTGGAAAACCTTTGCATACAGACTTTCTCCATCTTTTGGTGGGACCATAACGGGAGTGTCAGGTGTTTCTCGAAATACAATCACGATCCCGTTTAGATTTTTTTCCGTATCCAAAATCGGAGATATGGTTTCGGTAACATGTGTTTCACGACCGGTGCGAGAAACGATTATCAAATCATTTCTCCGTTCAGTCTGAAGTAATTCGGTGGATGAATTTAAAAAAGAATAGGATACTCTAATTCTTGCATCCGCTTGCACCAAATATAAAAAAGAAGTAAGATCCTTTTCAAATACTTCGGATTTTTGATAACCCAACATATCCAAAGCTTTATGATTGATTTCTCGAATTAATCCTTCTGGAGACAGAACAATCACGCCATCCCCCATGGCCTCAAAAGTGATTCGAAGCTCTTTCTCTCTAAAAGCTAACGTTTGTTCTGCCTGATATAGTTGGAGCGCCGATTTAATCATACACTCAACAATTTCTGGGCTTGAAATCTTTGGAACATAACCGTAGTGTTTTATTTTACAAACTCGATCGAGTACCTTTTTGTCAGAATAACCACTAACAAAAAGAATCGGAATTTCTCTGATTTTGAGAATTCTTTCGGCTAACTGTACTCCGTCCTCTTGGTCAGAGAGATTAATGTCCATTAGCACTAAATCTACCTTTTCGCCAGAAGTTACGGAAGCAATGGCATCATCAGCGTTAGAAACATACTGAACAGAATACCCTTTTGACTTCAGAAATTCGGCCTGGGAAACCGCCAAGATAGCTTCATCCTCTACAAGGAGGATGTGACCTAAACTATGTTTGATTTCGGTAAGCTTCATGGATTATTCTACCGAAATTATCGCTTAGGCTCTAGAATTGCAATCGATTAAGAGGCCAATTTTTTGCAAAAAAAAGGGAGATACATGCAATAAAATAGGAATCAAACAAACCGCTACAAAAAACAGGATTTTGATTTTTATTCATCAGATGACAGGTATTATGTTGCAGTATTTTCACAAACAATTGTTTGTTTGTGAAAATATTCTTCAAATTGAAATGTAGCTTTAATTGAAAATTTACCTATTACTAATTCTGAATATCATCTTTTGTTTTCAATGTAATAGTTTTAATATGTTATATGAAACCTCTGCAAATGAAAATACAAATCCAACTCGAGAATATGCTACGACTGCACCAGTGTGGAAAGGTGGTTTATTTTATCATAAAATACAACACCTGGACCGATCGGCATTGGGGCAGAACCTAAATTAGAGGGGAAATCATGCAATGTTTCTTACCTAAACTTATTTTCGTTTGGAAATTCGAGAATTGAAACTGCAAAGAAGAACGGGAATATTCAAAAAATTGCCTTTGTAAATAGAGAGTCTCTCTCAATTTCGGGAATTCTGTTTTACAGAAAATTTATCGTTGTTTGGGTTGAATGAATTGTTCTATCCCAGGCTAAAACAAATACAACTAGCTTTTGTTATATTAACTATTGCGATTTTTCAATTTCCACTTTCTGCAAAAGGATGGGTTCCTGGAATTCATTTAGAAATAAAACCGCTCCGTTGGTTTGGAATTCATGTAAGTCGTTTGTTCTATCACATGGGAGGTGATAGAATCGCGTTCTTCATTGAATTTTTAAAAAGTTTTGGTGAAGAAGGCTTTTGAAAAATCCTAGAGTGAAGGTTGGTGTTTAATTAATATTTTTGGAGGATTAAAGTTCAGGCTCAAAGTATGCTAAATTTTCCGGACCCTCATGGATCACTATTCGACGGATCCTTCCCTGGGAAGCCTGAACTTCATCCTTCAAACCAGAGTAAAACCACCGAGCCACATTCTCTGAGGTTGGGTTAATCGTCTTAAAGTCTGGGTGATCATTGATTAGGATATGATCGATGGAATGAACAAGTTCCATCAGTTTGGTTCGAGCAGTTAGAAAATCGTAGGAAATCCCATCGGGGCGAATGTTGGAATTCCCCTCCAAAAATACCTCCACCTTCCAGGAATGGCCGTGGATGGGTTCATCTGAGCCATCGGCAAAATACTGGTAGAGGAAATGGGCCGACTCAAACCGTCCCTCGATCCGGACATAAAATTTCCCGTTTTCTTGGGTAAACATTCCATTGACGAATAGAGCATAGTCCAATATTTGTATAGTAATTTCCTTTCGAGGGTTCTTAAGATGACTGAAACAACAAAACCGCGCTTTTTTAAAGAAATGACTGTGGGCGAGGCGATCGCAATCCACCCAGAAGCAGGTCTAGTTTTCTCCAGCTACCATTTAGGTGGATGTTCACATTGCTCCATCAATGAAGTAGAAACCATTGAACAAGTTTGTATGGGTTATGGTGTAGAGGTAGACACTCTCATCGATTCACTGAACAACCTTTTCTCTGAAGAATAAACTTCTAACTTTCGCTACCGCAGGGCCTAAGTCAGGCCCACATGTTTTCATTTCCCGCCCAAACTAAAATTCGTAATTCTACGATGGTAAAATACTTTGTACATTTCCAAAATAAGGGAACGCGTTGGACAACTTAACTTATAGTATACCGGGGTTATTGTTTCCTGCGATTTCCTTACTCATGCTTGCCTATACCAATCGATTTTTTGGACTGGCAAAACTTTCGAGACAACTTTTATCAGAATATGAAAAATCAAAAACTGAAATATTAGAAAAACAAATTCACAACTTAAGATTTCGAATTTCTTTGATATTGTATTCTCAAAGTGCAGGAATCTTTAGTTTGATTTTATGTACCTGCTCCATGGGTATGATTCCATTTTATAACATTGTGGCTTGGATTCTATTTGTTTCTTCACTTTTGTTTATGGTGATCTCTCTCTTCCTTGCTCTGATTGAAATCCATTTATCTGTAACAGCCTTGGATATCGAAAGAAACTCGATATTGAATCCAATATCAAGAAGAGAAAAATAGTTTTTATTGTATTCTAACTTATATTGTTTAGAAAGAATTAAGGTGCACCGATTCAAATCATTCGTTTTTATAGAAAGATACTAACAAATTCATTTATCGCATAAAAAATCATTAAAATACCATCTATGATTAGATACGAATGACAATCTTGCCAAAATGAGATCCAGATCGTAAGTATCGGATTGCTTCTGCCGACTCTTCCAACGAAAACACTTTATCTACTATAGGACGTAATCCAGAAATTTCAATTGCTTGGTTCATTTCGATAAAGGCTTTTCTTCCTCCAACAACGAGACCTTGGATTTTCAAATTGTTCATCACTGCAGGAAGTAAATTCAATTCTCCTGATTTACCCGCAAGAATTCCAATCAAATGGATCACACCAAACGGACGACAGGCGGCGATCGATTGTTCCAAGGTTCCGGCTCCCCCCACTTCAATGATATGGTCGGCACCCACTTTTTCTGTGATCCGGCGGACTTCCTTTCCCCATTCTGGTGTTTCTTTATAATTGACTAAATAATCTGCACCTAGTCCTTTTCCTCGTTCCAATTTTTCGCCACTGGAAGAAGTAAGGATTACTTTGGCACCGACAAGTTTAGCAAACTGCAAAGCAAAAATAGAAACACCACCTGTTCCCTGTACAACGACAAATTCACCCGGTTTTAAATTGCTGAATTGAAAAAGACCAGACCATGCAGTGAGTGCGGCACATGGCAAAGTTGCCGCTTCTTCATAAGATAAATGTAAAGGAATACGAACAAGACCAGTCTCTGGCACTAAAGCTAACTCCCGCAAGGTTCCCGGAAGTGGGCCTCCAATGGTATGACGCATTTCTGCATGAGTTGCATCTCTAGCAATCCACTTAGGAGCAAAGATGAGAAGGACTCGATCTCCCTCTGCCCATTCTGTTACTTGAGAACCAATCTTTATTACCTCTCCTGCTCCATCACTACATGGTACAAGTGGAAGTGGAAACTTAGGATTATATTTTCCTTCGACAACTAATGAGTCTCGGTAATTTAAGGAGGCAGCTCGCAAACGAACCAAAACTTCTGTCGGACCTGGATCTTTCGGATCAGGAACGTCAATCACTTCTAGATGATCCAAACCAAAACGAGAGATCTGCGCTTGTTTCATAAAAATCCCTTTGCTAATATCTATTTTTTAATCAAACTGCATTCGATTCAAAATTATTTATTGAGAACGATTTCGCCTTTTTGATTTAACGGGAAAAAGGGATTGTATGCCACTTCAAATATATGGCCATCTGGATCCTGAAAATATGCACTATAACCACCCCAAAAAACTTTCTGCGGTTCTTTGAGAATTTTTGCACCTAACTTTCTTACTTTGTCGATCACGGAATCCACTTCAACTTCACTAGAGAGATTTTGCGCTAATGTGATTCCAGAAAACTCTTGGCGTTTCTGAAAAGGAATTCCTATGTCTTTTGCCAAATCCTCCTCACCAAACAGACCGAAGACAACTGCGCCAATTTGAAAAAAAGCAACACTATCGTTACTTTCTTCAGATCGTTTCCAACCCAGACCTTTTTCGTAAAAGTCGATGGAACGTTGTAAATTGGAGACTCCTAAGGTGATTAAATTGATTCTTGGAAACATAAACGACTCTCCCTTGTCAAAACATGAACTTTATAAAAATAAAAACTTAAGAAATCGGAAACTGGTTTCACAAAACGGACGTTTCATGGTAAATGGAGCCATTGGGTGGCGGGTGGTTAACCCCACCCAGTCTCAATAGGGCGGGGACATGTATTCTAAATGTACACCCGGAAAGAATTACTTCTTCCCAAGACCTGTAGTTTTTGCACCAACGAGGATTGACATGTTTCCTGATGGGTGTTTGTTTTCGCGCATCAACTGGTGGCATTCACCGGTTTGTTCAAAACTGTATGTTTCTGCCAAAACTGGATCCACTTTTTTATCGATCACAAGTTGGTTCAAATCACGGCAATTATCGTCGTTTGCGAAGTGTGAACCTTGTAGACGTTTTTGTCTCATCCACAGATAACGCAGATCAGCTGTTGCATTGAAACCAGTGGTTCCCGCACAAATCACAACCATACCACCTGTTTCACAAACAAATACAGAAGTAGGAAGAGTCGTTTCGCCTGGATGTTCAAAAACGATCTGTGGGTTTTTGCCTTTACCAGCAATGTCCCAAATCGCTTTTCCAAATTCACGTGCTTGTTTGGTCCATTCCACAAATGCTTCTGGTTTGTTGATATCAGAAGTAAGAGCTCCCCAATGTTTAAACTTGTTACGGTTGATCACACCAGCAGCACCTAAGTTTTTACAAAAATCAATTTTGTCATCGGAAGAAACAACAGCGATCGGAACCCCACCTGCTGCTTTTACAATTTGAATCGCCATAGCACCAAGTCCACCGGCTCCACCCCAAATCAGTGCAACATCACCTGGTTTTACATCATTCGGTTTCCAGTGGTGTAACATTCTATAAGCGGTAGCAGCAACTAACATATAAGCTGCGGATGCTTCCCAAGTTAGGTGTTGTGGACGAGGAAGGCACTGGTGGTCTTGCACTTTGCAAAATTGTGCAAAGGATCCCCAATTGGATTCATATCCCCAAATGATTTGGGAAGGTGCATACATTGGATCTTTTCCAGAAAGAACCCATGGATCTTTTGGATCCCACATAGCACAATGGACAACAACCTCGTCACCCACTTTTACATTCTTAACTTCTGCACCAACTTTATAGACAATACCGGAGGCATCAGATCCACCAATATGGAATTTTTCTGGTTCGCCTTTTTTATTACGAGCTGCGATTACATCAACCGGATACCCAAGGGCTGCCCAAACGTTGTTATAGTTAACTCCAGCAGCCATAGTGGCCACGAGAACTTCGTTCGGACCGATCTCCGGAACATCAATGACTTCTGCTTGGAAAGAAGTTTTCGGTTCGCCGTAACGTTCCGGGCGAATGACCTGCGCGTGCATTTTTTTGGGCACAACTCCAATAGGAGGAAGTTCCCCTATTGGTACGATTTCTACGTTGCTCATAGATTACCTTTTACGAATAAAATTTATAGAGTTTCTTAGAACGTTTTAAAAAAGGCATCAGTTGTCAATCGCTTCCCCACTCCATAGAAAAGGCAAATGTCCATGCAGATTGGTAGAGCCTGTACTCACGATCCCTTTGTAATGGATACCGATATGCGAGACTCAGATTATACTTCTCTGAAAAATTCCAAGAAAACCCGGCACTGGCTTCCGTAAAATAAGAAGGATTGGCTTTATCTTTTTCTTTGGAATAATCAACGCCGTTATACGGATTACGATACAAGATACCGGTAAACAAAGAGACCTCTTGCATCAAATAATACGTCACATAAGCCGACACAAGAGCGGTTTTTTTAAATTCATATTCTGGTTCCGGTGGCGCAGCCGAAGGTTTTCTGACATAAAATGGAATTCCATCATTGTCTTGTAAGTTGTTTGGTTGTGGTCTGGAAAGGGGTTGTAGTCCTCCAATTTTTGTAACAAAGGACCACTTCTCATACAAATATCCAAGTTTGATAAATCCTGAGCCAGTATAATAATTTCCACCAGTAAACCGATCCGTATCGGGTCCACTCGGAAAACCAACAGAGCCTTCTATCACAAAAAAGTAAGGTTTGTCCAAATCAAAGAAGGGTTGGTATTTAAAACCAAGATAGGTTTTTCCAATCCTCGCCGCATCTTCCCTACTACGCTGTTGGTAGTAGTTCCATGGAACCGAAGCATTAAGTGCAAACCGACCATCAAAAAAATTCATCTCCGCAAAGGCCGTGGTGGTAAAAAGATGACTATTCTCCCGTGTGGATTGGTAATAATCTTGGGTCATTACCAAATAGTTCGTTGGTTTTTCTCGTTTCCCAGTAAAAGGATCCACAAACCTTGCCGTTGCATTGGGACTATCCGACGAACCAGTGTGATGCGAATATAGGGACTGAATGCATAAAAAAGAAAGTATTAATACAATAAAAATTTGTTTCATCGTTCCACTCCCGGAAAACATCCAGGGAAACTAAAAACAATATCTTCCGCTTGGAGATTTTGGAGAAGGATATTGTATAAAGGAATATTGGAAACTTTGGATATGACAATGGTTCCAGGAAGTAACAGTGACAATTGCTGTAAAAATCGAACAGGTGTTCCAGAGACGGTTCTGTCTTGGAACAATGACGATAGTGACATTAAAATCTCTACATTATTAGAACGGCGCAATTTTACAGGAATTTTACATTTCGGCGTGATTGATTTACTTCCTTGTGGAAGTAGGATTGTTATATCATTTCCATTCACATCCATCCGAATATAAATCTCTTCCCAACTTACATTGGCCACCGCCACCACTCCCAGGGGCATGTTCGAAAGTCTTGTATTCGGATAAAGGAAACTGGCTCCCGTTTCCATCGTGCTATTGAATTGAGTGATGTTGGACACAGTTCCTGCAGATAAAAAGGGATAGGATTTTCCATACAAATCGTCCGCTGGCAAATCCAGAGGAACCGTATAGGGTGTATGCGTTTTGGCAGTTGCTGTAGAACTTTTTTCCGAACTGGTCGCCGATACACCTAACGTCTGATTCGGTGGATTGACTCGATACGTTCCCGTCTCCCAATTGAAATAGGAGGTACTTTGAATCGTGATAGCATAGGATACACTATTACTTGTTAAACTAAATTGATTTAGATTATCATCTGCCTGATCATCGTAAGATCGAAGGTTCGTTCCTACTGAAACTAATTGGGTGTTATTAAAAAAAATCAAATTCTGAAGGATGACGAGTTTTTCCGCTTCACTATTTCCCACTGACCCGAAGCTGCAGTGGGAAAAAAGGAAACCAATGATAGAAAGAGAAATCCATTGATTAATCAATCGTTTCATCAAAAGGGACTCGCAAACTTCGGATTGGTCAAAAACTCTTCATCTGTAAGTGCCAATAGAAAATTCACCATATCGTCTCGTTGTGAATTTGTTATCGTAAATGTTTTTATTAGTGTAGTATCCTTGGCACTATGCGCTTGACCACCAGAACGGTAATGATCCACCACTTGTGTGAGTGCATCTCTGGCACAATCAACTTTTGTTTTCCCGGCAGCCGCACCAGCAGCTTTATCTGGATTATTTGCGTCCGCACACATAAAGATCCCATCATGCATATAAGGATAGGTGACTCCAATATTACGTAGGGACGGTGCTCTGAATTTTCCAGTATCAGATGCGACACCAGTTAAATCAAATAACCCTCGTTTGTTGCTTGGAACACCGGCGTAGTATGCATCATTGTGGATTCCATTGCTATGATAAAAGAATTCTTCTGTAGCCCCACCGTGAAAGGAAGTGTCCGTAAAATTAAATCCACCATGACAATGAAAACATTCTGCTACTTCTCCATTAAATAGGTTAAGACCGCGAATTTCGGAAGCAGTGAGGGCAGATTTATTGTTTCTAAAATTGTACTGATCAAACTTAGAATTTCCTGAAATCATTGATCTTTGAAAACTCGCTAAGGCAAATCTCACATTTTGTTCATTAACAGCAGCATCAGCATTACCAAATGCATTTCGAAAAAGAGTCTGATAAATAGATTTTGATTTTAGTTTATCAAGAAAGGAATTGGAAGACAAACCAAGTTCAATTGGACTTTCTCCAAACATAGGAGCACGAGCCTGAATTTCCAAACTCGTCATTTTGGGATTACTCCAAGTGAGTCTCGGCATATAAGCCACATTCGATAGATGTTGTGCATTTCTGGGATGAGCATCGCTCGTGATCCCAGTTGGAAAATCCTTTCCATCTGCAAATGCCAAAGATTGAAAATGACAACTAGCACATGACATCGTTTCATTTCCCGAAAGTGACTTTTCGTAAAACAAATGTCTGCCGAGTTCGACCTTAGATTTTGACATTGGGTTGTCTGAAGGAACATTCGGTACTGGAAAACCAGGAGGCAAATCCCAAACCCAATCGGAAGCATTGGCTAAAATTCCAAGAGCTGCGAGTAACATATCTTGGTTGTTTTCTTTTTTTTGGAATGGCAAAACATTACATCCAAAAAGAAAACTAAAAAGAGTGATGAAAGGAAAACTATATGACTGCATAAAAAATATCCTTTTAAAACTCGGTCGCTACCATAAAGTAACAACCGAGGTAAAACAAATTATTTGAGACTAAACACTCGTTGTGTGATAGAACTATCAACTGCTCCACTACTAATATTCAATCCAAAAGCTTGGACTAAAGTATCGCAAGGTGCCCCGGTTCCCGGCATACACATACCCATAGCACCATACGTATGTCCGTTTAGTAACTTATCTACATCAAAAGAAACCTTTTGATTATTTGAATTGAATTGGCCAGTCAGTTGGATTGATGCTCTAAACTTTTTAGAACAATTTCCATAGTTAGGTGCCCCGCTACAAGTTGTAGAGCCGACATGTAAGCTGGTCCAATCTGTTCCATTATAAGTAAACTCTATTTTGGAATGTTTGTATCCACCCGTCCAGGACCAATACATGGCTCCATTGTTTAAAGGGGCTGCTTGATTAGTCCGATCTAAATGGTTCAAAGCCTCAGGAACACCTACTGAAAATTGTACCCCAGTATAACTTCCCGCAGGTGCCGTACCAGTCACCTTTGTATTTGTTTCTGTTGTCTGAGTTGTTTCTAAATCTACAAGTGCCACTCCATTGGATTGCCAAACATTGTCAGTAGACAAAGTCACATCTACGGTTGTTCCATCTGCTTTCACTAATTTCACTTCGGATATATACAATCTAAAGTCGCGAAATTGAACGGTTCGGCTATCCGCAGTGATATTTGAGCCGGTGACTAATGTTTGCCCATTGGCAAGCGCTTCAAAGTTTAGATTCACAGCTTGTGGAATGGCCAAGGCCAACAAAGCCAATGTTTGGTTTTCATCTGATTTGGAATTCGGATCACAGGAAACAACTCCTAATACCGAAAGGAAAATAAAAAACTTCTTAAATATGTTCATAAATACCTAATATTCTAAAATACGATTGTTGTTTTGAATCAGTAGATAAAGAAATCATCTACCGATATACTTAATTGTAGTTAAAGAAGTCTAGGTACGAGGTGGTCGGAGTAAAGTGGGGATTTTTCCATCCAGAAGAGTGGAGGGAGACTCATCAATTGTATAAAAAATCACAGCGGGAACAGCAAAACCTAAAGCTAAATTTGGTCTATCCATCGTTTGGTGGTGAGTTCGCAAAGATAGCGCGTCCTTTTTTTTCTTTTTGCAAGAACAAAGATGGGCCTCGCCATCTTTGGCATCATGACAACTGGGTTTGAGGGCGAGTTCTTTTGTGATGCCGTGCTCATCCAAATGGGCCGTTGATACAGAACTGTCCTGACCTTCGGAAAAAAGTTTGTCTTCCGTATTCCCATGTTTTTCTTTTTTCGAACCATGGTTGCAATGGCAAATTTTGGAATTGGACTCTAGACAATACCCAAGAAGCCCACTGCCTAAAAATAGGAATTGGGTGCAAAGGAATAAGGCTAGGCTACCGGCGATCCACCGTTTGCAGAACATCTACCCCATGATTGGCTACCCAACCCAAAAATCGAGCCAATTTTTGGACAAATTTGGTGTCCCCCCTCCTGCACTTTGAAAACATGGTCTTGGAACCAATGCAAACGAGCTAGAGGCCATCAGATGAAACGCACGGAACTAGAACGCAGGGAACGAGAACTGCGAAAAGCAGAGAAGAAAAAGATCCAACCTGGTGAAAAAGAAGCCATGAGCGTGGGTGATTATATTGATACCCTTTTTGGAATGTTTCGCTATGATTCGGATGAAATTTTTAATGCAGCCGAAGATGAAAACATTCTAGAAATTCTGGAAAACATGAAAATGGAACACCCAGAAAAACAATGGGATGTCATCATCCGTAAGGCTGTGAACAAAACCAAAGTGGAACAAAAAGAAAAGGCATACGACTCCCTTCGAATCCTTGCAGGGATTCCTGCCGTAACCGCTTAAATCCTTTTTTTTCCCTACAAACAGATTTACACAGGAAGGTCTTCGTCGTATAGTTGTGACCTTCCTGTATGAAACAGACCTTCACCTTCATTCTGTTATGTCTCTTTCATTCAAACCTATTTGCAACATCAAAACACTGTCCAAATACAAACCCAGTCCCCCTATCTGTAACAAATGGAAAAACTTATGACCTATCTGGGCATCTCGTTTATTTCACTTCATCCCCATCCATTTCCACGGTAGAAGAAGTATCTAAACAATTTCAAACATCAGCTTTACAAAAATCCAACGGGGTCATTCCTAATTTCGGAAATACCGACAAACAATATTGGTTTTGTTTTGTCATACATAATGATGAGAACCAATACAAACGAATCATTACTTATATCAAATATCCTTTATTAGATGATGTTAAGTTTTTCGCCTTACGAGAATCAGGTGATATTTCAAGAAACCAACAAGGCCGTCAGTTTCCCTTTGAGAACAGGGATCGGGACTATCGTGGATTTAGTTTTGCAGCCGATTTGTTACCGAGTGAAACAGTAACCTACTTTGTAGGTGTAAAAACAGATAGTTCTATGTCGGTTCCGCTTATGGTGGCGGAAGAAAAGAATTTTTATACTTTTGTATCTTTCGATACTCTCCTACAGGGAATTTTTTTCGGCATTGTGGGAGTGATGAGCATTTACAATCTTTTTGTCTACTTTATGGTCCGAGACAAAGCATATATTTTTTATGTTTTATATTTATTGATTTCAGCAATTTTGTTTCAGTTTTCTCTACAAGGCTTACTTCCAGTTTTATTTTTCCCAAATTCTCCACAGCTTGTTTACAATTCACATAACCTACTTTACTTTCTGTTTTTATTCACTTGTTTTCCGATGAGTATTACCTTTATGAATCTAAAGGAAAATGCTCCCCTAATATATAAGTGGTTTTTGGGCCTTACCATCATTCCCATCATTAGTATTTGCCTTCTTCCCTTTTTACCATACCGGCTTATGAACCAAGCTGGTGATATTTTTTCATTTTTACTAGCTTTCTTTGCTTTGTTTGTTTCCTATTACATTGCCTTCATAAAAAAATATCCGCCAGCACGTTTCTATTTTTCTGGTTATTTGATGGTGATTGTAGGTGGGCTTGCCACCGTTCTCAGATATATGGGATTTTTTCCGGTGAATGCCTTCACCGAAAATTCATTCCAAGTAGGAATGGCGATCGAAGTTTTGCTTATGGCCTTTGGTCTAGGAGATAGGATATCCGTTGTCCGAAAAGAAAAAGACAAAATTCAACTCAAAGCAGAAATCAACAAACAAAAGTTAATCGCATATGGCAAAGAGTTAAAACTAGCCCAAAAACTTCAAGAATCCACTCTCCCCCAAGTCCTTCCAAAACTTCCCGGACTTATCATCAAAACTGGATACTTTCCGGCTTCTTTAGTCGGGGGAGATTTTTACGATCTCACTGTTTATGGCAAAAACCAAATCTGTGGACTCATTGCCGATGTGACCGGACATGGTGTACCGGCAGCCATTGAAGCGGCCATGTTAAAAATTGCTTACATGCAAACACTTGCTTTTGCCAACAAACCAGGGAAGGTTTTAGAAAGTATCAACCTTTCCCTTGCTGGAAATTATAAAAATCAATTTTTGACCGCAAGTGCCATCTTTATCGATTTGGAGCTAAAACAATTAAAAGTGGCAAACGCAGGTCACCCCGCCTTATACAAGTTCAACGAAAATTCCACCACAATCGAAGTGATCCGACCCAAAGGCAAACTCATTGGTTACTCCAAAGAAGTGTTATACCATGAAGAAATTCACAAACTATCTGCTGGTGATAAAATTTTGCTATTTACTGATGGAATTTGGGATTTGTGGGAAAATGGAGATTCAGGGGAAGAAGAGTTACTGAACTGGTTACTCGTCAGAAAAGCAGAGTCGGTGGAATCTTTGTATGGTGGGATTGATGGACACATTCGCCTACGGAACAAAGAAGGTCCCGCAGACGATGATATAACATTGATTCTATTTGAAATTACATAACAAAAGTAAGCGGACTAAACGTCCGCATAAATTGCCGCATTTAATAGTCTGGAAATATTGTCCAAGTTACGAGAAATATCGCGATAAAGTAGAGCCGGCATCAAATTCTCTTTTTTCTGATACTTTTTCTTCTTCACTTTAGAATCGTTCTTTTTAATGGAACGAATCATTTGGAAACGGTACTCACGACTTTGGTTACGAATCTGTGGATTACCAAGGATATCGAATGTTTCACTTTGTTCCAAGTTCACTAGCAAAATATCGTAGTGGTGTTTGAGTAAATCCATTTGTTCTTTTACAGAATTTCCGAACGTTTTGTCCAGAGATACCTTTTGTCGGTGTGATTTTCGCATCTTTCTTGCAATCGATGCAAAGTTATCACCCATCTCTTCCACTGCCTTCACCCTTTCCATAATTCCTAAAACATCTTTCGCATAGTTTCCAGTAATACCGGTCTCTTGGACTTGATTTAGGTAAGTAAGGACTTCAGTTCGAACTTGGTCTAACTCTTCTTCTTTTTTTAAAACCTGAAGAACACGCGCGGCATCGTAAGGTTGTAATAAAATTTGTTCTGTTAAACGAAGGAAGTCATAAGTATCACGAATGATTTTTTTAGTGAACTCAATCAGTTCTACCATTGCAAGTTCGGTAGTTTTTACAGAGCCAGCTTGCAAAAGACGAATCGAATCTTTTTCTTTTCCAGACTTGGATGCAAGTCCATCCACAATGGCACTCACCACTTTGGTGATTGTATTCACAAACCAAATGAGAACGAGAGTATTTGTGATATTAAACATCGTATGGAAAAGAGAGATATGGAATCTTGTGGATTCTTTATCTGTTAGTGGATCCCCAGGAATTAAGTCATCTACAATTCCCGTAAACATCTTAAAGAAAAGTAAGGCCCATAAGACTCCGAACACATTGAACATCGTGTGCGCCAAGGCAGCCTTTTTGGCATTTCGGTTTCCCGGAATGGCGGCAAGGTTTGCTGTGATGGTAGTTCCAATGTTTTCACCAAGGATCATACCATAAGCGGCATCAATTGGTATATAACCTGAGAAGGCGAGTGTGATGGTAATGGTTGTGGAAGCAGAAGAAGATTGAATGACAATCGTTAATAAGGCTCCAATCAAAACGAATAACAATATGGTATTGAATCCCATATTTGTGTACTGTTGCAAAAATAGAAAACTTTCAGGATCCTTTGCGCTATCAGGAACGGCAGTTTTTAAATAATCCAATCCTAAAAATAAAAATCCAAACCCGATGAGGAAACTTCCCCAACCGGACCTGCTTTCTTTTCTTGAAAAATTTAAGATCACCCCTGCGGCAACAGCAGGTAAGGCGAAGGTTGCGATGTTGAACTTAAAACCTAAAAAAGATACAATCCATGCGGTGATGGTGGTTCCAATATTGGCCCCCATGATGACACCGATGGCTTGGGCGAGTGAAATTAAACCGGCATTTACAAATCCAACCACAAGAACGGTGGTTGCCGAACTGGATTGTATTGTAGATGTAATAAAAAGTCCGCTAAAAACAGCGGACACTCTATTTCTCGTCATCGACGAAAGAAAGGAACGAAGCCGATCTCCCGCCACGCGTTGTAAGGACTCACTTAGTAATTTCATCCCATAGATGAAAATCCCGAGTCCGCCTAAAACCTGAATGAGTAGTGACCAATTCATAGATGTAATATTTCCAAGGTTCAATTTCTTCGATTACAATTTGGTACCAACCTTTTATTCGGTTGCAGTATTTTTTTCCATTGGCAAAGTGTAATGAATATGTCAAAAACCATCAGCAAAGGAATGGTTGTAGGATTTTCCTATCACCTAAAGAACGCCCAGGGAGAAACTCTGGACCAATCAGACGAACCGTTATTATACCTCCACGGCTGGCAAAATATCATCCCCGGTTTGGAAAAAGAGCTAGAAGGATTAGTGAACGGCGATTCTAAAAATGTAACTGTACCACCTGAAGATGGTTATGGGACATATAACGAAGAACTTATTTTTCAAGTTCCCAAAACAGAACTTCCACCAGATGCCGAGTTAGAAGTGGGAATGGAATTCCAAACGGATACCCCAGAAGGTAGAATGGTTCTATATCTTCAAGAAGTTAGGGATGCCGAAGTCATTCTGAACGGCAATCATCCGTTAGCTGGAGAGACTCTCCACTTTGCGGTGACAATTAAGTCCATTCGCGAAGCGACTGAAGAAGAATTACAACATGGTCACGTGCACGGTCCAGGCGGACACCACCACCATTAATAGTTTTCTTTTTTCGATATTTTCCCTCTGAGTCTTCTTTCGGATTGCTTTTTTTTTAAAGGGTAATTAGACTGACGGAAGATTCAGAGTATTGTTGATTTTCACCGCCGAAGTAGTCCTTTCAAGCTTGCACGCTGGTAGCTTTCCCAAGTTTTTCCCTGCATTTTTCTGGAGTTCTTACCCAAAATCCCGTAAAGGGTTCCGACGATTGTAAATCTAGAATTCCCGAGTCGACTTTAACAAACAGGACAAAAACTATGTCAGTAAACATTTATGTTGGCAACCTCTCTTACGATATGACTGAAGGTAAACTCACTGAGCTTTTCGGAGCACACGGTGCAGTAACTTCTGCAAAAATCATCACTGACCAGTATTCTGGTCGTTCTAAAGGTTTCGGATTCATCGAAATGAAAGATGGAAAAGAAGCTGATAACGCGATCAAAGATCTTAACGGAAAAAACATCCTTAACCGTGAGATGAAAGTAAACATCGCAAAACCTAAAACTAACAACTGGAGATAATCTAGTTTGTCAAAAATCCGTCGCTTAACATCAGTTTAAGTGACGGATTTTTTTTGCCTATTTAGTTTATCTAATTTTAAATAAATCACTTCAAGTTATTTACATAAAATTCAATTCTCACCTAAGTCCGACAAAACCTTAAAACTTTTTTCATTTATCTTCTAATGATACTTATAAGGAATTGGGAGTAAATTTACCCATCAAATCCAATTGACATATGATCGATCACCATTTAGTATTACGATAAGGGTATCGATATGGGAAAAGTAACCGTCTCACCAAAATTTCAAGTAGTCATTCCAAAAGAAATTCGCGAACAAATCGGTGTCAAAGCTGGGATGAAACTCGAAATCATAACCTTTGGGAATCGTATTGAGTTAATTCCCATAGAACCCATTAAAAAACTAAAAGGTTCGTTATTCGGGATGGATCCAAAATTAGAAAGGGATGGAGATCGGATTTGAATGTCGTTGATTCCTCCGGGTGGTTAGAATATTTCAGTGGAACGAGTCGAGCCAATCTATTTGCTGAAGCCATTGAAAAAACAGAAATCTTAATTGTCCCCAGTTTGTCCTTATTTGAAATCTTCAAAAAAGTTTATAAAGAACGAGGTGAGGACCTTGCTCTGAAAATGGTTGCTCATATGCAACTCGGCACGGTCGTCAATTTAGATTCTAGAATATCAATCTATGCCGCAAAGATCAGTGTGGAAAAATCAATACCTATGGCAGATAGTATCATTTATGCAACGGCCCAACTGAACAAAGCAACTCTGTGGACTCAAGATAATGATTTTCGAGGATTGCCAGGAGTGAAGTTTTTCGAAAAGAAAAACTGATTCGAGGATCCTTCGTTCACCCCCCCTTTACAAAATCACCCGATACTTCGCCTTCATCTTTTCTATCTGTTCCTCTGGGATCTGATGTATATTTTTTCCGCCATGCCTGTTTTCGACAGTGACCACAAAAAATAAATATCCAAATTCATTCGCCAATCGTTCGTAAGGTTCTAGTTCCCAATCTAAAGCAAAGGTATTGTCAACGATGACAAAAGGAATTCCCTCTTGCAAAGCCTCTTTGGTTTTTGATTCACATTCTTTGTAGGCCAGGTGATTTTTTTGATACTCAAAGTTATATTCTCCAGATTCATTTTCAAAATAGGAATCAATGGAAAACACAGCTGCTCCATTGGATGAAGAAAGAGTTTTTGCTAAGGTAGTTTTTCCCGATCCGGGAATTCCTCTTAAGGCAAGGAGTGTGTTTTTTTCCTTAATACTGTTTGGCTCTGTTTCCTGGCCTTGCAAATTCTTAGATTCCATTCTCCAAACCCTAATTCTTTTTCCTCACTTGGAAAGAGAAAAATCTCGCAAGGAATGGTTCTATCTGAAAGAATAGATAAGAATTAAGGAGACTTTTGTGTCATACGAAGCTTATAAACTCATCCATATTTTCGGAATGTATTTGTTATTTTTATCCCTCGGAGGAGTTACCCTCTACACCATCAACGGTGGAAAAAAATCGGAAAACAAATTCAAAACGGTAGCTGCCATTACTCACGGTGTGGCTCTCATTCTCCTTTTCGTTGCCGGATTTGGCCTCATGAAATTTCGAGGAATCTCCCATTCGGCGATGCCAGTTTGGGTCATTTTGAAAATCGTCATCTGGCTTGCGTTTGGTGGACTTTTAGCGATGGCTTCTAAAAAAGAAAAATTTGCTAAAATCCTTTGGTTTGTGTTTCCACTTTTGGGTTTGTTGGCAGCCTATCTCGCGTTCTACCAACCTTTTTAATTTTTAAAAAGTCTGCCTTTTCGCACATGCGAGGGGGCAGTCCATTTTCCCTTCCCGCTTTTTCTTTTTCCTTTCCCCCACTTACCGAGTCTGAAATAAGAATCTAAGACCAAGAATTTCTCGAGGGAATATGAAAACACGAATCGAAACCGACTCTATGGGCGAAATTGAAGTGGAGGCATCTCGTTATTGGGGGGCACAAACCGAACGTTCCCTCCACCACTTCCGCATCGGAACAGACAAATTTCCAAGAGAGATGATTCGTGCTCTAGGGATTTTAAAAAAATCGGCAGCACTGACAAACAAAGAGCTGGGAATCCTTTCCACAGAGAAAACGGAACTCATTGTGAAGGCAGCGGACGAAATCATCGCAGGAATTTTAGATGACCACTTCCCCCTTGCGGTATGGCAAACTGGATCAGGCACTCAAACTAATATGAATGTGAATGAAGTGATTTCCAATAGAGCCATCGAAATGGCCGGTGGAGTTCTCGGATCGAAAAAACCCATCCATCCCAATGACGATGTGAACAAAGCCCAAAGTTCCAACGATACCTTTCCCACAGCCATGCATATTGCTTGTGTGGAAAGTTTGGTTCACAAACTCATTCCCGCCTTACAAACGCTCCATGACACCTTGGATCAAAAAGCAAAAGACTTTGAAAGCATTATCAAAATTGGTCGTACTCATTTGCAGGATGCCACCCCACTCACGCTGGGTCAGGAATTTTCTGGGTATGTGCAACAGTTACAGTATTCGCTAGTAAGAATCGAACGAGTGTTACCTTCTGTATACCGATTAGCCCTTGGCGGAACTGCTGTAGGAACAGGACTCAATACCCATCCCGAATTTGCAGTGAAGGTCGCTGCTACAATTGCCAAAGAAACAGGGCTCCCCTTTGTCACGGCGGAAAACAAATTTGAGGCACTCGCCGCGCATGATTCCCTTGTGGAAGTGAGTGGAGTTTTGAAAACCATTGCATGTTCCCTCATGAAGATCGCAAACGATATCCGTTGGTTGGCTTCTGGGCCTAGGTGCGGGATTGGAGAAATTTCCATTCCTGAAAATGAACCAGGCTCTTCCATTATGCCAGGTAAAGTGAACCCCACACAATCCGAAGCCATGACCATGGTGGCCGCTCAAGTGATGGGAAATGATGTAGCCGTCAACATAGGTGGATCTTCTGGAAACTTTGAACTAAATGTATTCAAACCACTGATTATCTTTAATGTGCTTAATTCTATACGGTTGTTAGCTGATGCTACAATTTCTTTTGAAGAGCACTGTGCACGGGGAATTGAACCAAACCTGGAAACAATCGAACACAACCTAAAAAATTCACTGATGCTTGTGACGGCCCTGAACCCACACATTGGCTATGACAAGGCAGCAAAGATTGCAAAACTCGCTCATAAAGAAAAGACTACTTTGAAAGACGCTGGGATTCAATTGGGAATTTTGACGGCAGAAGAATTTGATCTTTGGGTGAAACCAGAAGAGATGGTTTGAAATGATACAATCATTTCTTTTGTTCTCCGCTGCTGGACAAAGTTTTGAGAGCATTTCGAATCATATCCCAATAGTTTTTTCGCCAACCTTCTTCTACATCAGGAATCAGTGCCTTCGGTACACCGCGGTGAGTTAAGATTAACTCAGTCCCACCTTCCGTGGTTTCTTTGAATGTAAACGTAGCCATAGAAAATATACCTTCCGGAAAATCATTTCTTCTCCACGCTTGCACAATTCGTCTCGAAGGTTCAAGGTCTACAATGATTCCAGATACCTTTCCAGACATGGTGGAAAAGGCACCACCGATGTGTTTACTGATCATCGCAGTTTCCCCTGTGAGGGCAGTAACTTGATTCGAATCCGCGATAAACTGGTAGATCGTCATCGGAGAGGCCTTGAATTTTACTTTTTGTTGGATCGTTTTACACATCTTAGTTTGCCTAGTATCAGTTTCAAAATCCTCTTCTGCACTTTTAATATAGGATTACAAGTTATGCCTCACCAATAACAGTTCATTCAATGAAATCAATTTTCAATTCAACATCTGAAAAAAGTCATTTCCTTTGTCATCGACTACGATAAAGGCAGGAAAGTTTTCTACTTCAATGGACCAAACGGCTTCCATACCTAACTCGGGGAAGTCGAGAACTTCCACTTTTTTGATGTTTTCTTTGGCAAGTAAGGCCGCAGGTCCACCGATGGATCCAAGATAGAATCCCCCATTCTTCTTACAGCTATCAGTGACCACTTTGGAACGATTCCCTTTGGCAAGAGAAATCATGGAGTATCCTTTTTCTTGGAAAAGAGGAACATAACTATCCATTCGTCCTGCGGTCGTTGGACCAAACGATCCCGATGGCATTCCTTCTGGAGTTTTCGCAGGCCCCGCATAGTAAACAGGATGGTTTTTGAAATAGTCAGGAAGAGGTTCGCCCTTATCTAATTTTTCTTTGAGTTTGGCATGGGCAATGTCACGAGCCACAACGAGTCGTCCAGACAACATAACACGTGTTTTGACAGGATATTTATTTAAGATTCCGAGAATCTCTTTCATGGGTTGGTTTAAATTGATATGAACGGTTTCACTTCCCGCATCCGATTCCTCAACTGTAGGTAAATAACGAGCCGGGTCGTATTCGAGTTGTTCTAGGTAGATTCCGTCTTTTGTGATTTTGGCTTTGATATTGCGATCGGCACTGCAACTAACACCAAGTCCGACTGGGCACGAAGCACCATGCCTTGGCAAACGAATGATACGGAAATCATGTGCTAAATACTTTCCACCAAACTGCGCCCCAATCCCCGATTTTTGTGCTGCCAGTAACATCTTCTCTTCGAGTTCGATATCACGAAAAGCGGTCCCTTCTTTAGTTCCTTTGGTTGGCAAATGATCCAGGTAACCAGCTGACGCCAGTTTGACTGTCTTTAAATTGGCCTCGGCAGAAGTTCCCCCAATCACCACTGCTATGTGGTAGGGAGGACAAGCGGAAGTCCCAAGTCCCGCCACTTTTTCCGAAATGAATTTTTCGAGAGATGCCGGATTGAGAAGGGCTTTGGTTTCTTGGTAGAGATAGGTTTTGTTGGCAGACCCACCCCCCTTTGCCATAAATAAAAAACTATATTTTTGACCAGGTGTTGCATAAATATCTACCTGGGCTGGTAAGTTAGAGCCGGAATTAGTTTCCTCATACATAGAAAGAGGAACTACTTGCGAATAACGTAAGTTACGCTGTACGTATGTATTGTAAATTCCTTTCGAGAGTGCTTCTGCATCATCGCCACCGGTGATGACATACTCGCCCTTTTTTGCCATAACAATTCCAGTTCCTGTGTCTTGGCAAGAAGGCAGTTGTTTGTCTGCGGCAATCACTGCATTTTTGAGAAGGGCCATAGCCACAAACCGATCATTTTTAGTGGCTTCTGGATCATCTAAAATTTTGCGAACTTTTTCCAAATGGCCTGGGCGAAGGTAAAAAGCGATGTCTTCCATGGCTTTTTCCGCAAGGAAGGTCAAACCCTCTGGTTCAATTTTTAAAATTTCTTTATCCCCGAATGGGACGGTGCTTACAAAGTCTTTGGTTAACAATTTGTAAGGAGTGGTATCTTCCCCGAGTGGGAAGGGATCGGCATAAAAGAATTCTGGCATGGAAACCTCTAAACTATCCTTCTATGTTTAGGAAATTCTTTTTCCAGTAAATGAATTTTTACAAGATGTTTAGGAAACACCCAAAACAATGCGAAAAGAATAATGGAAAAATCGTTTCTCTTTTTTTAAAAACAGTCTATAACAAAGGAAAATGAAACAGAGCCTCCTTTACATTTTACTTGTTTTTTTCTCTTCTATGCTTTTTGCAGTGGAGTCGGAGACGGTGGTAACCAAACAAGAACCCGATGAAAAAAGTAAAAACTCAAAATTCAGTTTACTCTTAAAAAGACAGACCTACCAGTATTTGCCTTATGAATACACATCGCTCACCGATAAAAACGAATCCTTGGTTCCCACTCGTTCCAGCTCCACATTAAAGGAAAATGGAAAGGTTCTCATTCCTTTTGTATTCAGTTATGAAAATTTAGCGAAGGGTTTTAAATTAGAACTCTCTTACTTTGAAATCGAAATTGTAAATGCCAACACTCTTCTATACCAACAAACATCGCAAGGACCAAATATTTCTCGGCATTACCTTTCGCCCATGGCTCGTTCGGAATTTGAATTCAATGCTTACAAATCTTTGAGCCCCATAAAGGATTGGAAACTTTATCTAGGAGGGGGGATTCGTAATATCAATCGTTACCTGTATGGAAATTATTTAGGGCAAGGGACTTTCAAAGAATATTTTTTCACTTATGGGCCACAAGTCTCTGTGCAAAGTATCTACGAGCTTCCTTATGACTTAGCATTCCACCTAACTGTGGATGTATTTTATACACAAGGCACTCGATTTTTCAAACAACCAAACCTAATGGAAGATCGTTTCCAGTATTCTTTATCCACTGCAGGTACAGAAGGAATCTTTCGGGGATATGAATTTGATGGTTCTCTTTCCTACTCTTTTCATTCCAACATGAAATTCTTTGTGGGTTACAATATGATCGTCTCTAAATTCTCCTACTACCATTATAATGAAATTCAATTCAGTCGCAGCACAGAGAATTTAGGTTCTGCGAGTCCCTCTCTCACTGGTAATTGGGAGATGAATCTTCCGAAAAAATCGGAAAACTTTGATACTTTAAGAGGAATTTATCTGGGGATGATGGTGAGTTTTTAAGAGAGCCTTAGAGATTAACGTTAGGTTTCCGATTTCTTTCTAAAGTCAATGGAATTTTGGTTCCTTACTTGACAAACCAACAATAACAAGTGATATGTGAAGGAATCGATCAAAATAGAAAAACCGTCTACTCCCATTAGGTGGTTTCTATATTGATTTTAGAGGTAAAATGAGATTATTCTTTCCTATCGTAATCCTATCGAGTTTATTTTTTCTATCTAATTGTCGCGTACGAATCTCAACAGAAGATAACTGTGAGGAAAAGAAAAGGAATTTGCAGATTTGTCTTCTCACTGCCATCAATTTAAGGGATGCAGACAAACTTCCTGCAACCTTATCCTGCCAAAGCCTCTTCAAACCTGGGTTTGGTTGTGATTGAAATAGGGTGAGGTGGCGGTTATATAGAGTTATGCGAAATCGTAGAAACTAAATGACAGAAACAGAAAGGATAGTTACAGAATTATGCAAGCATAGTTTTCTGCGTTTTTGGACGATTCCCAGTCCGAAAAGGAAAAAAGACAAAAAAGAATTATGCGATGTTTTAGTTTTCATACACCCTTATTTAATAATAATTTCAGTAAAAGAAATAATTATTAAAGAAAATTCTACCTTCAAAATTCAATCTGAAAGATGGGAAAGAAAAGCAATTTTAGATTCCGCAAAACAGATTTACGGAGCAGAGAGATATATTAATAAAAGAGAGATATTCTATGATAGCCGATTTGAAACTGAATTTCAGATAACAAACTTTGAGAATATTAAATTATTTCGAATTGCAATAGCTTTCGGTAGAGGCGATAAATTTCACTTAATACAAGGAAAATTCGAAGGAGGATTTGTTCATGTTATAGATGAAAAGTTTCTTCATATTCTATTTAAAGAATTAAACACCATTACGGACTTTACTGAATATTTAGAACGAAAAGAAGATTTTTTTGAAAAATCTAGAGTAATCTTTACTCAGGAGGAGGATTTACTTGCAATCTATTTACATAACAATCGAAATTTTCCCTATAAAGCAGATATTCAAATTTTAAACGACGATATTTGGGATGGAGTAAAAGAAAAAAAAGAATTCAAAAATAAAATAAATGCAAATGAAACAAGTTTCCTATGGGATAATTTAATAGACATTTTCACTTCAGACTTCAGAAATAATACTTTAATCGGCGATACCGACTTTGATTCAACTGACAAAGCATTACGTATATTAGCTCTCGAAACAAGATTCTCACGGAGAATTCTAGCAAATTCTTTCCTTGAAATAAACAAACCAGAATCAAAAATCCGTTCTAGAATAATATCCTCAATCAGTGGTATAACTTATGTATTCTTAATTGCGCCAGGAAAAATTCAAAGAGATAGGGATACTCGAAATCGAGAATTAGTTCTTCGATGCTGGGTCGCTAGAAAGATGCACAAAGATAATAAAATAGTCATTGGAATTGCAAAAGACCCCATTAATCCTGAAGGAACTTCTTATGATCTAGTTAATCTGGAAATAGACTCTTTAACCAAAGAGGAATTAGACAAAATAGAAGAAATGCAAACTGATCTTGGATATTTTTCCAAACCAATTTTTACAAGTACTCATATAGATGAATATCCTTTCGATTAAAACTCTATTCGCTTCACATAAGTGCGGTTAGCTTGTTCGTTATGCGAAAGTTCGCAAACTTCTATTTAAACGAAGAAAAGCATAAATTTGGCATTTTTTCGTCTTGATTTCTCTGAAAGTAACCATTATCCTACAATTGTAACCACAATTTCGGAGTTAAAAGAATGATTTATGTCGGAGTAAGAGATCTAAAAGCAAAACTTAGCGAATATCTCGATAAAGCCAGGCTTGGAGACGAAGTAATCGTTACTGATCACGGAAAACCAATTGCTAGACTAATAAAAGAACCAATAAAACAAAAATCTACTATTGAGAAAATGTATCTTTTAGCTGAAAAAGGTATGATACAACTTCCAAGTAAGGATAAGCAAAGTAAATCGACTACTCCGCTTAAAACAAAGTCAAAAATGACTGCATCTGATATATTACTTAACGATCGTTAATGTTTTATTATTTAGATTCAAGCGTTCTTGTAAAAAAATACTTTGATGAATTTGCTTCTGATACTGTATTAAAAATATGGAAAGATAATCGATATATTGCAATATCACAAGTTGGCTATTCAGAAATCCTAGCCACAATTAATAAAAAACAAAAAATTGATAAGTTCTCTGAAAAAATAAAAGAATCTATTATAAAACAATTTAAATCTGATTGGGATCAACTTGTCAAAATTAACGTAGATCATTCAATAAATTCTGAATTAGTTAGAATTCATTCAAAATATTTACTTAGAGGTTTCGATGCTATTCACCTCGTTTCTGCGATTCTTCTATTCAGAGAATTAGAAGAAGAAACTTTCTTTCTTAGTGCAGACGATAATCTAGCAACTGCAGCTAAAAAAGATGGTTTAAATATCGGAATATATAATTGGAAGTAAATACGAACCTTCGCATAACAGCACCTTCGACACTTACGGCCTCTCTTGGGCTGTGCCACATTTCCCTCCTGTCACTCGCTTTCATCTGCAAGCTACGTGCACTTCCCGTTCGGGACTCAGGGTCATACAACTTCAGTAAGCCTAGTTCGTTACGCGAAATCTCTTAAAATAATTTATAAAGGAAAAGAGAGATAAAAATCCAGAGTTTTTGATCTTTACAGGGAGATAACTGAGTATAAACTACCAACAAGATGAAAAGTCGCGTCTACATCGAAACATCAGTAATAAGTTATTATACTGCAAAACTATCCAAAGATATTCGTACTCTATCACGTTAGGAGACTACAATTGACTGGTGGGAAGACGAAATGTACAAATTCGACTGTTATATTTCACTTGCTGTCATCGAAGAAATTTCAAAAGGAAACCAGCTCGAAGCAGAGAAAAAAATGAAACCTTCGCAAAATTTGCCAATTTCAGCTGAATCTAGTGAAATAATGGCACTTGCAGAAAAATATTTTTCCAAATTAAATATTCCAGATAAATCAAAATATGATACAATTCATATTGCCTATGCTTCTTATTATGAAGTTGGAATGTGAAGCATATTTCTAATCCAAGGACTCAGAGCGCGTTGATAGACTTAAACCTAGAGTTGAATTTAAAAACACCTCTACTGATTACACCAGAAACATTAATGGAGATTTTATAATGGAAGATTTAATCATTAAAGAAGTTAGGAAAATCAAAACTAAATTGGAGCAAGATTGTAAAAATGATTTTGAACTAATTTTCAAAAAGCACAACGTATTACATCAGATCTATATAACCAGGATCATTGAAAAAAAAGATTTAAAAAAGCAGAAGAAAATCCCTACGCCATAATAAGAGACTCCGCCTAACAGGATTTTCACCGTCGCTCGGTCTGCTACAAATTTTATTGTATAAGTAAATGAAAAATTTCAGATGAATGGAAATTCTATGAATAAAAATAATGAAATAATCATCAAATCTTTTTCTTCCTCAGAGAAATGGAAGGAATGGCTTATGTTAAATTTTGCAACATTTCCTAATGGTATTTGGCTTCGAATTTATAAGAAAGACTCCGGAAAAAAAACAATTACCTATGATGAGGCCCTAGATGAAGCTCTTTGCTTCGGCTGGATCGATAGTCTGAAAAATAAATACGATGAAAGATCGTGGATTCAGAAATTTACTCCACGCAGATCACAAAGCAAATGGTCAAAGCGAAATAGAGAGCGAGCAGATCTGCTTATCAAAGAAAAACGAATGCAACCAAGCGGATTATTAGAAATAGAGACTGCAAAAAAAGATGGTAGATGGGACCAAGCCTATGATTCTCCAAGCCAAATGGAAATTCCCCCTGATTTTCTAGAAAAATTAGTAAAAGATCAGTACGCCCACGAATTCTTTAAAACACTGAATAAAACAAACTTATATGCAATTGCTTGGCGATTACAAACAGCAAAGACTTTAAAGACAAGAGAAAAACGAATGGAGGCTCTTCTTCAAATGATGAAGAATCGACAAAAATTGCACTAATTTATTTGCCAGCAACTAACCGCTTCACTTCAGAAGTTCACCCTTGGAAAGAATGTCCTTTAAATTTCCCAGCGCCGTCTAATACAATACCACTATGGAACCAAATGTTTTCGACCAACTCGCCAAAGAGTATGATACAGCGGAACGAAAAGAATTAGCCCTAGTCATAACTAGTGCAATCCAAAACGAATGTAAGGATAGCCAATCAAAAACTTTATTTGATTACGGTTGTGGCACCGGACTTGTTGGCCTTAATTTGGTTTCCTTAGTCGGTAGGATTGTCTTTATCGATTCTTCTGAACCTATGTTGGATATTGTCAGAGAGAAAATCAAAAGAACAAATACAACCAATGCAGAAGTGATCCATTCCAATTTCCTCCAAAATACCAAAAATAAAAAATCGGATCTAATCCTTGTCTCTCTTGTCCTTTTGCACATTCCTGATACAAAAAAGATTCTAAAATATTTTTATGAAATCTTAAACCCTAACGGAAAGCTGATGGTTGTTGATTTTGATAAAAATGAAAAAATAAACCATCCCAAAGTGCACAACGGATTTACAGATCTCGAAATGAAATCTTTACTGAATGACGTTGGATTTAAAAATATAGAAAAGAAGACAATTTATCATGGGAAAAATATTTTTATGAAGGAAGATGCTTCGCTTTTTTTGGCAACAGGAACCAAATGATTCGTGGACAAATACAAAATGTAATCCTCAAATATTTACTTTATAATAATCGAATTCCCAATCGACTCAAAACCAACTGATACAGATAAAACAAAACAATCGTAAAAACAATGCTACTTAAAATAGCAACCCAGAAACCGTAATTGGAATTAAGTTTTGGAAATAACAAAAACATAGGTAAGGTTGGAATTACAAACCAAAAAGTATAATAGGCATGGTTGGAAATTTTTTCTGTGCCTGTATTTTCGAATTTTAACCAAAACAAAGTGAGAATGGTGACCAATGGAAGAGATGCGATGAGACTTCCCATTCGATCATTCCTCCTTGCGATTTCCGATATGACGACAACAAGTGTCGCCGTGACTAAATATTTTATAATGAGATATAACATAATTGATTTAAAATCTTTTGCTGTGTTCCAATTTTTTTCTATTCTTACATTTACTTTTTGGAAGAATTCTTTTTATTAGATATCGTTTCTTTTAAATTTTTCTCATAGAGTGTAATCCAATCTTTGGGACTCATTTTCGACACAAGCTCTCCAATCAATTTCCAGGGAATCTCCTCTATCTTTTTAAAACGAATGCAACTTTTGCCCATATCCAATTTGGTTTTAGAATGCTTTGGATATTCTGTTTGAAACCACTTTAATAATTTTTGATCTGCATAAATTCCCATATGGTACAAAGCGAGACCATTTTTCTGGGAAGCGATATGCAGAAAGGGAAGGGCAAACTCTGGGGTCACGTGATAACCTGCTGGATATGTTTTTTTAGGGACAACATAACCGATCATCTTGTACTGGATGGTTTCTTCAAAACCTTTGGGAAGATTTTTTTTGATGATCTCTCGTAGTTTAGAAAATGGCTCTTTTCGTTCTTCCGGTAACGATTGGATGTATTCTTCAACAGTGTTTGCCATGGTGCAATGATACTTTATTTGCCGTTAACACCAAATCGTTTTTCATTCAGATATTTTAAATTTTTTAATCTCTGATTCTTTCGAGATCAAACTGATTTTTCTTGATGAAAATCTTGATCCAAATTTTGACAAGTGGACGCTTCTTCCCGGTTCTCTCCAACTATGTTAAAGTTTCATTTTTCAAGAAAGTTCGAAATATCTTCATCTTTCGATCCTGAAAGTTTTAGATTAGCCAGTCTACATTTTAGCGAAGTTGTCCATCACCAATATGTTTTGATTACGCGGATTCATCATCGTCAGGTATTTATCCCATCCAAAATAACCATACAAAGGTTCTTCCACAAAGTCTCCAAGACTATCTCCATAAAAGGTTAGGAAGGTTTTGTTTGGCTCAAAGGAATCGGGATGAGAATCGTCAAATTGAGAATTACATTCGGTACTCTCTATAAAATTTTTTACCGTCCTATTTTCTGCTATTGAAAAAACCTTGAAACTATTTTTGTCTGCGAAGACAGCTGAGACCCAAATTGCAAGAAAACCTATAAAAACCCATTTTTTTTTATTCATTTTATTATACATATTTAATATCTCCTTACAATCATTGCGGCGGATCCTGCACACTCGGTGTTGTAAAGCTAATAGTTCCAGACCCAGAGACAATTGTTAATGTTGTAAAAAAACCATACCTTTGAACAGGTAAAGGCGGAACTTTTAAGGGAATCCTAACAGTTTCCAACTGGCCAGATAAATTAGAATCATTCCGAGCGGGATAACTACTAGAGCTATTTCCACACCAAGGACTGGTAAGTTTAACTTCCTGACCCGGATTTTCTTGAATACTAAAAGTAAAATACTCCGCTGATGTCCAAGTTTGCTTAGCATTCAACCGTGCACGATTATCAAAAATATAAGTATCGCCCGCAGCCATATAACGGTTGTATGTTCCCGGTTCTAAAATGGGAATTTGGTCCGTGGCCGGACAATACTGGTTGAAGTCTAAATTGGGAACCACAAAGAACAACAGAAACGGAGCCAGTTGGTCATTGGGAATGCCTGCGGTTCGAGGATCGGAGTTACGAAAACAGCCAAACAGGGATAATGTGCTAAGTAATATGAATGAGATGGTTTTCATAAAGTGGTCAATGGCTTAATTACAGGACTAATTATTTAATGGCAATCAGAATAAACTAAGCCCTGATTTACCTGTTTGGATTCTATGGAAACAGATTTCATTTGAGAAATTTCTGCCAATTTTGGAATCGTAATTTTATCGCAAAGCCAATGAATTGTATCTCCTTGAATCTGAAGGTTTCCACAGCCACCAAGAAAACTTTGATTTTTCCAGACCATAATCTTTAAATTTTGAAATAACATCCGTTCTGGTATCCCGTTGGAATAGTGGACAATACTAATTTTAAATAGCTCATCACTTTGAAACCGATAAGACCATTCAAATTCTGGAGTCCCGTTTACCTCTGCGATATTGACATCTAAAGTTTCTGAAATTTTTGCAAGTTTTAGTTGGAATGTAATGTTATCAGGATTGTCTTGAATAGAACCACCAACTAAATCTAAATAGCTCACTGCAACGGGTTCATTTAGAAAACCTGCCTTGACATCACCCACTATATCGTTAAACTGAAATGGATTTTCATAACCTTGAGGAGGACAAGGCATACTCGCAGTAGTGAGCAAAAGATAATTAAAATAGTTTTCCTGGATTGGTTTTTTGCCTAACTGATTGGAACACTGCAAAATACTAATCAGACCTAATCCAATAAAAATGATACGTTGCAAAATTAAAGGCTCCAAGGACAGAGAGGAAAACCAACTCCTATTTGGTAGGCACAGGTAATTCCTGTTCGCAAAATCCCTGTTCTGATTTTATTTGTGAGTGTGGTTAGATTTTGATTAAAATTTAAATCTGTAAAACAATTTGACGTTGTTGCAGGGATTAACGCAAGTTCTGCTTCTAAACTATCTAATTGCTTTAACTCATCGGAATTGACTAACCTTTCAAAATTGACCGGAACAAATTCCAATGTTTCCAAGCCCAATGCCTTACAACTTTCCTGATTCGTGAAACGAAAATGGTTTTCAAGGTTAGGGCCATTTGTGTCCAAAAGATTTTTGAATAACATTCCTGTCGGAGGAACTAAATTTGCATATTGAATGGATAATGGCGTAGCACCAGCGGTACAATTCGGAAAATTGATGTTAATGAAGTTTAAATCATCTTTTCTGTTCTGTAAAATTTGGTTGGTTGGTATATTGTTAAAAAAAATTAAATTACAATTATCTTTCGTAGCCTCATAACAAGTGGTAATTTTTCCAGATGGAATCTGCATAGTCACCAAACAAGCCTTTAATGTAGGAACAACCTCAATCAAGTTTCTTGAAAGATTTTGTCTGACTATTGTCAAAATGACACTAGGATTTGATTCATTTTTTTGAATACAGCCCAAATAAAAAAATAAAAGCCCTATTGGAATGTATAAAATTTTAATATGACAATTTACCAACATTTTCCTGTAAAAAGACAAAGGACTAACCAAATGTCTATTGGGGCAGGGTGGATTACCACAGAATCTGGTGGGTATTCATCTATTGTAGGTACTACCACTGTATCATCTCCAGGAATAGAAACTGCCCCATTAAATTTGGGAGGACCATTCACCAGAGAATTATGCCAATTGAGCTCCACTACTTTATTCGATAAGGCACTAGCCCAGACAGTGTAGCCAATGTAATTTAAATGGCCGATTTGATCTTGATACAAAGTTGGGTTAGCTACCCAACACTGTCCAAACTCAAAACAATCCTTTTGCCGGATGAATAAATGATACATGGGAAGGAAATGTACATTCCCATACTTTTGATTGACTTCATTTACACTGTGTTCCAGAGGACCTTGAGAAAAGAGCATTCCGAGACTCGTAACCATGCTGATATTGTTTCGAATCGTACGTAACCAAAGCCAATACCAATTATCTTTGCCAGTCGGTGAATCTCCTGTATTTTTAATCTGTGAATGTAACGCATCTAGTTCCATAATATTTGTGACTAAAACTAATTTGGCGATGGCTTCATTGTACGCTTGTTTCATTCCTAATATAGCTCTTGATAATTCCAAATTCAACTTAGTTATGTCTATAGGAATTAACAATGTGGCAATACCAAGGCTTGCAGCTACAAGGAATCCTCTTTGGACTTCATCCAGCATTGCTTTCGCTTGCTCCTCTTTTAAATGATCCATATTCGTAGAAAAGAGACTATTTGGATGTACTGAACCAGCTTTAAAATAACTACTAGTATTACCCAAGGTCGGGCTATAGGAAAGGTTTGGAAAGTTACCCATCACCAATATGTTTTTATTACGACGCGGATTCCTCAATTGGTAAAGGATGGCTTTGGTATTGTACACCACCCGATCCACAACAGTTCCAAATTTCCAAGGCATAAAGGTAAGAAGGAGGGAATTGGCCCAAAAATCATTCCCCCCAATCTCTAGGGCAACGTTAGGAGAAGTTTTAAAGTTAATACGACGTTCATATGATTTACTACAATCTTTATTAAAATTATAAACACTTTCTGTTGTATATCCAGCAATGGCTAAATTCTGAACATTCCATTCCACTCCAAGATTCATCATCGTCAGGTATTTATCCCAGCCAAAATATCCGTAAAACGGTTCGTCCACAAAATCACCCAGACTGTCTCCATAAAAGGTTAAAAAGGTTTTATTGGGTTCAAAGGAAGCCGGATGGGAATCACTGAACTGCGTATTACAATTAGTTTTAACAAAGCTATCGTAATTGAAAAAAGAATCATTAATAATAAAGCTGAATGCATTTTTATCCGCATATACTGGTTCAACATTAATGATTACAAAAATAATTATTAGTCTGAATAAATTAACTTTCAACATTGTTTCTCTCTTTTATTAATGTGCATTTTCTGGATCTGCAGCAGTTGGTGTAGTAATAGAAATATTGCCTGATCCGGAAATCAATGTTAGTTTCGCGAAAAAAAATCGCCTCCTAGCTGGGAATGGCGGTGTTTGCAATTCAATATAGACGTTTTCCAATTGTCCTGATAAACCGGAGTCGCCATAAGCAGGTGCCTCAAAAGTACTATTTCCGCATGCGGGCGAGGTCAGCTTGATATTCTGGCTAGGGCTTTCCTGGATCGTAAAAGTAAAAAATCTGGTTTCTCCTGCCGGTGCCGTTTGCGTAAACCGTGCACGATTATCAAAAATATAAGTATCGCCCGCAGCCATATAACGGTTGTATGTTCCCGGTTCTAAAATGGGAATTTGATCAGTGGCCGGACAATACTGGTTGAAGTCTAAATTGGGAACCACAAAGAAGAGCAGAAACGGAGCCAGTTGGTCACTGGGAATGCCTGCGGTTCGAGGATCGGAGTTACGAAAACAGCCAAACAGGGATAATGTGCTAAGTAATATGAATGAGATGGTTTTCATAAAGTGGTTACTCCTCGTTTGATCAGCTCTTCGTTAACTTTCTGGCGGATGGCCACTGCCTTTTCGCGAGCCATCATCAAGAAAGAAGTGGGAATTCCCTTTTCGATAGTGCCGTAATCCATCATAAATCGAATCATCACAAGACTTAGCGTGAAGTTTTCACGTGCTTTCACCAACTCTGGTACAGTCAAGGAGGGAAGGTCACTAGCAACTCGTCCGTAAAAGGCATCTGCGGCCTGGCTTTCTTTTTCTAAAATTGCCTGTTCCGAGCCATAGGAAGGAACGGGATAGGTCTCACCTTTTAATTCAGCTTCTACCCTTGCCTCTAATTCAGTGTCTGTTAAAGGACGGTTCATAAGTAGGTCACGTGATGCGATCGATGATTCTTTTACAAATTTTTGATCCAGTTGCCCATTTTCACTCATCATTTGGAAAGCTTCCTCAATAGCAGCCCTTTCACTATTGGAGATTGCGGGTAAGGTAGCCAGTGGTGAGTTTGCGGGCGGCGTTGGAATTCCAAGATCGCCCGGAGTGTAAGGTGTTACACTGGCAGTGAATAAGGGAGGAACCTTACCGGAATTTGATTCAATACAATTAATGAAAAAAGCAATTAATAGTAATGATACTGCACTTTTAAAATTCAAAATAGTTTTCGATTTTAGCATTTTTATTAGATTTCCTTAAAAGTTCTGTTCTGCTACGAATTCAATTCTTTGATTTCGATTTTGAAACTGTAGTCCAGAGTTTGTTTCCTCTAAATTACGAATTTCTCTCATTGGTATATTCAATGATTTGAAATTTTCATCCCTTCCAAATCGTAAATATGCTTTGGTACTGGAATAAACAAAAAAGGCCACTGTACTTAAAGCAGCCAATTGGTATTGTGTATAGGCTCTCTGGAATTTTGATTCAGCGCCATGATTAAAACCCATGAAGGAATCTTTCAAGGCTGCATTTGTTTTTTGGGCCTCAATATAAGAATAACCAGTAAAGAATAATAGCGAGATTTTTACTACTCGAGTGTACAAGTCCTCGGAAATGGCATCTTTTTCTTGCGTATGCCACTGGAAGTGACTGGACGCATGAAAATAAAAAACAGATTCCCACAAACTGCGATTTGGGGAAGAATTCCTAATTTTTTCGAAGTATTCCTTTGAAACTACACCATCAATGTCTTCCTTTGCAAATAACCTACCTTTTGTATCGTTTCTTAAAAAAATGTCTCCATTTGTGGAACGTTTAAATTCGCCAAAATAAGCATCCTGCGACCGAACTAAAATATAGCCGGCTTCATAATCTGAAGTTTTGTTTTCAAATGCTAAAATTGAATGATTCAGAAAAATGGAATATAAGAATGTAAAAAACATCCAATTTGGCATACCATTCTTGACTAGGAGTGGTTATTGTCTCATTAGTTGGTATTCTTGACTGAAAAAACAAATATGCATTCAAGGAAATGGAAAGAACAAATGTAGCGATAACCCAGTAACAATTAAAGCGATGTATTGGTAAATGTGTCATGAAAATTCGAAATTTGATCTAATGGTATCTTTTTAAAAAATAGCCGTTAAATCAGAACAGTTAGTATTTAATGTTTAATAAAGCAAAAAAAGTAAGATCATAAAAAAAATAGCAGTCGTTATTCTTAATCCACATAACAACAAACAAAACTAGAATAATTAAAAATAATTCGTAAATTTGGTGTTAGATTCCCATTATGCGCCAGCGATAGAAGCGGAAATCCGAAGGATTGGAGCGGATAGCGCGGTCGTTATAGAAAAAAATTTTAATTCGCATAACAAGTCCGAGGCGCCCCAACTTTTAAACTAAGGAGTGTGCCTACCCACAAATCCTCTCTGGGTATAAAAAAACCCACCGAAGAAGTGGGTTTTCATTTAGAGAAAATCTCTAGTTTAGAAAGCGAACTTTCTTATTTAGAAACGACTTGGAAAGTCACTCGACGGTTGATTGCGTCTTTTTCATCAAAACCAGAAATTGGTTTTGCAGAACCAGAAGCTTTTGTTACGATTCTGTCTGCAGGGATCCCTTGTTTTACAAGAGCGTCTTTG
The DNA here is from genome assembly GCF_040833985.1 of Leptospira sp. WS4.C2. NCBI lineage: Bacteria > Pseudomonadati > Spirochaetota > Leptospiria > Leptospirales > Leptospiraceae > Leptospira > Leptospira mgodei. Next base: position 3,378,140 of record NZ_CP162139.1, read on the forward strand.
ACTGCGTCAGAACGAATTTGTGAATAGTATCCGTTTCCTTTTTTAGCACCTTCTGCTTCTTCGGGTCCAGATGCATCTGCGTGACCAGTCACTTCCAGTGCATAACCTTCAGGAAGTTTAGCAAGAGCATCTTTGATGTAAGATACATTGTCTTTTGCCCAAGTTTTGAAATCTTCTGCTTGGATGTCCGCTTGTTTGTAGCTAAAACCTCTGCGACGAACGCCGTCTGGATAGCGGTAGTCTTTGAGTGCTACATTGATTTCGTCCAAAAGAGCTGCATTGAGATCTCTGGAAGAAACAGTGGATGTTGTTTCCGTTGTGGAAGTTGTTTCTTTGGGAGTTTCTTTTTCTTCAGAAGACGAACAATTCGTTAATGAAAGCGAAAGACCTGCGAGGAGGATGAGGCTTAAAAAAAATCCTTTTTTCATCAGTTGACCTACCTTAATGTTTCCATAGTTTAGTTCTTTTCATTAGATAACAACCGAAAATGCAAATATTTCTAACCGTTTCCGAAGATTATGACCAAAGTCGCCTGGATGTCTTCCTAAAAGACAATGCCGGAGACGATCTCAGCCGTTCTACCGTTCAAAAGTGGATTGATTCTGGATTTGTGACAAACAAAACCAAAGAACAACTCGCGCATAAAAACGGGTATAAGGTAACTCTTGGTGAAGAGTATGTCGTGGATGTGATTGCAAGGCCACCTTCTAGGCTCGAACCCATTGCAATGGACATTCCTGTCCTTTATGACGAAGATGAATTTATGGTTATCCATAAGAAAGCCGGGATTGCATGCCACAGTGGACCGGGTGACGACCAACCTTCTCTTGTCAATGGACTGTTACACCAGTTCCAAAACCTATCAGCCACAGGCGGTGAACGTCGTCCAGGAATTGTGCACCGGTTAGACAAACCAACAGAAGGGGTTCTCATCATCGCCAAAACTGACCGTGCCCATGCAGCACTTTCTAAACTTTTCCAAGACCGATTGGTTGATAAAACTTATTATGCATGGGTCCTCCAAGCCCCAGTGGAAGGAGAAGGGACTGTCAACTTACCGATTGGCCGCCATCCCGTAGAACGAGTGAAGATGTGTGTGCGGGAAGACGGACGAATGGCCATCACTCATTACAAAACCGAAAAAATTGTGCAAACACAAACGGGTCGTAAATTTAGTCTGATGAAACTGGGTTTGGAAACCGGTCGTACCCACCAGATCCGTGTTCATATGGCCAAGTTAGGTTGCCCTGTTGTGGGGGACAGTTTGTACTCTCGGTCCGCAAAGGACTATACGCAATATGGACTTTTACTTTTTGCAAAACGATTAGAATTTCCTCACCCCTTCATCCCCGACAAACGGGTCTTAGTGGAGTTGGATTTTCCCGAGAGATTCAAAACTTTTGAAAGGAAATGTCCGAGTTATTAATTCAACTTAGCTGTTTGTATACTTGTTTGTTATTAATGTATATATCAGTTTTGCATTTGAACTAGGATGCTTTGGTTGAATTGTATATGGTTGGATTTTGAATCCAAGATTGATTGATGAAAAGATAGATTAGTTAAAATTAACAGTGCTTTTGTGATGAAATTTCGAAACATAAAACCAATTCTGATTTTGTTGGTACTTTTTGGCACCTTCCACCTGTTCTACGATGCCATTTATGAACACCACTTGGGTGAGGGAACTCATAGTGATATTTTTTATCCCTATTTGTTTGCTCGCGATTTTTGGGTCGGAGGATTGGCTGGAGTTCGTGGATGGAACGTACCTCCTTGTTCCTATGTCTTTCCGGAGATGGTTCTTGCCATCCTCGTTTATCCTCTCTTAAAATCAGTATACTGGTTCCATTGGATCTTCGGCTTTTTGTCTTTTGTGATGCCTTTTTATTTGGCAAAGGCACTCGGACTAAAAAAGAACAAATCCTATTTATTTTCTCTGGGATTTTTGGCGATCGCTGGCGTGATACCGAATAGTCTCGGACAGTTTTTTTTGCCGGCCTTCCATGCGATGACCTTTCTTTTTGCGGCCTACACATTGTATGAAATCAATCACTGGGATTCTAAAAATCGAATTCAGATTTTAAGATTTTTACTGATGATCTCACTTGTTTGGATTTCTGAATATTGGTACTTCGTGAACATTGCTCCCTTTCTTTTGGTGTACGTTGTGGTTCATCTGAGAAAACAATCGATCTACCCCATTGGTTTGGTAATTTTAGGATTTGTATTGGGAAAAATTTGGCAAAAAGGAATTCAAACCTTAGGAATTGGAATTTTTACTTCCAAAGAACTTCCCACGATGGACAGAATTCAGTCAGCCAAAACTTTGATTTTGAAAGATCCAAATTCTTGGATGTCTGGAGTTATAGACTCTATCACAAAACACCCGCTATTCGTAGATTGGTTCTATTTCTATATTATCCTATGTATCATTTATATTTTGTTTTTATTCCTACGTTTAGAAGTCAAAAAGCGATTTTTGGATTTGGTATTACTGCTCTCACCCTTCCTTTCTGTGATTGCATTATTTATATTCCAGATAGAGCCTAACTTTCGCTATTTGTACTTTTTACCTTTTTGTATTTTTTTTCTGGTCTTTCGTTTGGCGGAGATGTTTCCCTTCGTTCGGTCTGTTGCTAGTATCACAATGTTTATTGGGATTGTTTTCTTTTATAATGAGAAGTATCCTCTTTTGGCAAAGGCAATTCAAGATGGTGAGGCTAAACGGACACTTCGGTTGGAATGTTTATCCAAGTTTGATCCTGAGATTCCTGGGGCCGCCACATATTGGCCGATCAAATACAGCTATGCGTTTTCAGACAAAAATTGGACTTTGGTTCCCTTCACAAAAGAAGGAATCTACTACCCCTGGATTTCCAACAAAACTTGGGACAAGGAACTTGGAGCAAAACCTTTCGAAAAGTTTACTTGGGGTATCACAGAAACCAAAGAACATTTGGATCTCTGGAAAGGAGTTCGTTTAGTCCAAGAATGTGAAGGTTGGTATTTTTACCGACGTTAATCTCCCACTTCCTTAAAGCAGAGCTTGGGATTTAGATTGATTCATTTTTCATTTTTAGAACTTTAGGATACGTTATGATAGAAATCCTCTCCGACCCATCGATATGGCTTGCGCTCTTTACTTTGACTGCTTTGGAAATTGTCCTAGGCATCGACAACATCATCTTTATCTCCATCCTATCTTCTCGGTTGCCAAAAACCAAACAAAAGTCTGCACGCCAAATTGGATTGATGTTAGCGATGTTTACGCGAATCCTTTTGTTATTTTCTCTTTCCTTGATTATGAAACTCACAGCCCCGGTCTTTACTGTCCTAAACCATTCCATCAGTGGTCGTGATATCATTCTAATTTTGGGAGGCCTCTTTCTCATTGCTAAGTCAACCACGGAGATCCATCACAAATTGGAAGGAGAACCCGATTTAGAAGAAGGATCTGGGAAACGAGTTTCTTTTACCAAAGTCATCATTCAAATTATGATTTTAGACATTGTGTTCTCTTTGGATTCGGTCATCACAGCAGTGGGTATGACAGACCAATTAGGTGTCATGGTTACAGCCGTGGTTTTGTCTGTCGGATTTATGTTGTTATCTAGCGGAAGTATTTCTGACTTCGTAGACAGACATCCAACCATCAAAATTTTAGCTCTTAGTTTTCTGATTTTGATTGGAGTTGCCCTTCTTGGAGAAGGATTGGAATTACACATTCCTAAAGGTTACATTTACTTTGCGATGTGTTTTTCTGTGATAGTTGAATTTTTAAATATGAAACTTCGTTCCAAAAAATAAAAACCAATTGGGTATAAGGAAAATTCGAATGAAACGAAAAGAGTTCTTACAAAAAACTGCATTGTCTTATAGCGTTCTTCATTTGCCCCTTCGTAGTGAAGGGACGGCCAAAGAAGAAACAAAATCGGAAACATCGATCGAATCACCATGGTTAGAAGCCGATGATCTTTCAGAACTTCGGGTACTGCTTGTGCAATTACAATCGGATCCTGGTGAATTTAAACTTTCAGGCAATTGGAGTCCAGGAAAGGTATTTGCCCACTGTGCCCAAAGCATCGAGTATTCATTGAAAGGGTATCCAGAAATGAAGTCCTCACTCTTTCGAGGTTCTGTTGGTAAAGTTGCTTTTTCTATTTTTGCTTTTAAAAACAAAATGAATCATGGATTGGAAGAACCCATTCCAGGTGCAGAAGATATCACCAATGCAACGGAATTAAAAGTGGGGATTAAAAGGCTCATTCAAGCCATAGATGATTTTTCGAAAGCTAAGGAATCATCTTTAAGACCTCACTTTGCTTATGGGGAACTGACCAAAGAAGAGTACGATGTGGCCCATAGCCTTCATATCAAAAATCACATGGAACGTGCATTAGGGTAGTATAAATTCTATTTGTTGGCAGAGATCCTCTGCCTTATACATCTTAGAAAAATAAGCAGAAACAATGGTTTCTAGTCCCTCTTCTTCCAAAAATTTATCACCACCAGAAAGAGGAGCATCTGAACTAATCAGTATGATAGGAATCTTTTGGTCTTTATGTCGTCGTCCTTCCCATTCGTGAATTAAAGAAATCCCATTCATTCCAGGCATATGTAAATCTGTAATCAGAAGAGAGGGAGTGATCCTAGAAAGGTGGGACATTGCCTCTTCTCCATTTCCTGCTTCAATCACGATCCACTGATTTCTTCGCATAACCTCTGCTAGGTCAGACCTAAAGTTCCCAGAATCATCTACAAGGAGAACAGATTTTGTACTCTTCGATAAAGAGATTTCAAAAGAGGATCCAACTCCAAGAACTGATTTGATTCGCAGTTTTCCGAAATGGGCTTCGAGGATATTCATACAGAGTTGTAAACCAAGTCCCGTTCCCCTTTCCCCAGCTGTTCCCGGCATACTTTTGATATTTTCTTCGCCGGTCAATTTGTGGATTTGTTCTTCGCTCATTCCTAAACCGCGATCACGAATTTCAACAGAGATCCATTTTCCTTTATAAGAAACACCGATCCATACTTCGGAATTGAGATAAGAATATTTGATGGAATTAGTGAGGATATTTTTAAACACCTCTCCAATCAAAGTTCGGTCTGCGATGATTTCTGCCTGTATGGGTGTGTCCTTTTGGATGCGAATGCCTTTGAGTGTGGCTAGTGGTTCCACTGATTCGATGATTTCATTCAGTAATTCATTCACAGAGAAACGAGTTTGGATGAGTTTGGTTCCAAAAGCATCAAATCTGCTGACATCCAGGAGTTGCTCTAACATTCGTAGCGATTGGGTAACCCCTGTTTTACAAATTTCCAAAAACTTCTTTTTTTCTACTTCTGTGGATTCATTAAAACTAAAATCGATTACATCTAAAATTTGATTTACACTATTGAGCGGCGAACGTAAGTCATGCGAAATAAGAGAGACAAAGTTTGCCTTCCAACGATTGGCTTTTTCCAATTCCAATGTACGGGCTTTGACTTTTTTTTCTAGGGCTTCTTTTCTCTTGTATAATTCCTTTGATAATGATTCGGAACGTTTGTAAACACGAACAAGACCTAAGGTAACACCTAGTGTTTGCGGAAAAATAAATAAATATAAAGAAACCAAACCCATAGGTCTGTATCCAAAACTTGGATTGGCAATCAAAAATAAATCAATAAAACCACCAATCATGGCCAAAAGCAAACTGAAGAAATACAAGCGACTTTCTTTTCTTTGAAAGTACAAAGCAAGTGAAACAGAAAAAAGTCCCAAGAATACGAAGGCACCAGAGAGAATTTCAAAATAAAAAGATATTTCAGCGAGATAGGATACTGGTGTGAAAATAGTTACTACAAGAAAGGTAAACGCATAGAGTTTTAAAAAAATCAACATACGTTTAAAAAACCGCATTTGAGTCATGTTTAGGAGTATATACGCACCAAAATACATAACCAAAATAAATCCAATTCGAGAGAATCGAAACAGAGACATACAGTAATCATCAGAAAAAAGATTAAATAGTATCCTTGTTTCGATAAGTGTAGAAGAGAGTATTAAAATTCCTAAATATACAAAGGCCATTCTTAAAGCGTTTCGTTCGGATCGATTGATAAAATAAACTAACGCATGATATATGGCCAAAAACATCATAAAAACCATTATGATCCAAGAGACCGTAAAATTTACATTCCAGATTTGAATGATATTTTGAAGTTTTCCTAATCGTATGATTCCATGAATACCGGCGTACTTATGGGAAAAGTTGGATATTTGAATTACCAAATCTAATTTTTTCGAAACTTGATTCAAGGGAATGATTTTGGAATGGAAGGAAGGTCTGTGTCCCTCAGCTGTTTTTGCTATGGTTCCGTTTTCAGATACTAACTCACCATTTACATACATTTTATATGCACTATGAAGTACGGGAACCAAAAGTGCAAAAGGTTCGTTTCCATTCTGTGATTCTGGCAAAATGACCGTTAGGCGGTATGTACCAAATCCAAAACTTGGGTATTCGTTCCCATCTTCATTTTCCTGAAAAAACCAAGGAACCCCTGCTTTTAGGTAGGATTTTTGTGTGGGAGAATCTCCCTTAGGATCCAAAAACTCATTCCAATAGAATTCCCATTTCCCAGCAAGATTTATGGTTTCCCCTGAAAAGTCAGCAGTTCTGGCATCCATAACACCATCTTTTGCCAGTAAGGTTGGATAGGCGTCAAACCGACAGGAGGTGGTTCCCAGAAAGAAAAGAATCAGAATTAAGGGATATCTACAAAAAATAAGTAAGTCTGAAAAAGATTTTTGGATGGATGAGAAGAATACTCTGAGAATCATAAGGCTGTGGAATCCGTTAAAATTGCCATCTTAGAAGACCATTCCGTTGTCACAGAAGGAATCATATCTATCCTAAAATCCAATCCTTTCTTTTCTCTTGCCGGAGAATTTCGAACTGCTGCCGATTTGTTCCATTTTTTAGAATCCAACCCGATTGACCTTTTGGTTTTGGACATCGACTTACCAGATCGCAACGGAATCGACGTTTTGCGCGAGATTAAAGAAAAACACCAACCAACGAAAGTCATTATCTTTTCCTTACATGGAAGTCGGGTTTATGTGGAAGATGCATTGAAAGCCAAAGCCGATGGATACATGTTAAAGTCAGATCCTATCTCTAAACTTCCAGAAGTCATTGAACTTGTGATGAAAGGTGGGTCTTTTGTTTCCGATGGAGTGAGCAAAGTCCAACTTCCTTTCTCTGCTTTCCAAATGGAAATTCTAAACTTACTTGTACAAGGTTTGTCTCAAAATGAAGTGGCGGACAGAATCCAAAAGTCAAGAAAGACAGTGGAATACCATCTCAATCAAATGCGTACCAAATTCTCTTGTAAAAACAACAACGAACTCATTTCCAAATACGAAAAAGAAATACAAAAATAGCAGTTTCGTGATTTCCCAATCGTTTGTTTCGACTAATCTATTAGTATGAAACAAATTTATTTACTTCGCCATGCCAAGTCAGAATGGGATGAACCTTACGATTCTGATTTGGAACGGTCTCTCTCACGTCGAGGGAAAGAGCAGACCAAAGCCCTCAGAGAATACTTAAAAGAAGGTCGGTTTGAATTTGACCAATGTTTGGTCTCACCTGCCGAACGAACGCAAAAAACCTACTCCTCACTCCGAAAAGAAATCCTTCGTTTTCCAAAACCGGACTTACGCGAAGCCATCTACGATGCGGACAAAGAAGACCTCCTCTTTTTATTACATGGTCTTTCGCCAAGCGTTCGTTCTGTCTGCATTGTGGGCCATAATCCTGGGTTGGAAGAACTCGGATCTGCCTTACTTTTTGGGGAAACCTCTCCCACAAAATTTCAGAAATTTCCGACTGCCTCGTTTCTCGGCTTGAGTTTTTCCGAAGAATCATGGAAAAATCTTAGTTGGGGAAGTTGCCAATTGGCAGTATTCTGGATCCCTGGGCAAATAGGAAAAGAATGAAACCACTATATTCAGAAGAACGAATCCATCATCGGGTAGAAGAACTGGCACGGGAGATCTCGCGCGATTTCCTAAGCAAAGACCTAGTTGTGATTGGGATCTTGAACGGTGGTTTTATCTTTACAGCGGATCTTTGCCGTAGCATTGCCATCCCACACGAGGTAGACTTTATGGCTGCCTCTTCCTATGGAGAAGGAACTACTTCTGGAAATTTAAAAATCACCAAAGAACTGAAAAAATCTGTGAAAAATAAATCCGTTCTCCTTGTGGAAGACATTGTGGATACAGGAAAAACTTTAGAATATCTTTTGGAAGAAGTGGGAAAACACAATCCCAAAGAATTAAGAGTAGCCGCCTTGTTTTGGAAACAAACCAAAGCCAATCCTCATATTCCCGTACATTATCCTGGTTTCATTATTGAAGATGAATTTCTTGTGGGTTATGGTTTGGATTATAAAGGTCGGTATCGTAATTTGCCTTATGTAGCAAAACTTGAGGCAACGGATTGAAAGACTCCATACTCAAACAAAAATTTGAAACTCTCCGATCTTTTCCCATTTTAAAACCCGAAGTCATTCAAATTGCAGAAGGTTTTGTAAAAAAATCAGATGATTGGAAACTACTCCGTGTCAATCCGCTAAAATTTGCAGAAGAACATAAGTTAGATGATAATAACGCTGTAGATTTTTTTGTTCATGCTGCAAAAGTTGGATTATTTGATTTTGCTTATAATCTAATTTGTCCTATGTGTGGAGGAATTGTTCATAGCCACCATAAATTAGATGAAATCCAGGGAAGAGAATTTCACTGTGTGTCTTGTAACTTAATTGTGCCAACTTTATTAGATGACCAAGTGGAAGTTGCCTTTCAAATTCACCCTTCTTTACAAACCAATTCTCTCGATCCTTTTTTAGATGTAGAAAATTACTTTCGATTCTTTTTTTCTGAAAATTTTAATAAATCACCCGAACTTAGATCTTGGATTCAGTCAACAATTCGAGGATATACAAAACTCCAACCGGATGAATCTTATGAAATCGAACTCATAGCGAAAACAGGGGAAGTGCAAGGCAATCTCATTCAATTTGTAAGCATTGATCGTAATACAATGAGTCTTTTCACCTTAGATCCCTCATTACCTCCATCAAACCAAGTTTATGTGATTGATTTAATGGAAAAAGGGATGATGCCTTATGAGTTAAAAATTCCCCAAGGAAACTATAAATTTATAATTCATAATCGAACTCGGTTCCGAGTGGGAATCAGTGTCCTTACCCCTAATCCTTTAGAAATCGAAAGAATTGTTAGTAACCATCCTACGATTCGAAGTCCATTTTTAACTGCAAAGATGTTACTCAATAACCAATCCTTTCGTGATTTATTTCGAATTCAAAAATTATCTCCCGATTTGAATCTGAACGTAAAATCACTTACTATCATGTTTACCGACTTAAAAGGCTCCACAGAAATGTATGATACTGCAGGCGATATTTTCGCTTATCGTTTGGTACAAGAACACTTTCGAATCCTCACCGAAATAGTAAGAAAATACCGTGGCGCAATTGTTAAAACTATGGGAGACGCAATTATGGCAACCTTCTCGACTCCCACGGAGGGTTTACTGGCTTCATTAGAAATGATGGATCGCATCGATTCCATGAACCTAGATTGGAAAAAAGAAGGTTATGAGATTGGTTTAAAAGTAGGATTGAATGAAGGTTCTGCTTTGGCTGTTGTGAATGATGAAAGATTGGATTATTTTGGTCAATCTGTCAATATTGCAGCTCGAGTACAAGGGCTTGCCCAATCAGGCGAAGTATGGCTGAGTGAAACCGTATGGAATGCCACTGGTTCCGAAGACCTAGTGAAAAATCATGGCTATTTTTTTCGCAAACAACATGCGACTCTCAAGGGAGTAGGAAGTCCAGTACCCGTATTTCAGTTGAGTCGAAAGAAAATTAAGGATATTTCTAAGTGGAAAAAAATTTTTTCTTAAAATTTTACCAACTGTTGACCATAGTTAGTAAATCTTTTGTTTAGCATAATGTATGTGATGAATTTTCGTTTGATTTTCTTTTCTTTGGTTTTGTTTTTTTCACAAAACTGCCAAATAGCATCTTTATCCAATCCTTGCGATAGTGAATCAAAGGACTTCTTCCCCCAACTAATTGTTTCAGCAAGTATTGAAGGTGGTTTTTGCCAATTACAAGTTGTCAATGCAGGTGATTTATACCGGTTCACGGAATTTACTTTTTATAAATCTATTCCCATTTCCGTATTACCAAAATTAGGTTCTAAATCGGATGTAATTATTCGCCCAAACCTTCCAGAAGGATTGTATGTTGATCCGAATACAGGAGCCCTTTCCGGAATTCCGTCGTCACCGATAGAAAGACAAAATTATACTGTTTATCGCAAAGGTGTGGCTCTTGGACAAATCACAATTCAAGTTCGAGATTTGGTAGCAACAAAAGTCTATGGACAGCTAGGAAATTTGAACTGTGGTGATCCTTACGTAAATGGAAGTTGCGGCAGTGGAGGACCTGTGACTGCTGAAAACCTTTCGGGACCCAATGCAGTCATCACTGACAATTTTGACGGGACTTATATAGCAAGTGGCAATCGTGTCTTGTATTATCCAGCAGGCCAAACAACAGCGACGCGAGTGTATGGACAACATGGATTGTTTACTTGTGACATTGCCAATGCCCATACAAATCAAAGTTGTACGGCACTTGGCTCTGTAGCAGCGACCACTTTGAATAATCCACGAGGAATCATTCTCGATAGCTCAAACAATCTTTTTGTGGCTGATACAGGAGCGAACCGTAGGTTATTAGTTTATGAGAATCAGAGCACGATTCCTTTCCGAGCGATCGGAGTTCCTGATTTTTTCACGCCGGGTGGAGGTGTTGCTTCAGAATCAAATTTCTATTCTCCCATTGGTTTGAATTTAGATAATAAGGGAGGTATTTATGTTTCTGATTCTGGGAATAGCCGTGTTCTTTATTTCCCAAAAGATTCAAATTTAGCTACAGAAGTATATGGACAGCCAGATTTTGTAAGTAATGGTGCTACTACTTCGGCGAGTGGCCTCAATTCAAACCAGGGAGTGGTTTCAGATTATGAAGGGGGAATTTATATTGCAGATACATCAAACAATCGAGTGGTGTATTATCCAAAAGGTTCTAACGTAGCAACAAAGGTTTATGGCCAACCGACCTTTATTTCCAATGCTGCTGCCACTACCAGTAACGGCCTAAACAATCCTGTTGCAGTATCTTTAGATCAAAGTGAAAATTTATTTGTGGCAGATCTCAATGGGCATCGTGTCCTTATTTATCCCAAAACAAACGTAACTTCTGGGATGACAGCCACTGCGGTTGTGGGTCAATTCGGTAATCTAAATTGTGGTGCAGATAACAATAACGGCTCTTGCGGGATTGGTACACCTACAGCTCAAAATTTATATAGACCGACCGCTATTCATTTTGATAGACAAGGTCGGTTGTACATTGCAGATTATAGTAATAACCGAGTTTTGGTTTACTAACTGAGTCCCACCCTATTTCACCGGTTCTGCAGAAACTTCCACTTCGGGAAGAGAAGCTCTTAAATATCCCGATTGTAGCACTGCCACCTGGCCTTGTTCGCTGGTAAGAAAAGTAACAAAGGCATCAATTTTATCACCTTGGTCTGTTTTGTAAATCATAAAGAGTTCCCGAGCCAGTCTGTACTTTCTATCATAAACATTTCTGACCGAAGGAGACACAAAAGGATCTTTGTTCGTTCTAGCATAATCTAGGGCTTTAAGTTTGTCTTTGTTTTCTACAAGAGCAGAACCCATTCCCATATAACCAATGCTATTTGGATTTTCCTGGATGAATTTTGACATCTCCGCATTGTCTTTAACGATTTTTGCACTCGCAGCAAATACATTTGCTTTATACTCGTTGAATTCATTCAAACCCAAATCCTTTCGTTTGAGGATGTGATTTTGAAAGTAGTCTTGAGTTCCTGATTTATCATTTCGAATGACGATGGAGATAGGAGCATCCACTCCCCCCACTTCCTTCCAGTTTTTGATTTTTCCAGAAAAGATATCTGAAGTTTGGATTAAGTTCAGTTTGGATACTGTGTTTTTGAGATTCACAACCAGAGCGACTCCATCATAAGCCAACCTTACTTTTTCTAAGTTCCCCGTTTTGCGAAGGTCATCAAATTCTGCTTGGTTTAAGTCACGAGAAGAGACAGCCATATCAATTTCGCCTTTGCGAAGTCGGTCAATTCCCGATTCCGATCCACCACCTTCCACTGTTACACGGACATTGGAATTTACCTTTTCGTATTCGGACCCTAAATACCGCATCATACTGTTCATGGTTTCGGAACCTGCCACTTTCAGGGTTTGTTTGTCCTTACAAGCGACAAAGTTGATTGTAATCAAAATGTAAAAAAGCAGAGAAAGGTTTTTCATGGTAATTCAGGTAAAGCCCAAAAACCATCCTTCGTCAATCGTAAAAACCGCTAGTTTTTTCCATTTCCACTATCAGTTTTTCAAAAAAATCCCCGATCTTTGCTCTGTGAAGACTCTCCGCCGATTGTTAATACTTTGTTTTGTAATCATTCTACCCCTGATTGGTTCTGCCCCCGTTCCGCCAGGAAAAACAACCTTCCAGTGGAAATGGAAAGAAAACCAAGTTTTAGAACTAAATGAATACCATGATGTTTTCTTCAGGGTCGGTGCAAAAACGGTCGAAAGGGAAGACAAAAATCGAGTGGTGATGAAACCAAAAAAATGTTCATCTGATTCTTGTTTGGTGAATGCTTGGTTCGATACTTATATTCGGTATGGGAAAACATCAGGCCCATTTTGGAAGGACAAAGAGTTTGAGTCCGATTTTACACTCTTTCGCAATGGTAGGTATGAAGTTCCGAATGAATTCATTATGCCAAACCTTCGCAGTTTTCCTAGTTTTCCTGAAGAAGCGGTGTCCGTTTCCGATGTATGGAAACTACCAGCAGAAGAGTCCTTTGATTTTAATGCAGAACGCATTCGTGTGAAAGTGATACCCGAATATACCTACCAAGGCATAGCCCCTTGGTCAGAAGGAAATTATAAAGGGAATTGTGAAAAAATTACCTATACCTATCCGATTTTTTATAACAAACCAGAAACAGAAAAGATGGTACCGAACGTACCTTATAAAATCTTTGGGTTTGCATCAGGCACTGTTTTTTTTAATGCGACAAAAGGTGTTCCCGAATTCAAAGAAGTAAAACTATCTTATACTTTTATTTATCCGAACGGGACAGTACAGGAAGCCAACTTCCATATCAAAGGAATATATTTTCTTCGAAATCAAGTAAATGCCAAAGACAAAGAATCGATTCGTGAAGATATCCTTGGTGACTTAATTGTCGGTTATACGGGAGATCAAAAGGCCACAAAAATTGGCGAACCGACAAAAGGAAAAGAACCAACGGGAGAAAACTTAGGACGAATTACTGATACAGGAGAAGTTCCCATCCCAGAAAAACATTCTTTGCCTGAAAAACTTCCCATCTCCGTTCGTACTTCAGAAGATGGAATTGTTTTTTCTTTAGATTCAATCCTTTTTGATTTTAATGATAGCAAACTGAAACCGGATGCCGAAACCGCTGTTGCAAAAATTGCAGAAATCTTAAAAAAATATCCCGATAGGGAAATTCGAGTTTCCGGTCACACAGACAATATCGGAAAAAAAGAATACAACCAGAAACT